>JAGSPR010000024.1 GCA_018262455.1 Deltaproteobacteria bacterium | reverse complement strand
GGCCGCGTCGAAGCCGCGCCCTCGCGGCCCGAGCTCGAGCCACTCGAGCGCCAGCAAGCGCTCGGTCACGGCGACGACGCCCGGCACCCGCAGCGGGCCTGGACGCAGCCACGCGAGCCCCGCGGCCTCCGCGGCGTAGAGGTCCGGCGCCGGATTGCCGTGGGTCTTCACGAACACGAAGCGGCCGTCGTCGAGCCGGACCCGGTACGCGTCGTTGATGTCACCACCCGCGATCGGATCGATCGCCACGACGCGCGCGCCGACCGCGATCGCGAGCTCGGCTTGCCAGCGCGCCGTCACCGGAGCTGCTCGCGCACGTGAGCGACCAGCCCCTCGCACGCGCGCTCGCACAGATCGAGCACGTGCTCGAAGCCATCCTCGCCGCCCGCATAAGGATCGGGCACCTCGGCGCAAGGAGCCGCAAGCGCTGCCGGGCGCCGATCAAAGCTGCGGAGCAGCCGGACGGTCGGCGTGGTGCGCGAGCCGAGCAGCCGGGTCAGGTGGCGCAGGTTGTCGTCGTCCATCGCGAGGACGAGATCGAACCGATCGAGATCGTGTCGCGTGAACTGGCGCGCCCGGTGCGTGAGCTCGAGCCCGCGCTTGCGGGCCGCCGCCCGGGTGCGTGGATCGGCGAGCTCGCCGATGTGCCACGCGCCCGTCCCGGCGCTGTCGATGACGACGCGGTCGGCGAGCCCGGCATCCCGCACCAGCTTGGCCATGACGGCTTCCGCCGTCGGAGAACGGCAGATGTTCCCCATGCAGACAAAGCAGATCCGCATCGCGGCCTGGAACGCTCAGTCCGGCGGGTCGGTGTCGAGCTCGCCCGTCCAGTAGAGGTAATCGGTCCACGCCTCCGGGATCGATCGCAGCGAGATCCGGATCGCGACGGCGGGGACCCAGTTGGGCTGCGTCGGCTGGTTGAGCAGCGCCATCCCCGACTCGCGCGGCGTGCGACCGCCCTTCTTGCGATTGCACAGGTAGCAGCACGTGACGATGTTCGTCCACTCCGTCATGCCGCCCTGCGAGCGCGGGACGACGTGGTCGTACGTCAGGTCGGTGATCGACGCCTTCTTGCGGCAGTACTGGCAGCGGTAGTTGTCGCGCGCGTAGATGTTGACCCGCGAGAACTTCACCGGTCGAGCGTGGCGACGGAACGCGCGGAGCAGCCGCACCACGGCGGGGATCTTGATCACCAGGTTCACCGAGCGAGCGCCGTGGGCGTACTCCTCGAGAACCTCGACCTTGCCGAGGAACAACAGGGTGATCGCTCGTTGCCACGAGATCACCTTGATCGGTTCGAATCCCTGGTTCAGCAGCAGGGTCTGCGCGCTGTCCATCTATGCCCCCCTGGGATGCGAATGTAGCATCACGAAACGAGCGGGCGAGTAACAGACCACCATCTGCGATCTCGGACACATAGCCGCGATGCCAGGCAAATTGGAGATTGAAAACTATTTTCAAATGTCGGGGACAGTGGTAGCTGTGGTGGGTGCCGACCCTCGCCGAGATCCCGCTGGGACGACCGGCCACCGTGCGTGAAGTGAAGGGACCGCGCGCATTCCGTCGGCGCTTGCTGGAGATGGGCCTCGTGCCCGGCACGACGGTGCGTGTGGTGACCGTGGCGCCGCTGGGCGATCCGCTGCAGATCGAAGTGCGGGGCGGACAGTGGTCGATCCGGCGCGCCGAGGCGGCCGAGATCGAGGTCGAGCCTTGACGACGGCGGGCCCGCAACGACCGCAGCTCGTGCTCGCCGGCAACCCGAACGTCGGCAAGACGACGCTGTTCAACGCGCTCACCGGCCTGTCCGCGAAGGTCTCCAATTACCCCGGGATCACGGTCGAGCGGAAGCGCGGCACGGTGAAGCTGTCCGGCGACGTCGCCGCCGATCTCCACGATCTCCCCGGCACCTACAGCCTCAATGCCCGCAGCTCCGAGGAGCAGATCGCGTTCCACGCGATCGTCGGGATCGCCGGCTCGCCGGTTCCCGACGCGGTGGTGATCTGCATCGATGCCACGCAGGTCGCCCGGTCCGCGTACCTGCTGCTGCAGTGTCAGGAGCTCGGCGCGCGCTGCGTCGTCGCGCTCACGATGGTCGACGAGGCGAAGACCGCGACTCCTGACCCACGTGCGCTCGGCGCCCTGCTCGGCTGCGAGGTCGTGCCCGTGGTCGCGCGGACGCGGTCCGGCCTGCCCGAGCTCGTCGCCGCGATCGCCCGCACGCTGCAGACGGAACGCCGCCCGAGGGCACACTGGGAGGCCTCCGCCGCGCTGCGCGCGCGACTCGATGTGGTGAAGGCAGCGTTGCCCGCGCCGTGGACCACCGCCGCCCGGTACGGCACCGACCTGCCCGCCGGCGATGATGCGCTCGCGTTGTGGGCCCTGACGTGCATCGAGCTCCGCACCGGAGGCACCGAGGATGACGAGCTCGATCTCCCCGAGGCGCTGCGCCGCGCCGTCGAGACGGCCAGCACACCCGACGACGTCGAGCTCGATCGCCCGATCCTCGCGCGCTGGACCTGGCTCGATCTCGAGGTCGCCAAGCTCGCCAAACGTCAGGTCAATCGCCGCCGCACCGAGCGGATCGATCGGTTCCTGCTCCATCGCGTGATCGGGTTCGCGGCGTTCATGGCGGTGATGACCGTCCTGTTCATGTCGCTGTTCTGGTGGTCCGATCCCGCGATCGACGGCGTCGATCGGCTGTTCAAGGGACTCGGCGAGCTGGTGCGCGGAGGCCTCGGCGAGGGCATCTTCACCGACTTCCTGGTCGACGGCGTGATCGGCGGCGTCGGCTCGGTGATGGTGTTCTTGCCGCAGATCCTGCTGCTGTTCCTGTTCCTCGGCTTCCTCGAGGACTGCGGCTACCTGGCACGCGTCGCGTACCTGATGGACCGGATCATGCGGTCGATGAACCTGCATGGCCGCGCGTTCGTGCCGATGCTGTCGGGCTTCGCGTGTGCGGTCCCCGCGATCCTCGCGACGCGCACGATGGAGCGCCGGCGCGACCGGATCCTCACGATGATGGTCGTGCCGCTGATGACCTGCTCGGCGCGGCTCCCGGTGTACACGCTCGTGATCGCGGCGCTGATCCCGGGCGCACGCCTGACCCAGGCGCTGCTGATGGTCGGGATGTACCTGTTCAGCGTCATCACCGCGCTGATCGCGGCGTGGGTGATGTCGAAGACCGTGAAGCCGCTGAAGGCGAAGCGGCTGCCGTTCCTGATCGAGCTCCCGCCGTATCGCTGGCCGCGCTGGCGGGACGTGCTGCGCATGATGTGGGGCAAGTCGTCGATGTTCCTGCGCGAGGCGGGCACGGTGATCCTCGGGTGCTCGATCGTGCTGTGGGCGCTGCTGGCGTTCCCGCGCGAGCTGCCGAAGGGCTCGCCCGACTACGCCGCGATGATCGAGCGCGCGCCCTCCGAGCAGGCCAGGCAGAGCCTGGCCGATGCCAGAGCCGGCGAGCTGCTCGCGAACAGCTACGGTGGCCGGCTCGGCCATGCGCTCGAGCCGGCGATCAGCCCGCTCGGGTTCGACTGGAAGATCGGCGTCGGCATCATCGGGGCGTTCGCCGCGCGCGAGGTGTTCATCTCGACGCTCGGCATCGTGTTCAGCGTCGGCGAGGCGGACGAAGGCTCCGAGCCGCTGCGCCAGGCCCTGAAGGAGGCCAAGAAGCCGGACGGCAGCCGCGCCTACACGCCGCTCGTCGGGTTGTCGCTCATGATCTTCTTCGCGCTCGCTTGCCAGTGCATGAGCACGCTCGCCGTGGTGCGCCGCGAGACCGCCAGCTTGCGATGGCCGGTGTTCCTGTTCACGTACATGACGGCGCTCGCGTGGATCGTGAGCTTCCTCGTCTACCAGGGCGGGCGGTTGCTGGGCTTCTCCTGACCGTCAGGCTACCGCGTGAGCTTGCGGTACTCGTTGATGTGGCGGATCGCCGAGCGCGAGTCCCCGGATTGATCGAACAGCGTCGCGAGGTTGTAATGGGCCTCCGCGAGGTGAGGATCGAGCTCGAGGGCGCGGCGATACAGCGCGATCGCGTCGGCCTCCTTGCCCGCATCCTGCGCGATCACGCCGAGGTTGTAGTAGGCGGTCGCGTCGGCTGGATCGAGCTCGAGCGCGCTGCGAAAGCAGTCATGCGCGGCGGTGCCGTCGCCGCTCTCGGCGAACAGCCGGCCGAGGTTGAGCCAGGACTCGGTGCAATCCGGGCGCAGCCGGAGCGCGCGGCGGTACGCGTCGATCGCGGCGACCGGGTCTCGCTCCTCGAGCGAGATCGCGCGCTGGAGCCACTGCTCGGCGGTGGCCGGCGATGCGAACGCGAGGACCGGTGCATCGGCCGCACGGGGCAACTCGCGGAGCTCGCCGCCGCTCGAGCTCGGGCTCGGGTCCGGGGTGGGGTCGGGGCCAGCGTCGAATCGCAACGCGAGCTGGCCGGTGGACATCGCGGCGTCGGAGTTGTCGCCACCTCGGACGTGGACCTGTCCGCCGCGCGCCTCGACGGTGAGCTCGGCGATCGAGGCACCGGTGGCGCGCTGGATCCGCACGAGCTCGTTGCGCACGCGGGGCAGCGGCAGGCCCGCGTCGACGAGCGCCTTCACCGTGCGCAGCGCCGACAGATCGCGGAACGAGAGCTGCGCCGGCACCATGCCTGGGGTGCCGACGATGCCGTCACGGATGCAGCTCCGCACCGCGGACTCGGGCAACCCGATCAGCTGCGCTGCGTGCCGCGCCGAATAGCTCGTCCACACGACTGCGGAATCCTATCATCTCCGTCTGGCTGCTCGGGCCAGCGGCCCGCGCTCCCGGTCACGAGATGCGTGCCATCCACGCCGTGATCGTCGTCGCGATCTCGGCCATCACGTCGTCCGCGGTTCGCCCCGAGCGCACGAGGACGTCGAAGCCGTGATCTGCGCCTTCGACGACGTGGAGCTGCGCGCGTCGGCCGAGCCCGTGGACCACCGGGCGAAGCAGCGTCAGGTCCGCGAGGGCGTCGCGTGTGCCCTGCACGAACAGGAGCGGCCCGGCAGCACCAGCCAGGTGCTCGGCGCGGGCGATCGAAGGCGTCGCGGCCGGAGCACGGCCACGCGCCGGCTTGCCGGGAGGGTGGAGCGGAAACCCGAGGAACGCGAGCCCGCGAAGCCCGGGGAGCGCGCCGGCCGCGTGCGCGCGCGAGGTCATCCGACCGCCGAACGACTTGCCGCCCGCGAACATCGGCAGGTCGTCCCCGAACCGCGCACGCGCAGCGGTCCAGACCTCGCGCACGCTGGCCTCGGCGACCGCCGCACGATCCGGCCGGCGCGTGCCCGCCGCCATGAATGGAAACTCCCAGCGCAACGTCGCGACGCCACGCCGCGCGAGCTGCGCGGCGATCTCCTCCATGAACGCGTGGCGCATCCCCGCGCCGGCGCCGTGCGCGAGCACGTACAGCCAGCGCGCCGCCTCGGGACGGACGAGCAAGCCGGGATGTCCGCCGAGCGGAAGCTCGGTCGCGGCAGGTAGGAGCACCGGGGTCCGAACCAGGTTACGCGAGATCGATCGAGGTGCGCCGCCGTGGGTTCCCGGATCTCTGCGGTATGGTCGGGCCGTGCTCAGTCGACTGGCGGTGCTCGTCGCGATCGCTGGATGTCACGTGGTCGAGCGCCGGGAGCTCACGCGGCCCGGCTCGACCACGCGCACCCGGCACGCCGAAGGCGCGATCGCTCGGCGCCCCACGCTGGTGCTGACCGACAAGGGTCGGTTGCGGTTCGTCGAGCCGCTCGAGTGTCCGACCGAGGAGACCATCGCCCAGGTCACCGGCACGGAGCTCGTCACCGAGCCGAACCTCGCGACGTTCGTCGTCGGGGTGATCGCGACCGCGGCGGGCGCGATCATGATGGTCCGTGGGATCAGCGAGTCCGAGCCAGGCGGAAGCCCGTTCTCGTATGCCGGCGGCGGCCTCCTCGTCGCCGGCTTGCCGTTCGCGATCGGACCGTGGCTCGGAACCCATACCGAGCTGCGTCCGGGAGCTGCGATCCCACCGATCCGGCGACCGGGCCCGCACGAGCCGTGCGGCGAACGTCCGCTCGTGGCACGCGCAGCGAGGCTGGTCGTGCGCGGCGTCGAGGTGCAAGGGCGGATCGACGGCGATGGCGTGTTCGCGGTCTCGCCGTACCAGCTCGTCGACGCGTTCGAGACCGTCGCGGTCCCGGCGTGGGAGGTCACGGCCACGCTCGACACCGACACGGGCCCGCGCACGATCACGACGACGCTGTCGGGCGGCGCGCTCGCGAACCATGCACAGGCATTCCTCGCGGAAGCCGGCTTCGACACCCGGATCGAGCCGATGCGCCTGGTGCCCGGCCTCGTCGCCGGTTCGTTGCGCGTCAGCCTGACCTCGACCGCGGACGGCCCCGCCGTGCGGGTCGTGCTGCCGCTCGACAACGCCGGGCCGGGCCCCGCGTGGGCGGTGCGCGGCCACCTCATCGCACCCGGGACCCCGGCGATCGACGGTCGGGTGCTCTACGCGGGCAGCCTCGCGAAGGGCGCAGCGAGCGTCCCGGAGCTGGTCATCCCGGTCACCGAGGCCGCCGCGCTGGCGCTGCGCACCGCCTCGATCGATCTCACCGTGGAGCTGCGCGACGCACACGGCACGGCGCCGACCACGCCGGTCCGGTTTCGCGGCACGATCCTGGTCGACGCGCCGCGATGATGCGCGTCGCGATCATCGGAGCCGGCGTCGCCGGGCTGGGGGCCGCACGTGCACTCGCCGGACCGCACGAGGTCACGGTCTACGAGGCCGCGGCGCGGCCTGGCGGACATGTCTACACCGTCGAAGCACGCGGACTCGCGATCGACATGGGCTTCATCGTCTGCAACCGCGAGCGCTACCCGCTGTTCTTCCGGCTGCTCGCCGCGCTCGGGATCCGTACCCGGCCGACGACGATGGCGTTCTCGGTCTCGCTGCCTGGCGATGAGCTCGAGTGGGGAAGCGGGAGCCTGAGCGCGATGTTCGCGGACCGCCGCCGGATCGTCGATCCCCGGCACTGGCGGTTCCTCAGCGAGGCGGTGCGCTTCCTCTCACGTGCCCGCCGCGATCTCGACGCCGGTCGGGTCGCCGGCATGACCCTCGACGACTACGTCGGCCCCGGCGAGCTGCGCGATCGGTTCGTCATCCCGCTCGCGGCCGCGCTGTGGTCGCTCGCACCCGATCACTGCGGCGCATTCCCTGCCGAGACCTACCTCCGGTTCCTCGATCAGCACGGCATGCTGAACGTCCTGCGGCCGCTCGCGTGGCACACGGTCGAGGGTGGCAGCCAGCGCTACGTCGATGCGCTCGTCGCAGCGCTCCTCGCGACCGGCCGCTGCACGCTCGAGCTCGCCACGCCGATCACCACGATCGATCGCGATGACCGCGGCGTGACGATCGTCGCCGGCGGCCGCGAGCACCGCCACGATCGCGTGATCATCGCGACCCACGGCGATACCGCGCTCGCGTTGCTGTCATCCCCGTCTGCCGACGAGCAGCGCGTGCTCGGCGCGTTTCGCTACAGCACCAACCGCACGGTGCTGCACACCGATCGCCGGTTCTTGCCCCGCCGCCCCTCGGCGCACGCGTCGTGGAACTACGTCGCGGATCCCGACACCGCGCAAGTGGCGGTGACGTACTCGATGACGAAGCTGCAGGGCCTGCCCGACGAGCCCTACCTCGTGACGCTGAACCCGCGCTCGCCCCCAGCCGGCGTGCTGCACGCCGTGACGTTCACGCACCCGCGGTTCGATCGCGCCGCGCTCGCCGCGCAGGCCGAGCTGCCGCGCCTGGGCGGTGCGCAGCGCACGTCTTACGCCGGTGCCCACTTCGGGTTCGGGTTCCACGAGGACGGGCTGCGGGCGGGCCTCGCCGCCGCGGCCCGGCTCGTGGCCGACGAACGGACCACGCCATGACCGACGAGCGTCGGCGAGGACGTCGTCACCGGTGACGCGGTCGGCGCTCTACACCGGATCGCTCGTGCACACCCGGCACGACGTCCACGCCCGGCGCGCGTTCCGCTATCCGGTCTACATGGCCGCCATCGATCTCGCGGAGCTGCCCGCGCTCGATCGCGAGCTTGCCCTGTTCTCGCACCAGCGCGGCAACCTGTTCGCGCTCCACGATCGCGACTACGAGACCGGCGCGTCCGGCCTCGCCGCGGGCGTTGCCGATCTCGCGACCGCGAACCGCCTGCCACTGCCGACCACCACGCGGCTCGTCACGAACCTGCGCACGTTCGGCTACGTGTTCAACCCGGTCAGCTTCTTCCTCAACTACGACGCGGCCGGCGCGCTGACGTCGGTCATCGCCGAGGTCAACAACACCTACGGCG
Source organism: Deltaproteobacteria bacterium (assembly GCA_018262455.1). The sequence continues at coordinate 19,295 of JAGSPR010000024.1, read as the reverse complement.
GCCGGCGGTGCTACGTGCTCGGGCCGGCGCAGCGGCTGCCCGGCACACGGATCGGGTTTCGCCACGTCCGCGAGCTGTTCGTCTCGCCGTTCCTCCACGGCGAGGCGAGCTATGACTTCTGGTTCGACGCGCCGCTCGATGGCGACCGGCTCGCGATCACCATGCACGTCGTCCCCCAGGATGCCGAGATGTCCGCTGGGATGACCGCCGGGAGCCGGCCCGGAGATCGCGTGTTCACGGCCCGGCTGGACGGCGTGCGCACGCCGCTCACCGATCGAGCGCTCGGCCGTGTGGCCGTCCGGTATCCGGTCATGGCGCTTCAGGTGGTGGGCCTCATTCACCTGGAGGCCTTGAAGCTGCGGTGGCTCGGCGTGCCGTATCGCCGACCACCGCCCGATCATCGCCCCGTCACCCTGCCGACTTCGATCGTGGCCAGGCCGGTAGCCCCGACATCATATGACCTGACCAATCCGCGGATCGTTCCGCTGCCGCGGCCGGCCCCGCCGGCAGGGAGCGCGTTGCGCTGGGCGGCCTTCGCCCGGTTGCGTCGCGGCTGGACCGGTGGCCGGCTCGATCTCGTGATGCCGTCGGGCCAGCGGCTGCGGCTCGGCGGCATCGGGCGCGCCGATGCCACGGCCCGCGTCCACGACGACCGGCTGTTCCTCCGCCTGCTGCTCCGCGGCGAGCTCGGCGCCGGTGAGTCGTACGTCGCCGGCGAGTGGTCGAGCGACGATGTCGTCGCGGTCATCCGCGTGTTCTTGCGCGGCACCAGTGCCCGCGGGGTCGAGTCGGCGCTGACCCGGCTCGGCCAGCTACCGACCCTGCTGCGCCACCGTCGCGCGGCAAACACGCGCGATGGCAGCCAGCGCAACATCCACGCGCACTACGATCTCGGGAACGCGTTCTACCAGCTGTTCCTCGACGCCGACACCCTCGCCTACTCGTGCGCGTACTGGTCCGATCCCGCGATGGCACTCGCCGCCGCGCAGCACGCCAAGCTCGAGCGGCTGTGCGACTGGCTCGCGCTCGAGCCCCGCGACCACCTGCTCGAGATCGGGTGCGGCTGGGGCGGGATGGCGATCCACGCGGCGAGGACACGCGGCTGCAAGGTCACCGCGATCACGGTCTCGCGCGACCAGCACGCGCTCGCGTCGGCGCGGGTTGCTGCCGCCGGGCTATCCGATCGTGTCGACATCCAGTACCGCGACTACCGACGGCTCCCGGGCACGTACGACAAGATCGTCTCGATCGAGATGCTCGAAGCGGTCGGCTACGATTTTCTGCCCGGCTACTTCGCGAGCTGCGCACGCGTCCTCGCACCTGGCGGCCGGCTCGCGCTGCAATCGATCACGATGCCTCACGATCGGTTCGACGTGTACCGGCGACGCGTCGACTGGATGCAGACCTACATCTTCCCGGGCTCGCTGATCCCGTCAGTCGAGGTCATCCAGCGCGCCGCCGCTCCTGCCGGGTTCCGGATCGAGCGCAAGGACGACATCGGTCCCCACTACGTGCCCACCCTCCGCGCGTGGCGCGATCGCTTCCTCGAGGCGATGCCGAGCGTTCGAGCGCTCGGGTTCGACGAACCGTTCGTCCGCACCTGGCTGCTCTACCTGGCGTTCAGCGAGGCCGCGTTCGCCGAGCGCTCGCTCGGCGATCACCAGCTCCTGCTGGTCCGCGACCACGGCGGCGGCTGAGCCGCCCGCGAGGGCTCACGCGCCCTTGGTGTGTGTGACAACCACGTTGGTGGTGATCCCGCCGCGCATCCAGAACTTGCCGATCACCGTGATCGATCGCGGCTCCACCGCCGCGACCAGGTCATCGCAGATCTGGTTCGTCACGGCCTCGTGGAACGCCCCCTCGTTGCGGTAGCTCCACAGGTAGAGCTTCAAGCTCTTGAGCTCGACACAGAGCTGGTCCGGCACGTAATCGATCGAGATCGTTGCGAAGTCCGGCTGGCCCGTCATCGGACACAGGCAGGTGAACTCGGGACACTCGAAGGCGATGTGGTACTCGCGTCCAAGGCGCGGGTTGGGGAACGTCTCCAGCTGCTTCGTAGGCCGCGTCGTCATGACGCGCGGTGAATAGCACGTCAGCCGATCCGTAACGCTGGCGTGTCGGGGCTCGATGCCCTAGAATGGTTTCTGCGACGGTGAGTCGCCGAGCACACGCACGATGACCAATCGGACATCGCGAATCGTGGACTTCGAACCGGGCCGTTGTGCCCATTACGAAGGTCCAACCCCGGGAGCCGCTGCAATTCTGCCGGCGGGCCGTAGGCGTTGGGCTCTGGCTTATGCCAGGGGAGGACAGAAGAACATGCAAAGTACCAGTCTCAGCTCAACGGGGGGCGGTTCCTAGCCTCCCACCGATCCTCGAGCCGCAAGGCTCGTGAATGGATGAGCAGCGGGCCCGGACAACCGGGCCCGCTTTTTTTTGCGCACGTCTGGGGGTGGGTCCGAAACGGACAACACCGTCGACACACCCCGGATCGGGTGCGCACGACGGCTTGTCTTCGATGGCCAGGAGCGAGCTCACCGGGCGAGCTCGCGGACGGTGTTCAGAAGGTGAAGATCTGGTCAGGCCGCTTCTCGGCCGGCGCGGGCGCAGCTTCCTGCTGCCGGGGCTTGATGATCGGCGGGGGCGGCTCGACCGCATACCGCGCGGCCGCCGAGGTCATGGGGACTGGCTGGCTCGGGATGGCGCGGGGCTCGTGGCGCGGCTCGGGACGGGGCTCGGGACGGGGCTCGTGCTTGATCGAAGGCATCGACGTCGGCATCGGACGCGGGGTCCCCATGCTCATCGGTGCCGGGCGCGGAACGCTCGGGCTCGGGGTGCTGCTGGGAGCTGGCCCGTCACCGAGAAAGTCGTTCACGCGGGTCTCGACGAGCTGGCTCATCGAGATGCTGTTGGCCTCGCAAAACGCCTTCAGCCGCTCGTAAGTCGTGCGGCTCACACTGATGCTCCGTCGAGTCTGCTTCTTGGCCATAGTTCCTCTGTACGCTACGGGTAGGGTATCGTCAAGCCAGACGTACTAGCTGCCCAGTACGGGCTCCCTTCCAGTTCGAGGAATTCATTAGCATCGGCGTCTGACAACACCGGCCGATCGCCGGCCAGATCTCGCCAGGAACCACCTGGGATCATGGGCGGATCACACGCACCTACGCGCTCGTTCGATCGACGGTCGACCGAGCTCCCATGCCGGTCGTTGGGCGAACGCTCGCCGTTACTTCGCGCGCGCGAGCCAGTCGGTCGGGCGGAGGTGGGTGAGCAGCTCGGCCTCCGGAGATCCCGGCTGCGCCATGACGTCGTAATCCCAGCGCACCAGGGGCGGCAACGACATCAGGATCGACTCGATCCGGCCGTTGGTCTTGAGCCCGAACAGGGTGCCGCGGTCGTAGATCAGGTTGAACTCGACATAGCGGCCCCGTCGCTGGAGCTGCCAGGTGCGCTCGGTTTCGCCGTACGGGAGTGGCTGGCGGCGCTCCGTGATCGGGAGATACGCCCCGGCGAACGCGCGGCCGATGGTCTGGACGAACCCGAACACGTCCTCGGCACGGTGCTCGCCCTTGGCACCCAGATAGTCGAAGAACACGCCGCCGATCCCGCGGGTCTCGTTGCGGTGCGGGAGGAAGAAGTAGTCGTCGCACCAGGACTTGAACCGATCGTAGTCGGCCACCGGTTGGTGCCGGTCACATGCGTTGGCCAGCGTCTGGTGGAAGTGCACCGCATCTTCGCGGAAGAAGTAGTACGGCGTGAGGTCTGCCCCTCCCCCGAACCACAACGCGTCGCCCTTGATGAGGCAGCGAAAATTGGCATGGGTGGTCGGCACCATGGGAGAGCGGGGATGCAGCACCAGCGAGATGCCGGTCGCCCGGAACGTGCGCCCCTGCCCCGGCATGTGCGCGGCCATCTCCTCGGGGAGCTCGCCGTCGACGTTGGACCAGTTGACTCCCGCCTTCTCGAACAAGGCGCCCCCCTCGAGCACGCGTGCCACCCCGCCCCCGCCTCCCGGGCGCTGCCAGCCATCGGAGTTGAACTGGGCACCGCCATCCGCCTCTGCCAGTGCGCCGCAGAGGTCGGTCTGGAGCTCGGAAAAGAACTTCGCAGCGCGATCGAACAGGTCCGACACGCGTGCATGCTACCATCGAGTGACGACGCCTCGACGAGCTTGGACGGATGTGGGCAGCTATTCGACTCATACGCGCGACACGCGTGTTCGCTGTCATCTTCCTCAGTTATCTGTGGCAGGTGTCGTGGGCTCGTCTGTGGAAATCGCGCTACGACACGCGCACGCGCTGGAAGCAGATCCATCGCCGTAACGCACGACGCATGTTCTCGGGCTTCGTCAACCTGCGCGGCGTCTACATCAAGCTCGGTCAGATTCTCTCGGTGATGGGCACGTTCCTGCCGCGCGAGTACACCGAGGAGCTCGAGCCGATGCAGGACGATGTCCCGCCGCAGAGCTACCGCAAGATCCGCGGCACGTTCGTCGATTCGTTCGGCAAGCCGCCGCACGAGGTGTTCACGACGTTCAACGAGGAGCCGATCGCCGCCGCCTCGCTCGGGCAGGTGCACGAAGCGACGAACGCCGCCGGCGATCGCCTCGCCGTCAAGATCCTCTATCCGAACGTCGCGACGATCATCAAGGTCGACCTCCGGGTGCTCGGCTGGGCGCTCCGCGTCTACAAGAACTTCGTCCCGATCCAGCAGATCTCGCGCGTCCATGAGCAGCTCGCCGACATGCTCGCGAGAGAGACCGACCTCGCCAACGAGGCCCGCTGCATCACGCGGATGTCGGCCAACTTCGCGAGCGACCCCGACGTGCTGTTCCCGAAGGTGTATCCCGAATGGTCGAGCCCGACCGTCATGACCATGACGTTCATGGACGGCTGCAAGATCACGAAGAAGGACGCCCTCGCGACGCTCAAGCTCGATCCCTATGACGTCGCGACCAAGCTGACCAAGGTGTTCTACAAGCAGGTCTTCATCGACCGGTTCTTCCACGCCGATCCGCATCCGGGGAACTTCTTCGTACAGCGGGGGCCCGAGGGCCAGGTCCGCATCGTCGTGCTCGATCTCGGCTCGGCGACCCAGCTCACCGACAACCTCGCGGACGGGATGTTCGACATCCTCTCGGGCCTGATGACGCGCAAGGACGACCTCGTCGTCCAGGGCATCGACACGATGGGCTTCATGGCGGCCACCGGCGATCGCGAGCTGCTCGAGCGCACCGTGCGCAAGTACTTCGAGAAGCTGCTCAACCTCAACATCACCGACTTCGGCAAGCTCGATCCGGGAGTTGCGTCGCAGCTCGCCGATCCGGACATGAAGAAGGAAGAGCTGCGCGAGCTGATGAAGTCGATCGCCTATCCCGAGGGATGGTTCTACGTCGAGCGCGCCGCGGTGATCATGTTCGGGTTGTCGGCCACGCTGGCACCCAAGCTCAACGGGATCCAGGTCGGCTTCCCGTACATCACGAAGTTCATCATGGACAACAACGCGAAGCGCCTCAACGAGGCGGCGAAGTCGGGCTCCCTCCCGAAGATGGATCTCGACAAGCCGGAGGCCAAGCCCGAGCCCCAGCCGGAGCTCAAGCCCGCGACGACCGACGACCAGGAAGCGCTGCTGAACTGAGGTCGCGCTGCTGCTAGCGCCGCAGCCCGACGATGACCTTGGCCGGGCGCAACAGCGCATCGCCGAAGCGGTAGCCGGGCGCGACCTGTTCGAGCACGGTCTCGTGGAGGTCCATCGACGGGACCGGGACCGTCGCGACCGCGTCGTGGATCGCCGGATCGAAGCCCTGGTCCTGCGCGTCGAGGCGCTCGACCCCGTAACCGCGGAGCACCTCCTCGAGCTGTCCACGCACGAGCCGGGTGCCCTCGACGATCGCCGGCGCCTCCCCGGAGGCCTCTGCCGCGGCGATCGACCGATCGAGGTTGTCGAACACCGGCAACAGCTTCTCGATCAACTGCTTGCGCATGTCGTCCGCGACCAGCCGAGCGCTGCGCTCGACGCGTGCCTTGGCGGCCTCGAGCTCGCGCAGCGCTGCCGCGAGCGAGGCGCGGTCGGGCTCGGGTGTCTGGGCTCCATACATGTCGAACAGGTAGTCACGATTGGCGTTCGGAACGACCCACCGATCGGGCAGGTCCAGCTCTGCGCGCTGCGAAGTCGGGTGCGGGGGACCGATCAGCGCTGGCGCCGACGACCGAGCTTCGCGAACTGCTCGAGCAGCGGCAGTCCCAGCCTGGGAAACGGCCGGAGCAGGTGGACCAGCGCCGCACGATACGCAGGCATCGTGCGGACCAGGCGCGGGTGCTCGACGAGCCCGACCGCGGCCTCTGCGACCTCGTCGAGCGAGAGCAGCGTGCCCGACGAGAACAGGATGCCGGCGGCGGCGTCATGCGCGACCGCCTTCGTCATGTCGCCGGCGATCGCGTCGGGGCACAGCGCGCTGACGGAGACCGGGCGCTTCGCGCGCGCAAGCTCCCCCGCAAGCGACAGCGAGTAGCCGAGCACGCCGTGCTTGGTGGCGCCGTAGACCGCGAGGCCGGGAGACGGCGCCAGGCTCGACATCGAGGCGATGTTGACGATCGTGCCGGAGGTCATGTGCGCGAGAGCGGCGTGACATCCCCAGATCACGCCGAGCAGGTTGACCTCGATCATCCGCCGCGTGTCCGCATCGGAGATCTGCGGGCTGTCGCCGACCGCGAGGACGCCGGCGTTATTGATCCAGATCGCGAGGTCACCGATCCTGGCTGCCGCGCGCGCGACCTGACGGTGACTGTCCGGATCTCGGACATCCTGCTTCATGCCAGTGCCATCACAGATGGCCGCGGTGACCTGGGCGGCTCCCTCGTCGATGTCGGTGGCGATCACGTGCACGGAGCGGCGCGCGAGCCGCTCCGCGATCTTGCGCCCGAGCCCCCGCCCCGCGCCGGTGACGACCGCGACGGCGCCCATCAGGACACCCCCACGGGCCCGCGGGTCGAGACGCTCGGACCGCAGGCAACGATGAGACGGCCGCTCGAGCACGCGAGGAGATGCATGGAACCTCCCGGGTAGCGAATCACTCTCGGCCGGGACGAACCAGCCGACCGCGTGCCAATCGACGTCATCGGTGCGATCCGCTGCGATCCGGCGGATGTGGCCCCGCCACGTTGCCCCACGATCATCGGCGCGGAGCAGTCGTGTTAGCGTGAGCAGGTGAGCTTCGACGTTGTAATGGCCGCTGATCGCGACTGGGGGATCGGCAAGGGCAACGCCCTCCCGTGGCCGAAGCTGCGTGGCGACCTGCGTCACTTCAAGCGGATCACCAGCACCGCGAGCGAAGGACGCAAGAACGCGATCGTGATGGGTCGCAAGACGTGGGAGAGCAAGGAGGTCGATCGCCGCCCGCTCCCGAACCGGATCAACGTGGTGGTGTCGCGCAGCGAGCAGGTCCTGCCGCCCGGCGTCATCGCCGCGCGTACGCTCGACGAGGCTCTCGCGGTGCCCGATGCCGAGACGATCTTCATCGTCGGCGGTGCGGGCCTGCTGAACGACGCGCTCGCGCACCCCGACCTTCGCTACATCTACTTGACCCGCGTCGATGGCTCCTTCGAGTGCGACGTCAAGATGCCCGACCTCGATGCCGCCGGCTTCGTCAAGACCGACTGGGAAGGCGAGCTTCGCGCCGAGGAGTACGAGATCCGCTACCGGATCGAGCGCCTCCGCAGGCCCTGACCTGAACCCTGGGGCTAGCGGGTGGCCACGCCTTGCGTCACACCGCGACGGGAAACTTGATGAACGGGTGGTGCTGGTAACCTTCGAGCGCGACGTCCTCGAACCGCATCTCGAGGGTCGGCCGATCGGCGAGCACGAGCTTCGGCAAGGCCATCGGCTCGCGGCCCAGCTGCGTCTTCACGCCCTCGACGTGGTTGAGGTAGATGTGGGCGTCACCAAGGGTATGGATGAAGTAGCGCGGCGCGAGGCCGCACTCCTGCGCGATGATCGACATCAGCAGGGCGTAGCTCGCGATGTTGAACGGCACGCCGAGCGCAAGATCCGCGGAGCGCTGGTAGAGCTGGCAGTCGAGCGACTTGTCCTGGACGTAGAACTGGAACAGCGCGTGGCACGGCGGCAACCGCATCTTCGGCAGGTCGGCGACGTTCCACGCGCTGACGATGATCCGGCGCGAGGTCGGATCTCGCTTGATCGTGTCGATCGCGGTCTGGATCTGGTCGCCGCCCCAGTTGCGCCACTGGTAGCCATAGATCGGGCCGAGCTCACCCTGCTCGTCCGCCCAGGCATCCCAGATGGGCGTGTGAGCGTGGAGGTCGTCGTTGATGTTCGTCGAGCCGCGCAGAAACCACACGAGCTCGCGGACGACCGCCGGGAACAGGACCTTCTTCGTGGTGACGAGCGGAAAGCCGAGCCGGAGGTCATACCGGGTCTGAGCGCCAAACAGCGAGATCGTGCCGGTGCCGGTGCGATCGGTGCGGCGCTCCCCCTGATCGAGCACCTGGCGGAGCAGGTCGAGGTACGGCCGCATGGACAGCCGTATAGCACCCGGGTGCGACATCGGTTTCGCGTCTATCCTGCGTCCCGATGCCCCCTCGCCCGACCACGATGTCCGCATTGCTGGACACCTATGATGGCTTGCTGCTCGACGCGTTCGGCGTGCTGGTCGATGGCACGAGCGTGCTGCCCGGCGCGGTCGCCCTGATCGCCGAGCTCGGACGCCGTGACATGCCGTTCGCGATCGTCTCCAACGATGCGTCGCGGGTGCCGGCGACGTTCGAGCGCAGGTTCGCGTCGGCGGGGCTCGCGGTCCCGGCCGCGCGGTTCGTGACCTCCGGCATGCTGCTCGCTGACTATTTCCGGGACCGCGGCCTCGTCGGGGCGCGAACCTGCGTGCTCGGGACCGCGGACTCGTACCAGTTCGTGCGCGAAGCCGGCGGCGTGCCGATCGAGCTCGCACCCGGCATGGCGGTCGACGTCGTCGCGATCTGCGACGACAGCGGGACGCCGTTCCTCGAAGGCATCGAGCTCGCGCTGTCGGCGATCGTGCGCGCGGTCGAGGCGGGCAGGCGCCCCGCCCTCGTGCTGCCGAACCCCGACCTGATCTATCCCAAGGGCTCAGGCGAGCTCGGCGTGACCGCCGGCGGGATGGCCGCGCTGATCGAGCTCGCGCTCGCCCGGAGGCTCCCGGGCCACGACCTGGTGTTCGACCACCTCGGCAAGCCGGCGCCGCTGCTGTTCCTCGAGGCGGGGCGTCGGCTCGGAGTGGCCCCGGCGCGGCTGGCGATGGTCGGCGATCAGCTCGAGACCGACATCCTCGGCGCGCAGGCTGCAGGCGTCGATGCCGCGCTGGTGACCGGGATCTCGCGCTGGCAGCACGATTCGGCGGTTGCGCCCACGTACCTGCTGGATACCATCGAGCCGTGATCCAGCGGTTCTGCTTCGTGAAGTTGCTCGACGAGGAGGTCGGCACCCGCGTCGAGCTCGCGCAGATGCTACGCGCCCAGCTGATCTCGGCCGGCGCCGATGTCGTCGTCGGGTTGCCCGCGGATGCGAGCGCATCGCGGTGGGACCTCTCGATCGTGATCACCGCGGCCTCGATCGAGGCGTGGCACGCGCTGGCATCGCTGCCCGCGATGACGGGCGTGTTCGACGAGCTCTCGATCCGCGCCGCCGTCGTCAAAGCGTGGACGTTCGAAGCCGCGTAGGAGGCTGGAGGACGCGGAGCCCGAGCCCGAAAACCTCGGGTGCTCGAGAGGCGTCGAACAAATGGCTCGGGCCGGCGCTGGCGAGCAACCGCGGGCGCTGCGCGACGCACCACGCGCCCCCCGCGCTCAGACAGTCCTCGCGGGTGACCGTCGGCGCGGGGCGAACCGCCGACGTGCCCGCTGCGGAACTCGCTCGGGGGGCGGTGGTTCGTCGCTTACGCGCCCGCTGTCTGCTCGTGCCGAGAGGGAACTTCAGACGAGAACGCGGACACGAGCGCGCATCCCCTCGCCTCGGCACCCGCGGCGCGCCCGCCGGAGGACCCCCTCGCCGCGCGCAGTTCCGCAGCGGGCACGTCGGTTCCTCGAGCGAGCAGCGGTCCACACCCGCGAGGACTGTCCGAGCACGGCGAGGGGCGTCCGCAGGCGCGGCAGCCGCGGGGTCCGCGTTCTCCACCAGCGTCCCGCGCTACGCCCTGCGCCCCATAGACTGCTCGCGGCCCTGGTCCCTACAGACCATCGCGGCCCGGCGCTCGTGGCGCGCCGTCAGATCTTCAGACGCGCGATCCACGCGGCGAGCTCGTCGGGCATCGCGCTCTCGAACCGGACGCGCTCCCCGGTCGCCGGATGCGTGAAGCCGAGCACGGCGGCGTGGAGTGCCAGGCGCGGCGCCTTCGGAATGAACGTGCGGCTGAGCTCGCCGCCATGCTGCGGATCGCCGGCGATCGGGTGCCCGAGGCCGGCGAGGTGGATGCGGATCTGGTGCGTCCGACCGGTCTCGAGCCGGACCGCGAGCAGCGTCGCGCCGGCAAGCCGCTCGATCGGCTCGACATGGGTCACCGCCTTGCGACGCTCGATCGGACGATCGATGGATTGCGCGGCCACCTCGCCGATCGCGACCGCGCGGTACACGCGATCGACATCGTGACGGACGAACGCATCGCCGAGCAGCTTGTTCGCCGCGCGGGTCCGCGCGAACACGAGCAGGCCGCTCGTCGGCAGATCGATCCGGTGGACGAGGTAGAGCTCGCCGAACTGTCGGCCCAGCTGATCGAACAGGTCGCCGCGATCACTCTCGGGCGTCGGCGCGGTGACGAGGCCGGCGGGCTTGTCGGCGATGACGATGTGGTCGTCGGTGAACACGATCTTCGGCGCGAGCGGCACCTCCGCGCCGTCGCGCTCGATCCGATCCATCACGCCGCCCAGATTGACCTCGATGGTCTGACCCGCACGGACCGGGCGGCCCGCGACCTTGACGCGCGTGCGATCGACGAACACCCCGCCGAGATCGATCACCGTCCGGGCCTTGCGGCGCGACATCCCCTCGATGTGGCGCGGCACGACCTGATCAAGCCGCATGCCGGCCTCGTCGGGGTCGACCGCGAACGAGTGCTTCATCACGTCCAGTCAGCGCGGCAGGCGACGTCGAGCATCGCCTCGAGCGCTACCAACCGTCGTCGCCCGGTTTGCTTCGCTTCTTCTTGCCGCCGTCACCATCGCGATCCCTGTCGCGATCGGTCTTTTCCTTCTGACGCCGGCGCTGCTCCGCGGTCGGAGCAGGTGCACCGAAATTGCTGCCAGGCGGACGATAGCCGCCTCCCGAAGGCGGGCCGCCCGGGCCGCCCGGACCACGATATCCGCCTCCCGAAGGCGGGCCGCCGCTCGGTCGATAACCGGCACCACCACCACCGCCACCCTGGTATCCACCGGTTCGTGGCGGGGCTCCACCGCCGCCGTCCGCCGGAGGACCGCCGAAGCCGCCTGGACCACGCGGAGGTCCGCCATAGGATCGCGGCGGACCCGCACCACGCGCCTCGCGCTCGCGGGCTTCGTTGATCCGCAGCATGCGACCGTCGAGATCCTGGCCGTCGAGCTCCTGCAGCGCCTGCTGGGCCCCCTCGGCGGTGGCCATCTCGACGAAGGCAAATCCTCGAGGGCGTCCGGTCTCCCGGTCCATGATGATGGCGACGCTTGTCACCTCTCGACCATTCGCCCCGAATGCGGCTCTGAGGGAATCCTCGGTGGTGTTGTAGTTGAGGTTGCCCACGTAGAGCTTGGTTCCCACGAGAAGATCTCCTAGACGATTCGATAAACAGCGAAGGTTTGCCGGACAGCGACAGGTGACGAGTGATTTGTCACCCCACGCAGGCCACAGGGTAGCACAGCCTCTTGCCACCTAGATCACAAGGAAGACCTGCCTCGCGCACACCCCATCCCCGCGGGGGGAACGGGGTCGGCGAGTGACGCCGGGTCACCGACGGGAGTGACACCAAGGACGGGCCCAGCGGCTCCACCGGGGCCCGGTGTCGCTGTCGTGCCGCCCGAGATTCCGTGATCGCGGACCAGGATCTAGCCGACGGGGCGCGCAGGTGAAGGCTCTTGCCGTATCCTCTGGCCGGCCTCCCTGGCCGCCCGATGCGTCCCCTGCCCTACCCGCATCGCGCCACGTTCCTCGCGACCACGCTCACGGTGCCGCACGAGTCCGAGCGCATCGCGCCGTACGTTGCCCGGTTGATCTCGGTGATCGTGTTCGATCACGTGGTCCGCCATCGAGTGATGACCCTCGGCGATCACGATGACGAGCGGATCGTCGATGACGCCGGCCGACTGCTCGATGCCCGTCATCCCCAGGCCGAGGACTCGATCGACTGGTTCTTCCGGATCTCGCGCCGCCACGAGGTCCTGTGGTTCGAGCTCAGCCTCGATCCGGCGCGCCCGCGCCAACCGACGCTGCGCGCGCGTCGCCCCGACCACCCAGCCGAAGCCTGGAGCGGCGGGCTCGAGCTCTCGCTGTCACGGCAGCTCGGGCAGTGCTTCGAGCAATGGCTGAGCGCGCGCAAGCTGCCGCAGGTCCCCGCGTTCCCGGACTTCACGGTCGACGACCTGCGCGCCGCTGCCGACCGGCTCGCGACCGCCGACGCCAAGTTTCACGACGGATGCGGGCTCGCCGAGCTGTCGCCGATGCTGACCCAGCCGCCCAGCCGGCTCGCGGTCCCCTACCTCCGCGTCCTCGCCGAGCTCTCGCGTGACGAGGCGCGCACGCTCGACCCGATCATCCTGCAGCTCGATCCGACCCACCCGGTGGCTCGCCGCAACCGCTACGTCGCCGGGCTGCTCAGGGGCAACACTGATCGCCGCGAGGTGCTGCCGATCATCGCCGAGGCGCCGATGTACGCCAAGCCGCACCTCTCGATCTGGGGCGAGCCGTTCGCCGCCGATCGCCCGCTCGAGAACATGGGCGTCCGGCACCAGGGCATCGCGGCGAGCCTGATGCCGGCGAATCCCTACGCGTGCCACAACTACTCGCTGCAGCTCGCCGAGGCAGCGCGACGCGAGGAGAGCTATCGGTGGGCAGATCGCGCGACCGTGGCCGCGCCGCAGTTCGGCGCTGCACACCTCGACTGCGTGCGGCGGCTGCGTCAGATCAACCGGCCCGGCCAGGCGTTCGCCGAGGCGCAGTATCGCTGTCGCGAGATCCTCGATCGCGCCGCGGCAAACAAGCTGTCGTCCAGCGACTGGCAGTCCCCTCACCACGCCGCGCTCCTGATCGCGTTCACGCACCTCGATGTCGGCCGGCTCACGGAGGCGATCGAGCTGGCCGATGAGGCGATGGCGCGGCTGGCCGATGACGCGCCGACCCAGGATGCGTTCGCCTGGGCCAAGAAGCGGATCGCGCACTGGAAGACCGACGCCGGCCTGCTCGCGCGCGCGTATGCCTGGGAGGGGTATCACCGCGGCGATCCGGGCCGCGTGCTCGTCGGGCTGATGCGCAGCCGGATCACCGACGACGACGACGCCGCGATGTTGATCGATTCGCTGGTCGCGGTCGGGCGTGACGAGCAGGCCGAGATCGCCTACTGGCAGTGTGCGGGGCTCGATGGCACCGGCGTGCTGGGTGATGGCAAGGCCCGGCTCGCCGCCGCGAAGGCGCTGATCCTGCGCGGCAACCTCGACGAGGCGCTCGATCAGATCCAGACCGTCCAGCTCCGGCGCAGCCAGAGCCGGCTCGAGGCCGAGATCAACCGGCTGTTCCGGCTGGCCGCGATCCGTCCCGCTGCCGAATGGGAGCGCGTGATCGAGCACCGGCTCGAACGCGGCGCCGTGACCCTCGCGCAGCGGGCCGCCCGCGACCTCGCGGACTTCGTGCCGGGTCTCGACACCCCGATCGTTCGACGCGCGCTCGGCGCTCGGAGCCCGCTCGCGATCGATCCGCGCTGGATCGCCGATCTGGTCGGCGCGCTTCCGGCCGCGAACGCCTCGTCGGCCGCGATCCTCGATCGCCTGGCGTGGCCCAGGCCGCCGGACACGCTCGCGGCGGCCGACACGCTCGCCCAGGAGTGGTGGACCGTGCTCGTCCCGCCGGCCCGCGATCGCGATGCCCATGCCAGCGGCGCCGTGCTCGCGCTCGGACTCTCGCTGGCGAACTACTTCGTCGCGGCCTCGGGCCCACCCACGCCGATCGCGGGTGCGTATCGCCACATCGCCACCGAGGCGCTCCACCTGGTTCGGCGGTCGCGGTACCAGATCGATCCGACCGCGATCCAGGCCTTGCTTCGCCTGGTCAACTGCTTCGGTGGCGCACCCGAGTGGCTGCTCGACACCTGGCTGATCCGGATCGAGCGCGCGCTCGATCTCGAGGCCGAGCACGGCTCCTATCTCGACGGGATGATCACCGGGATGCCCGTGGTGCAGCGCCTGCTGCGAGGGGACGAACGCGTTGGCTGGGAGCTCCGACTCGCCCACGATCTCTCGGGCGATCCGTCGCAGTACGAGGCCGCCGCGGCGCTGTTCGAGCGCTGCTCGCGCGCGATCGAGGCTGGCGGGGTGATGCTCGCGTGGTCGGCGGCGGCCGCCGCGCGCGCCCCCGCGCCCCCGCAGCTCGACACGGGGGAGGTCGCGGTCGCTCGGCCGGACGGCCTGACTCCGCTCGACATTCACTGGCTCGCGGCGATGAGCAATCCGACCAACGTGGCCGCTCCCTGGCTCCGCGTCGCGCACGGCCTGCTCGACGCCGGTCGCCCGACCGAGGGCTTCGCGGCGGCATGCCGCGGGATGGCCGCGACGCCGGCCACGGCTCACGGTGCCGCGCTCGGAGAGCTCGCGCCGAAGTGGAAGGCCGCCGCGATCGCGACCCCGTTCGATGGAGCTGTCGCGTTCGACGCGGGCCTCGCCGCGACGTCCGCGGGTCGACTCGCCGATGCGGTGGCGCACCTGCGATGGGCAGCCGCGCTCGATCCGGCGGATGCCAAGCGTGGGCAGAGCCTCGCGGTCGCGCTCGGCAAGCTCGGCCACGGTCACGAGGCGATCCGGGTGCTGGCCCAGCACGAGCGGTCCGATGCCCCTCGGCTGATCGGTCACGTGCTGATCGATGCAGGCCGCCACGCCGAGGCCGTCCCGATCCTGCGCTATGCCTCGCGCCGGTTCCGCACCGCGGCTGACTGGGCGACCCTCGCGGGCGCCGCGGCGCGCTCGAACAACGATCCTGTGGCCGTCGACGCGGGTCGTCACGCGTTCGCGCTCGGTGCGAAGGACACGCCCCTGCTGGTCCTGCTCGCGACCAGCCTCTATCGGATGGGCGACTTCGTCGAATGCGAGCGGATCGCGCAGCTGCTGATCGCCGAGGGCGGCCCCCGCGAAGCCCGGGTCGCCGGGCTCCACGCGATGGCGCGGGCCCTCGCCGGCCAGGGCCGCCACGTCGACGCGCACCCCTATGCCAGGGCCGCGGCGGAGCTCGGACCCGACGGCGAGCTCGCGGCCGAGCTGATCGAGACCATGGATCGCATCGTCGGGCAGCTGATCCCACCGACCCGCCCGAGCATCGAGCTCTCGATGGAGCGCCAGGCCTGCGCCGAGCTCGAGGCAGGGAAGTTCGACACGCTGCTCACCGCGATCTCGAGCCCCTCCTGGGGCATCGCGCGCGCCGCGCTCGCCGCCTGCGAGTTCCGCCGCGACGACGAGAGCGGCATCCCGGTCTCGCCGCGTGCGCTCGAGGGCTCGATCGCGATCCTCGAGCGCAGCGCAGGCGCGACGCACCCCGAGGCCGTGCTCGCCCGGATCCGCGCGCTCCGCATCCGCGACAGTGCGTTCATCCAGATCGATCCCCCGCCACCGCTCGGCCTGCGCTACACGCCCGAGGAGTTCGAGCGCGAGCTCGCCGATCGGGCTCGTCGTCCGCAGCGGCCCAGCGCGATCGGCAGCTTCGCGCGCTGAGCGAGCTCAGCGACGCGCGACCGCGCAGATCTCGCGGCGATTCGACGGCAGGTGACGCAGCCCGACCTCGGGTAGGCCCATCTGCCGGATCCGATCGACGAGCGACGGCAGCGCGTCGACGAACGTCCAGTCGTTGAGCTTGAGCGTGAACACGGCCCCGAGCAGCGTCGACCGCAGCCTCGGCATCAGCCGCGCCACCTCGTGCAGCGCCACCTGCGGCGCGAGGTTGACGTCGAGCAGCAGCCAGTCGACGCGGTCCGGCAGATCCTCCCAGCGAAGCGCGCCGACCTTCTTGACGATGTGGTGGACGTTCGGGAGCGCGCGGACATGCGGCGCGAGGTCCCCGGTGTCGACGCCGTGGACCTCGAGCCCGCGGCGCGCGAGCGCGAGCACCGCGCCACCGGGAGCCGCGCCGATCTCGACCGCGACCTGCCCCGCCTCGACGGGCAACTTCGCCCAGGCGATCGCCTCCTCGATCTTCGCATACGCGCGCGACGGTGCATCCGCCGGCACGTCGACGGGAATCGCGCCCCCCGGGTGGGGTGAGCGCGACGCATCGTGGCGGTGCAGCCCGAGCCACGCGCCCTCGTCCTCGCTCACGATCACGTCGGCGACCAGCTCGCCCTCCACCGCTGGGCCGCCGGGCCCGATCGCCTGCCACGGCGCGAGGTCGATCGTGGCGTCCGGATCGCGCGCGAAGACGTGGACGCGATCCGCGCCGTACGTCGCGAGCTGCGCCGCCGCGGCGACGGGATCCCCGGCCGCGCCGACCGAGCGCCCCCATACGCGTGCGAACACCGAGCCCGAGGGATCGTCCGGAATCACGATCCGCGGCGCCTTGAACGTGACGAGCCCGGGGCGCGAGTACGCGAACCGCAGATCCGGACGCGTGCGCGCGACCTCGAGCTTGACCGCTGGCTCGACGCCAGGCAGGCAGGTCGCGAACACGAAGTCAGCCACGCCGTAGAGGTACCACTGCGAGCGGCCGGATGGCGGATCCGGCGAACCGACGAGCCAGGTCGCGCCGTCACAGATCCAGCTCGGCGTGTCGGGCCCGCCTGGTAGATTGGGGACATGGCGGATCCGGCGAAGCGGCGGGCGACCTATCAGGATGTCCTGGATGCGCCCGAGCACCTGAACGCGGAGATCATCAACGGCGAGCTCCGGCTCTCGCCACGACCAGGTGGGCCGCACACGGCCACTGCCTCGGCGCTCGGCTGCCTGCTCGGATCTCCCTTCCAGTTCGGCAACGGCGGCCCCGGTGGCTGGCTCATCCTCGACGAGCCCGAGCTCCATCTCGCCGAGGACATCGTGATCCCCGATCTCGCGGGGTGGCGACGGGAGCGGATGCCGATCGCCCCGACCGGGTCCTGCTTCGAGCTCGCGCCCGACTGGGCCTGCGAGGTGCTCTCACGATCGACGGCGGTCAACGATCGCGCCGAGAAGCTCCCGATCTATGCAGCCGCGGGCGTGCCGCACGTCTGGCTCGTCGATCCGTTGCAGCGGACCGTCGAGATCCTGCGACTGCACGGGGGCAACTGGCTGATCGTCGACGTCTACGCGGGGAGCGCGCGCATCCGCGCCGAGCCGTTCGAGGCCGTCGAGCTCGATCTCTCGCAGCTGTGGGCGTACTCGGCCGCGCCGCCGCCGGGCTCCCGCGCATCGGAGTACGAGGGCGGCGAGTACGCCGTGAGGTAGTACGCTATCGTCCGCGCGGATGTACCGGTTCCTCTACTGGCTCGTGCTGCAGCGATTGCCCGCCGAAGGCACCCACCGTGTGTCGTTCGCGATGCTGCGCGGGCTGGTCGCGATCCCCGGGGTCGCCAAGGTGATGCGCCGGGTGTTCGCGCCGCACGACGAGGTCCTGCGGGTCCACGCGTTCGGCCGCGAGATCCCTGGCCCGCTCGGGCTCGCCGCCGGGTTCGACAAGGACGCCAAGGGCGTGACCGCGCTGCTCGCGCTCGGCTTCGGCTTCGTCGAGGTCGGCACCGTCACCGCCGAGGCCCAGCCGGGCAATCCCAGGCCCCGGCTGTTCCGGCTGCCGCGCGATCGCGCGCTGGTCAACCGCATGGGCTTCAACAACGACGGCGCCACCGCCGCGGCGCACCGGCTCGCCCACCGCTCCGAGGGCACCGTCGGGATCAACATCGGCAAGACCAAGCGCGTGTCCGACGCCGAGGCGATCGCCGACTTCGCGTCGAGCGCCGAGCGGCTCGCCCCGCTCGCCGACTACCTCGTCGTCAACGTCAGCTCGCCGAACACGCCCGGGCTGCGCGACCTCCAGGCGATCGACAAGCTGCGCCCGCTGCTCACCGCCGTGCGCGCGGCGTGCGACCTCGCCTCGCCGATGCGCCGCGTCCCGCTGCTGGTGAAGATCGCGCCGGATCTCGCGGACGCCGACATCGACGCGGTCGCCGACCTCGCGCTCGAGCTCGGGCTCGACGGCATCATCGCGACCAACACGACGATCGGGCGGACCGGCCTCGCGACGGCCGACACCGTCGTCGCCAGGCTCGGCGTCGGCGGGTTATCGGGCGCGCCGCTCAAGCAGCGCGCGCTCGCCGTGCTGCGGCGACTCCGTGCGCGCGTCGGATCGCGCGTCACGCTGATCGCCGTCGGCGGCATCGAGACCGCCGACGACGCGTGGCAGCGGATCCGGGCCGGCGCCACGCTGGTGCAGGGCTACACCGGGTTTGTCTACGGGGGACCGGCGTGGCCCCGGCGCATCCACCGCGAGCTCGCGGCGAAGGTCCGCGCCGCGAAGCTGTCGTCGATCGAGCAGGCGATCGGCGCGGATGTCGGGTCCGAGCCAGCCTTGCGCGAGCTCGCTCGCGACCCGCTGAGCTAGGTTAGGTTAGGTTAGTCGCTCAGATCGGCAAGCAGACACAGGCCTGACCGAAGTGGGTGGTGTCGGGTGCGAGGCCAGATGGGCAGGCGTTTCCCGTGCCACACGCGATGGCGCAACCCATCTCGATCCCAGTGTAGTTGTTGTTGACGACGATCGTCGTATCCATCGGCGTGAACGCGATGACCACGCCGCACTGGGGAACCCCGACCGTGCCGGAGTAGCCGGCGGCACACGCCGCGGGGTTGGGAGCTGGGTTGATATTGGTAAACTGGTTCATTGCTGCACCTTTCGCAGTGCCGCCGGTGAGGCACTTCGGCGTGCAGAAACCCTTCGAGGCCACCCCACCCAAGTTGAGGGCCACGCACGAAGGCGCGCTTGCCGGACATGTGGGTGCAGCTTGATCGCAGCTCTGGCCGAGGCCCGAAAGGCCTGCAGGCGGCGCGTCGATGCTCGGCGGCGCATCCGCGCCCCCGGGAGCCGCATCGGGATTGCCGCTGCTGCCGCCTCCGCCACAGGCGACGAACACAGAG
>JAGSPR010000440.1 GCA_018262455.1 Deltaproteobacteria bacterium | reverse complement strand
GAGGCCGAGAAGGCGGACCTGAAGACCCAGATGGACGCGATGGCGAGCCTCAAGAAGATCAAGGGCACCGAGTTCGATCGTCAGTACCTGCAGCTGATGGTCGACAGCCACGACAAGGAGATCGTGCGCAACGACGCCGCCGTCGCGACCGTCAGCGACTCGGATCTGAAGACCTGGCTCGAAGCCCGCCACACCACGCTGCAGCGTCACGTGGATGCGGCGCGCGAGCTCCAGAAGACCAGCCCTCAGGCAAGCACGGAGCCGAAGACCGCGCCGAAGCCGTAGCCGGCAACCCCGCTGGCGCGTTCGCGGGCTGCTGGTCCAGCGCGCGCGGATCACGTATGGTCTGGACACGCTTCACGATGTCCAGCACACCTGTCGACGATCTGCTGCGCGAGAACGCAGCGCTGCAGCGCCGGATCGCCCAGCTCGAACGCGTGGTCTCGATCGTCGAAGCCTCGAGCGAGGCGATCGTCGCGATGGCCCTCGATGACACGCTGGTCTCGTGGAATGCTGCGGCCGAGCGGCTGTATGGATTCACGGCCGCCGAGGCGATCGGCCGAAGCCACCTCGAGCTGGTGCCGTTCGATCGGCTGGCAGAGCACGCGACCGCCGTGGAGCGAGCGCTGCGCGGCGAGCCCGTCGTGCTCGAGACCCGACGCCGTCGCGACGACGGCAGCGAGGTCGTGGTCGTCGTGACCTATGCCCGGCTCGCCGAGCCCAGTGGCAAGCTGCTCGGCCTGTCGACCATCGCCCACGCACGCGCGCCCGCCGACGTGGCGAGCGCGGTGACAGACACGGCAGCCGGCACGCGTTGATCGTCAGTTCGTCAGGATCATCACCGACCGTGCGGGGATCGTGACAGCGACGCGGCGATCGCTGCCGACGGTCACCGTCGCGCCGCTGCCGAGCGCATCGTGGAGCGTCGTGGCCGCCGGGACATGCAGGTTGTCGAGAGCCAGGGTGCGCTCCTCGCATCCGCCCCGGATGCGATTGAGCTCGCGGATGTACTGGTACAGCGGCGCCGCCGGATCGGTGGCCGCAAACTGATCCTGGCGGTTGTCGGCACAGCTGGAGAAGGCCTGCTCGGTGCCGTAGTAGACGATCGGGATCCCGCGAGCGGTGAGCGTGAACGCGAGCGCGAGCTTGAGCCTCGCGAGCTTCTCGGTCTCGGTGCCGTGCGCGTCGCACAAGAACCGAGGCTGGTCGTGATTGTCGACGAACACGCCCGAGAGCTGGGGATCGGCGTAGGCGGCGTCCTTGGCGAACACGCCCGCGAGCTGGCGCGCCGACCCACCGTTCGCGAACACGTCGCGCGCAGCGAAGTACAGCGGATAGTCGAGCGTCGCGCCGAGCACGTGCGAGTACGGCGCGACGTCATCGACCGCGCCGGTGAGCACCTCACCGAGACCGAATACCTTCGCCGCGGCCATGTACTCGGTCCAGAACGCCTTCGGCACGTGCTTGACGGTGTCGATCCGCAGGCCGTCGGCCCCCGAGCTCGAGACGAGCCAGCGCACGTGATCGAGCAACTTCGCGCGGACCTCGGGATTCTCTTGCGCGAGATCGTTGAGCCCGCTGAGCTCGTTGTTCTCGACCTGCGCCGCGTTGCTGTAGTCGGTGATGCCGCCGTTGTGGTGATACATCGCCGGATCCGGGAATGTCGGCGTCGAGAAGTCGTACCGGCCGGTGTGGTTGGCGACGGTATCGATCATGACGGCGATGCCGCGCGCGTGGGCCTGGGCGACCAGTGCGCGTAGCTTGTCGGTGTCGCCGAGGTGGCCGTCCACGTGCGACCAGTCCCACCCCCAGTAGCCGTGGTAGGCGTGGCGGTCGTGCTGCGCGATCACCGGGGTGATCCAGATCGCGGTGAACCCCATGCCGGCGATGTAGTCGAGGCGATCGATCAGCCCCTGAAAGTCGCCACCGTGCCACGCCCTCGTGTCCGCGAGATCGGCGGCGTAGCCGCCGGCGTTGTCGTTCGAGCGATCGCCGTTCGCGAACCGATCGGTCACGACGAAGTAGATCGAGCGACCATGCCAGTCCACCGGTCGCGGGGTCACGTCGGATGCGGCATCCGCTCGTGGCCCATCGAGGACCGGTGAGTTCGACCCGACACATCCGGGGACCAGGATCACGCCGGCGAGAACGATCCTGGTGAGCCCACGCATGGCCGCCGACCGAGCACGAATCGTGCCTCGACGACCCTGCGTGATCGCGAGAGCCTGGCCGCGTCGCTGGCGGCGGTGTTGCCATACGCAACAAGGCGCAGGCCGAGGATCGCAGAGCGAGGTAGCGCGATGTGGGCAACGAAACCACAACGCGCGCGGCGAGTGGTCATCCGGCGGTGAGCAGCTGCTCGAGCGCAGCCTCGTCGAGCACGGTGACGCCATGCTTCTGCGCGGCCTCGAGCTTGGTCTTGCCGGTGTCCGCGCCGGCGACGAGGTAGTCCGTCCTCTTGGTCACCGAACCGGCGACCTTGCCGCCCGCGGCTTCGATCCGCTTCTGGACCTCGGCGCGCGGCGCGCTCAGCGTGCCGGTCACGACGAGGGTCTTGCCCGACAGCGGGCCCTCGGAGGTGGCGACGATCGGCTCCTCGGGATCGAGGCCACGCTCGGCGAGCTTGTCGAGCACGACGGCGACGTGGGGATCGCGCAAGAACTGGTCGACGTGGTGCGCGATCGTGAGGCCGATCCCGTCGATGTCGTTGAGCTCGGCGACGAGCTCGTCGCTGGTCTTCGCGGTCGCCGCCGCGCGCAGTGCCGAGAGCTTGCCGTACTTCATGGCGATCGGCTTGGCGAGCACGCTGCCGACGTTGGGGATCCCCAGCGCCGACAGCAGCCTCGAGAACGTGGCGGCCCGCTTCGCGGCGGCGATCGCGGCGACGAGGTTCTGGGCCGACTGGTCGCCCAACCGGTCGAGCAGCGCGACCCGCTCCCAGGTCAGATCGAACAGATCGGCGACATCCTTGACCAGCCCGGCCTCGACGAGCTGGGCGACGACCTTCTCGCCGAGCCCATCCATGTTCATCTGGCCGCGCGACGCGAAGAACTCGATCGCGCCGAGCAGCTGCGCCGGGCAGCCGATCCGGTTCGGGCACAGCAGCACGACCCGGCCCTCCTCGCGCTCGAGCTCGGAGCCGCACGACGGACACCGCGTGGGAGGCGTGAACGCCGGCCCCGGCCCCTTCTCGGTGACCCCGAGGATCTCCGGGATGACCTCGCCGGCCTTCTGCAGCAGGACGCGATCGCCCTTGCCGAGGCCGAGCCGCGCGACCTGATCCCAGTTGTGCACCGACGCGCGGCCGACCGTCGTCCCGGAGACCTCGACCGGCTCGAGCACCGCGACCGGCGTCACCGCCCCGGTGCGACCGACGTTGTTGTCGAGATCGAGCAGCTTCGTCGTGACCTGGCGCGCCGGGAACTTGTAGGCGATCGCCCAGCGCGGGGCCTTCGCGGTCGAGCCGAGGGCGCCGCGCTGCGCGAAGTCGTCGATCTTGAGCACGAGGCCGTCGAGCTCGTACGGCAGCTCGTCGCGGCGGTTCTCCCACGCCTGCACGCACGCGATCAGCTCGTCCCAGCTCCTGGCCGACGTGTTGTGTGATGACACCGGCAACCCGAGCCGCTTGATGTACGCGAGCGAGGCCAGGTGTCCGGATGCGTAACGCTCGCCATCGAGCACCTCGTAGAGGATCGTGCGCATCGGCCGCTTGGCGACCTCCCTGGGATCCATCTGCTTGATCGACCCCGCGGCAGTGTTGCGCGGGTTCTTGAACAGCTCTTCGCCGGCCGCAGCGCGGGCCTGGTTGATCGCCTCGAACTCCGCCTTCGTCATGTAGATCTCGCCGCGCACGACGAGGTCGACCGGCTCGCGCAGCTTGAGCGCGACGCCCTTCACCGTCTTGACGTTGGCGGTGACGTCCTCGCCGATCCGGCCGTCGCCGCGGGTCGCGCCGAGCGTCAGCAGGCCGTGCTTGTAGGTCAGCTCGATCCCGAAGCCATCGATCTTCGGCTCGACCGCGAACACCGGGATCTCGCCATCGAGGCCCTTCACGGCGCGATCGAAGAACGCCTTGAGCTCGTCGGGGCTGTACGTGTTGTCGAGCGAGAGCATCGCGACCGCACGCTCGACCTTGGGGAACTCCGAGATCGGTCGATGGCCGGCGCGCTGCGAGGGTGACCACGCCACCACCCAGTCGGGGTGGTCCCGCTCGAGCAGGACGAGCCGCGCGTGCAGCTGGTCGTACTCGAGGTCGCTGATCGTGGGGTTCGCGTCGACGTAGTAGCGGCGATCGTGCTCGTTCAGCTCATCGACGAGCTCGAGATACGAGGTCTGGTCGTCTCGATGGGCGGCTCCGGCCATGGCGCGCCGAGCATAGCTCGCGGGTCGGCTCTGGACTCGCTCGGCGGTCAGTCGCCGAGGTGGGGCGGGCGCTTCTTGCCGTCGATGAAGGCGTCGAGCGCATTCTCCGCGGACACGTCGATGTCGAGATCGAAGCTGCCATCGTCCTCGACCTCTTCGACTTCGAGGTCATCTGGATCCGCGACCTGCACCGATCCGGCGGCGATCTTGCGCGGCGGCAGCGGCAGGCCGGTGTCGAGGTCGTCGTCGAACGGCGTGTCGTCGTCGAGCGCCGGCAGCTCCATCGACATCGAGCTCGCACGCGGCTCGGTCTTCCTGCCGATCAAGCAGCCTGCCTTGACCGTGATCTGGAACGGTCGGCCATCGAAGTAGGCGTCGATCGCTTCCTTGATGTACCAGAACACGTCCTGCATCTCCTGACCGCCGCCGGCGATCTCCTTCCACTCGGCGAGCGGCCCGTACTCGATGACCGGGGCGAAGAAGAACTCCCGCGAGCTCTTGAACAGCAGCGAGAACTCCTCGATCTCGAGCCCTCCCGACAGGTTCGCGCTCCTCATGCAGCGCTCGACGTGGTCGACCGTCGGATAGCGCGCGATCAGCCGATCGAGCCGATCGAGCGCGTCGTGCTTGTCGTGCTTGATCAGCACCTCGCGGAACAGATCGTGGAATTCCTGAAACGTGCCGGCGAGCGGCAGCGTGCAGCGGACCTCGCCACCCATCTTGGCGACGCGGGCGAAGTCACGCAGCGCGACCTCGATGCTCGGCATCTCGTCGAGCCCGAGGTTGCACACGACGAGGTCATAGACATCGTCGGCGAACGACAGCTTCGGCAGCGCGCTCTCGGTGCGGAAGAACACGCCCTTCTTGCCGAGCGGCCCGAGGTCGGCGACCTTGCGGCGGGCCACGTCGAGCATGGCGCTGGAGGCATCGATGGCGATCAGCCGGCTGCCGTCATGCATCCGGCGGAGGATCTCGATCGTCGGGTATCCGGTGCCGCACGAGATATCGAGCACCTGCCCCTTCTCGGGCATCTGCAGGCCGCGCAGCAGCATCTTGCCGAAACGCGTCCCCCACACCGGCGCGATCTCGTCATCGTAGATGCGCGCGAGCTTCTCGACCTTGAGTGTGCGTTTGGACTGGACCGTCACGACGAGTCGTCGCCCATTGTAGGCCACGGGCCGGTTTCAGCAGGCATTTCTCAATGCGATCGCCCACGGATCGATAAATACTAAGCAATTCATGAATGTTACAGATCCAGGCATGAGGTCCTGAGTCGGCGACGAATGACCGCTCCTCGCCGGCTACTCCGCAGCGGTGGCGCTGATCCGGAGCTCGGAGTCGAACCCGAAGTGCTTCAGGTCGGTCCAGGCGAACGGTGGCGCGGCCGCGTTGCTCCACCAGTTCTGGCCGACCATCGAGACCTCGTCCGTGCAGGAGGCGACGCACAGCGACTTCGAGCCGTCACCGTTCACGGCCAGCGCGATGGCCACGACGAGGACCTGCCCGTCGCCCAAGGTGATCGCGGGGTCGAGCGTGAGCGTCACCCCGCGGTCACCCGTGGTCATCGCAGTCGCGGCCGCGCTCGCGGCGACGTCGATCGAGGTCGTCGAGATGGCCGTCGTCGGATCGTTGGGCGGAGTGGCTGTCGGGGCCACGTACAGCTCCACGTGGTGCGCCAACGTTGACTCACACCGGACTGAATCCGTCGCGAGCAGGTATGCAATCGACGCCACGGTGAACGGATAGCGCGGCGGCGTCAGCGCTCCGGCCGCCAGATGACCCGCCTCGCGGGGGAGGACGGGCCCGACGGAACCAGTCATCGTGCACGTGGCCGGCGCATTCGTGATCGTCACGAGCGGGGACCGGGCATTGGGCGCATGGATGCTGATGGACCCGCAGCCTTCCAGTCCCGCCCGGAGCCCCTCACCGGCGGGGCACCGGCGCCCGAACGTCCCCTCA
>JAGSPR010000157.1 GCA_018262455.1 Deltaproteobacteria bacterium | reverse complement strand
GGGCTGATCGGCCTCGCGATCCGCGGACGGCACGGTGTGGTGATCGACGACGATCACCTCGATGCCGAGGGCCGCCGCGACTGCGATCGCCTCGTGATCGTTGGTCCCGCAATCACCGGTCACGATCAGCTGACAGCCGCGCTTGGCGAAGTCCGCCGCTGCGGCAGGCGTGAAGCCATACCCGGCGTCACGCCGCGCGACCGCGCACTCCACCGTGGCCCCCGCGGAGCGCAGGAACGAGGTCAACAGCGCCGCCGTGGTGACGCCATCGACGTCGTAGTCGCCGAACACGCCGATCCGCTGGTTCTGCATCACCGCATCAGCGAGCCGTCCCACCGCGTCCTTGAGGCCCGCGAGCCCGGCTGGAGGCCTCAGCGCCGCGAGCCGCGGATCGATGAAGCCTTGCGCTTCGCTTGGCTCCGAGACGCCGCGGCTCACCAGGCAGCGCGCGGTGGCTGGACGCACGCGGAGCGTATCGGCCAGCCGTCGAACGAGCTGATCGTCCGCGGGACGCAGTCGGAGTTGCACCCGCGCACGCTAGTGCCAGGGTCTGACACCCTGACGTCGTCGGTGAGCGATCCCGGGATCGCCCGGGATCAGCCCCTACTCGTCGTCCGACGAGGTCGCCGACGGTTCCGACGGCTCGGACGGCTCGGAAGCCGACGCAGCCGTTGCCGACGCAGCGCCGATCGCAGCACGCCGCCGCGCGGGCGCTGGCCCCGAGTACCACTTCTTCGAGACCCACATGAAGATCGGGACCGCGAGGAAGATCGACGAGTACGTTCCGACGATCACGCCGACATTCATCGCGAACGCGAAGTTCTTCACGAGGCCGGTACCGAAGATGTTCATGATCAGCGTGGTCGCGAACACCGTCGACGACGTGAGGATCGTGCGCACCAGCATCTCGTTGATCGAGATATCGATGATGCGCTCGATCTTCTTGTCCTTCAGCTTGGCCTGGTTCTCGCGAATCCGGTCGAACACGATCACGGTGTCGTTCACCGAGAACCCCATCACCGTCAACAAGCCGGCCACCGAGGTCAGCGAGACCTCGGTCCACGTCAGCGCGAACACGCCGATCACCATCACGGCGTCGTGGATCGTCGCGAACGCAGCGCCCGGCGCGTACCGGATGTCGAACCGGAACGCGAGGTACAGCATGATGAGGAAGATCGCGTAGACGATCGACTTCGCTGCATCGTCGCGGAGCCTGTCACCGGCCTTGGCGCCGACACCGTAGCTCTGGACGACGATGATCTCGGTCTTGTCCTTGCCGAGCGAGGACTCGAAGATCTGCTGGTACTGCCGGTCGATCCCCCAGATGCCGTACCACTGGACGAACTCCTTCGTGCCCTCATCGCGCGTGGTGTACTGCTCCGTCTCCTCGTCGCTCCACGGCTTGACCTCGAGGCCCTTGCCGCCTTGACTCTGGATCGTCGCGAAGAACGCGACGGCCTCGGCGTTGCTGATCGGCTCCGAAGATCGCACCTTGAAGCGATCGCCTGACCAGGTCGCACGGGGCTTGCGGTCCTGGAACTTCTGGGCGAACGAGGTCATCGCCTCGTTCTTGACGGCGTCGGGGATCGCCGAGAATCGTGGCGTGCGAACGACCATGCCCTCGATGTCGACGCCTGCCTCGTCTCTCCAGCCGATGTCGGAGACGTCGATGCTTTCCTCGCCGCTCTTCTCGAGCGCGCCGCGGATCTTGGCCGGATCGACCTTGATGTACTTGTTGGTCTGCTTGTCCTTGAACGCAAAGTGGATCTCGGTGCCACCCTTGAAGTCGATCGTCCAGTTCATGTACTCGCCGCGAACGGACTTGTTCACGAACAGCGAGCCGATGGCCGCGGCCATCAGCAACACCGACATGATCATCCAGATGCGGAACTTGGCTACGAACTGGAAGTTGTTTCCAGGCGGGAGCAAGTAACGAAACTTGTGGTGCTCGCTCATGGCCGCCTCAGATCGAGATCGTCTGCACTT
This sequence comes from Deltaproteobacteria bacterium, assembly GCA_018262455.1. Next base: position 11,245 of record JAGSPR010000157.1, on the reverse strand, counting down.
GCCCCTTCTTCCTGGCGATATACCAGTCGAAGAAGATGCGAGTGACCCAGATGTTGGTGGAGAGGGTGGTGAAGACGCCGACGAGCATCATCACGGCAAAGCCCTTGATGGGGCCCGAGCCGTATTGCAGGAGCACCCACGCAGCAGCCGCCGTGGTGAGCTGACCGTCGAGAATCGCCGAGAACGCGCGAGAGAAGCCGACATCGACCGCGCCGCGAACGCTCTTGCCGAGCAAGAGCTCGTCTCGAATGCGTTCGTAGATGAGGATGTTGCCATCGACCTCCATGCCGATCGCCAGCACGATGGCGGCGATCCCGGGCAAGGTGAGTGTCGCCTTGAACAGGGCCATCACGGCGAGGGTCAAGATGACGTGGAACACGACGGCGAACACCGAGATCCAGCCGGACCATCGGTAGATCCCGACCATGATGAGGACGACCAGCAGGATGCCGATGCCGAACGACAGCTTCGTCTTGTCGATCGCGTCGCGGCCGAGCGTCGGACCGATCTCGGAGATCGACTCCTCGCGCAGCGGCGCCGGCAACGAGCCCGTCTTGAGCACGTTCTCGAGCTCCTTCGCCTCCGCGAGCTGACGGTCACCATCGCGGCTACCGCCCATGGTGATCGAGGCGCGACCACCACGAATCGCGGTGTTGATGATCGGCGCGCTCTTCACCTTGTCGTCGAGGATCGTGGCGAGCTTCTGGCCAACGATCTGTGCGGTGAGATCGCCGAACACGCGTCCGCCGTAGCGGTTGAAGTCGAGCAGCACGACCGGTCGACCGGTATTCGGCTCGTAGCTGACCTGCGCATTGGTGATCGCAGTACCGGTGAGCCGGACCGCACGCTCGAGGTAGTAGGTGCGCCAGTACGGGCGCTTGTCGTTGCCGTCCTCGGGCTCGACCCACTCGAAGCCGATCTGGTGATCATCGGGGACCTTGAACGCGGGATCGCCCGGGCTGCCAGCGCTGCCGTTGGCCAGCGTGTCGATGTACTTCGTGATGCGATACCGACCCGGCACGTTGCAGCTGAGCTTGCCGTCGACGATCTCCTTCTCCTTCTCCTTGTCGTGCTTCTTGAGGCAGCCGATCTTGCGTGCCTCCTCGACCGGGATGGTCTCGGTGCGATCGTAGGCCTTGAGGAACGGGTCCCTGTGGTACGCGCCGCTCTCCTCGGGCTTCCAGTAGTCGAGGTCGGCATAGATCCCGAGCTCCTTGGCGAGCGGGTCCGTTGGATCGCCCTCCTTCGCGCCCTCGGTGAGCGCGGCCTCGGCGGCCTTCAAGGGGTTGACCTTCCCGTACAGGCCCTGCATGTACGGCGCCCCGGTCGATCCTGCGACGCCCGGGACCGCACCGTCATCGACGACCTTGAACTCGAGCTTCGCGGTGCGCGCGATCAGGTCGCGGGTCGACGCGGTCGATTCCTTGTCGATACCGGGTAGCTCGACGATGATCTGGTCATCCTTGAGGACGACGCTCGGCTCGGCGACGCCCTTCTCGTCGATCCGCTCGCGGATCGTGGTGACCGCGTTCGCGAGCGCCGACTTCTTGAGTTGCTCGGCGAAGTTGTTCGAGACCTTGATACAGATCGCGAGGGGCCCATCGCCCGCATCGCACTCGCGGTTCTCGATCGTGTCCGTGTAGTCCGTCTTGAGCATCGCCTCGATCTCCGCCTTCTTGGCGGCATCGGGCGCGATCACCGTGACCGCGCCGACCGGGGTGAGCGGCGACTTCACGGTTGCGTTGACCTTGGGCTCCTCGTTGAAGCGGGCCTTGAGATCGCGTTCGAGCTCGGACCCACGATCGGCGATCGCCGTGTTGAGATCGATGCTGTAGACGATGTGGAGCCCGCCCTTGAGATCCAGCCCGAGCTTGATCTTGTCCGGGTACCAGTGCGGGTAGGTTGCTTCGTCGTTGACGGTCGGCGCGAGGATACCCGCGCACAGCAGAACGGCGCCGATCAGGGCAAACGTCCGCCACTTCAAACTGCGGTCCATGGTGTGACCTCGTCGAGACTACGCGGCGCTCTTGGCAGCGGACGCGGGCACTTTGCCGTCCCACTTGCCTTCAACGTACGCGCGTGGAACGCGGACGCGGACCTTCTCCTGGAGCTCGAGCACCAGGACACCATCATCGGAGACGCCGGTGATCTTACCGATCACACCGCCGCGCGTGATGACCTCGTCACCCTTGCCGAGCTTGCCCAGCATGGCCTGATGATCCTTCTGCTTCTTCACCTGCGGACGGATCAGGATGAAGTAGAAGATGCCGAACATCACCAGCATCATTACGATCGGTTGCATCGCTCCCATGGCGTCTCCAGTCTTTCAATCTCGGCCAATCATCGCCGTATCACACGTCTGCCCAGACGGCAGACATCATTAGCAAAAAGCAGCGGTTGCGTAGCATCCGCACAGGGTGGGGTCAAGCACGCAGGCCATCGGCGACGATCCGGTCGCGCAGGCGCCGGACGTGGCGAGCGTAGAACGTGAGGTTGTGCAGGGTTGCGAGCCGCGAGTAGAGGATCTCTTTTGAGGTGTAGAGGTGTCGCAGGTAGGCCCGGGAGTACGTCCGGCACGTCTCACACGGGCATTCCGGATCGACCGGTCCGAGGTCGGCCCGGTACTGTGCATTGGGAATGTTCACCCGGCCGGTGCTCGTGAACAGGTATCCGTTGCGAGCATTTCGGGTCGGCATGACGCAGTCGAACATGTCGATGCCCGCCGCGATCCCGTGCTCGAGGTCGGCCGGCGTGCCGACCCCCATCAGGTAGCGCGGCCGGTCGATCGGAAGCGTGTGGGCAACCTCGTCGAGGATCCGGTAGGTGTCTTCGACGGTCTCGCCGACTGCCAGCCCACCCAGCGCGTGACCATCGAAGTCGAGCTTGGTGATCTCGGCGGCGTGGCGCAGGCGGCGCTCGCGATCGATGCCGCCCTGCACGATGCCGAACAGCGCCTGCCCGGTCGCGCGGGGCGCCTGGCGGCAGCGCTTCGCCCAGGCGGTCGTACGCTCGAGGGCACGCTCCTGGACATCAGCGGCTGCATCGCCGGGCGGACATTGATCGAAGCACATGACAATGTCCGAACCGAGCACCTCCTGGATGCGCATCGAAACCTCCGGTGTCAACCGGTGTTTCGAGCCATCGATGTGGGATCGGAAGGTCACACCGTCATCGTCGATCTCGTTGATCGCGGCGAGCGAGAAGACCTGGAAGCCTCCCGAGTCGGTCAGGATCGGCCGATCCCACGCCATGAACTTGTGGAGGCCTCCGGCCGCGCCGATCACCTCGAGACCTGGCCGCAGGTAGAGGTGATACGTGTTGCCGAGGATGATCCGCGCGTCGATCGGCTCGGCGCGGAGCTCGTCGGCGGTCATCGCCTTGACCGTGCCGGCGGTGCCGACCGGCATGAACACCGGGGTCGGAATGTCGCCGCGTGGCGTGTGAAGGATCCCGGCACGCGCGTGACCGAGCGTGGCGATCAGCTCGTACGAAAAGCCGGGGGTCGGAAGCTCGAAGCGCATCGGGAGCGCCGGGTTAGTACCGCGCCATGCCTCGGGGGACCAGTCCCAGAAACACGCATGCCGATCGAAGACCTCGCGATTGGCTCACCTGCCGCGCCTCCGGACCCGGCGAGGGTCGATCACGCGCGGTGCAGGAGCATGGCGTCGCCGTAGCTGAAGAACCGATACCGCTGCGCAACGGCGTGGCGGTACGCCGCGAGCACGCGATCGGTCCCCGCGAACGCGCACACGAGCATGAGCAGCGTCGACTCCGGGAGATGGAAGTTCGTGACCAGATGATCGACGGCACGGAACGTGTGGCCCGATCCAGGGTGGACGAACAGCTCGGTGGACCCGGGACCCACGGTGAGCGTGCGCGGCGCGATCGCGGCCGATTCGAGCGCCCGCAGCGCGGTCGTGCCGAGCGCAACAATCGGCCGGCCCGAGGCCACGAGCGCGGCCGTCGATCCGGGGATGAAGTAGCGCTCGCGATGCATGCGGTGCGCGCGCAGGTCGGCCTCGCGGATCGCCGCGAACGTGCCGTAGCCGACGTGCAGCGTGACGGTGGCGAGCGTGATCCCGCGCGCCGCGAGCGAGGCCGCGATCGCCGGCGTCATGTGCAGCCCCGCCGTCGGCGCAGCGACCGCGCCAGGCTGGGTCGCGAACATGGTCTGGTAGCGCTCGCGATCGACCGGCGAGTCTGCGCGGGCGATGTAGTGCGGCAGCGGGATATGGCCGTGCGCGTCGAAGAACGCGAAGCCATCTCCGGGGGCCGCGACGACCAGCGAGCCGTCCACCTCACGCTCGCTGAGGATCGTGAGCTCGAGGTCGCAGCCGTCGACGTGGACGATGTGGCCGGGCCGCAGCGGGCGGCGCGCCTTCGCGAGGCACCGCCACGCCGTGGTGCCCTCGGGGGCCGCCGTCCCCGGCTCGGGCTCGAGGAACAGCACCTCGACCGCACCGCCAGTGCGCTTGTGCCCCAGCACGCGCGCCGGGATGACCCGGGTGTCATTCGCGACCAGCACCGCGCCCGCGGGCAGGAGCTCCACGAGGGCGGGAAACACGTGATCGGCAAGTGTCCCTTGCGGATCGACGTGGAGCAGCCTGGACGCGTCACGCTGGGCGGCCGGCGCCTGCGCGATCAACGCAGGCGGCAACTCGAAGTGATAGTCAGCGAGCGCGAACACCGCCGCGCACGCTAGCACTCACGGGCGAGGCGTGGCGACCGTGGGCGGCTGGGCGCCCGGTGGCGCGGCGACATCGCTGCCCGAGCCCGAGCCCTGCTGATCCAGGCGATCCAGGACGTCGGCTGGGACGCTCGGCCCCGTTTTCAACGGCTTCTTCTCGGTGGTCGGCTTGTTCGCCTCCGCGGCGTTCTTGGCCGCGGCATCCGGCGCGGCCAGGGTCGCCGCACCTGCCACGGCAGCGGCGGCGCCCGCGACGACGGCCGCGTTGGGTTGCGGCACATTGCGCAGCACCGGATCGCCGCATGCGGCCACCACGCCCAACCACCCGATCACGACGCATTGGCCCACGAGGGCGGGACACCTGGTCCGCATGGGGCTGATGATACACAGTGGCGGACGCCACCGCTGCAATGACTCGGGGGTGGGGGTGTCCCCCTGCCATGACCTGGATGCAGTGGGCGTGATCGTGCGTGATGGTAGGCTCACCGCGATGTCTCGCGTCTTCGGTCTGGGGCTGGGTCTCGTCATGTCGCTGGCCGGCCTCGCCGCGGCGGCTCCGCTGGCATCCGTGCGCGAGGATGTGGATGGGGATGGCGCGCAGGACGCGATCGAGCTCACCGCCGATGGGGTCGTCCACATCGGGCGGACGGACGTCAAGCTCGGGGCCGGGGCGACCGAGGGCCGGATCGCGCTCGCCCGCATGCCAGGCAACACGCAGCTGGTCGTCGATCTCTCCACCGGAGCGAGCCGCGAGGGAGTGGTCCTCGATCGGACGCACGGCTGGCACGTCGTGACGCGGTTCCCGCTCGGGGGCGTCGGGCTCGATCGCGAGTACAGCATCGAGGTCGATGCGACCGCGACCGGCGTCTATCGCTACCAGACCCGATGGGATGTCCGGCGCTGCGACGACAAGCCGTCGTACCTGTTCGCGGAGAAGCTGGAGGGCGCGACCTTTCGCAAGCTCGACAAGCTCCCGACGAACCTCGCGAGCGCGACCACGCTGGCCGTCCGACTCGACACCGCCCCGGCGCAACCGCCGGTGATCTACCAGGCCAGAGCGGCGTCGTATCAGCCCGGTACGATCGATGCGGGGGGGCTCGCGATCCCGCGGGAGCTCGACGACGGCCGGCTCGATACCGGATGGCACGAGGAGCTCGCCGGCGGCGGCGAGGGGCAGTTCTTCACGTTCCGATCGCGCGTTGACACCGCGGTCGCGCAGCAGCTGCGGATCGTCCCCGGCAATCCACTGTCGCAGCCCACCATGAAGGCGGCGAACCGGCCGCGCGCCATGGCGATCGTCAGCAAGCAGGGCGCGTGGCGCTTCGAGCTCCCCGATGCCGCGAACGATGCCCTGGGCGCCGCCTATGTGGTCGATCTCCCGCAGCCGGTGACCGAGTGCGTGACGGTCGTGCTCGAGAGTGTCTATGGTCGCCCCACCGGCAGCACCGCGATCGCTGAGCTCGGGATCTACGCGACCGACGAGCGCACCGGTGGCCCGGCCTTGCTGGCCCGGGTCGTTGCAGAGGGCAAGGCGGACATCACGAACGTGGCGGCCGTGCTCGCCCGGCTCGGTGCCCCGGCGGCGCTCGCGATCGACGCCGAGCTCGCGAAGACCAACGATGCCGCGACTCGCCGCCGCCTGATCGGCGCGCTGGCCAAGATCCAGGATCCCGCCGCGGCGCCAGGCCTCGTGCGTGCCGCCACCGACGGCTGGGTACGCGACAAGGATCTGCTGGACGTGATCGCCGCGCTCGCGGCCAACGGTCAACTCGCGACGCTCCGCGATCTCGCGGCGAGGGGCGGCGTGCCGCTCGAGATCCGCGTGGCCGCCGCCTCGCGCCTTGTTCCCGCGGGCGGGGGGCTCACCGCGCTCGTCGAGCTCGCCGGTCAGGGCCCGCGCGAGCTGCGCCACGCAGTCATCGAACGCCTCGGGTTTGCGCAGGTCGGGTTGCTCGCGCAGGCCGCTGCCGCGCAGACCGATGCCGCGGCGACCGGCGATCTGTGGCGCGCGGTCACCCGGAGTGCGCGCGCGACGCCGGCGAATCGCGCGATCGCGGTCACCGCGATGATGGTCGCCCTTTCCGCTGCCACCGACTACGAGCGACGATATCGCCTGATCGATGGCCTCGCGACCCATGGCGACGCCGCCGCGCTTGCTGCCGTCGCCGCGCTGCTGCGCGGTCTGCCCGCGGGTGGCGAGACGTCCGCGCTACGCCAGGTGGCCATCCGAGGCGTCGCCGCCGCGCCGCGCCCGGAGGCCGTCTCGATCGTGACCACGTTCGCGCGCGACCCCGATCCGGGCGTCCGACTCGCGGCGCTCTCGGCGCTCGCCAGCGCGGACTCGGATGCAGCCGGTGCCTGGCACGGCGCCGATGGCCCGGACGCGATCGATCGCGTGATCATCAACGGCCTCGGTGATGGCTGGCCCGAGGTCCGGCGGCGCGCTGCCACCGCACTCGGGACGCGCTGCCAGCGGCCTGGGCCGGCGAGCGCGCTGATGGACTCGGTGGCGAAGGACCGCGAGCTCGAGGTCCGCGGCGACGCGCTGATCGCGCTCGTCCAGTGCAACGCCCCGGGAGTCGCCGGGCTGCTCGCTCATACGTGGGACGACACGAAGCTACCTACGCCGCTCCGCATCCGTGCGCTCGGCCTCGTGACCGTGCTCGGAGACAAGGCGCTGGCTGCCACGCTCGTCGCCAAGTTCACGAGCTGGCGGAGCCAGGCCCTCGAGAGCAAGGAGGCGATGCTGCTCGCGCAGAGTGCAGCAGCGGCGATCGGCCAGATGGCCCCGCCGGGAGCCGCGCAGGCCCTGATCGACGCGCTCGATGATTCCGCGTTTCCGGAGATCGTGTCGGCCGCCGCGCTCGGGCTCGGCGCGCTCGGGCCTGCCTGCCCTGCCGCGGCGAAGCTCAAGCTCACGGCGCTCGCGCGATCCACCGAACAGTCCGCGGTCGCCGCGAAGCGGGCCGCCGCGCAGTGCGGCAAGCGCTGATCACTGCAGCGACGACAGCGCTTCCTTGAGCTTGGGATTCTGCGGCTCGATCTCGAGCCCCCGCTGGAACATGCTGCGGGCCTTGGGTGGCTGGCCTAGCTGGAGGTGGATCTTGCCGAGGGCCCAGTACACCTCGCCCTTGGTCACGCCAGCGTCGGAGTCGATGTTCTGCAGCACCAGCGACTGGTAGATCCTGCGCGCCTTCTCCCAGTCTCCCGACGTGAAGTAGAGCCGGCCGAGCCCGGTCATCGTGACGATGTCGGTCGGGTTGACGCGCAACGCCTCCTCGTAGGCCGCGAGCGCCCCCGGCAGGTCGCCGCGCGCTTCGAGGATGCCACCCTGGCGCTGGCGGAACCTCGCCACGTCCTTCATCCGACGGCCCGCCTTGGCGTCCTCGGCAAGCCGGTCGTAGATCGGCGCCGCCTCGTCGAGCCGGCCGGACGCGAAGTAGAGATCGGCGAGCGGGCCGAGCACGCGAACGTCGTTCGGGGCGTCCTTGCTCGCGCGAGCGAGCGCGGTGAGAGCCGCGTCGTTGCGGTTCGCCTTGCGCTCGAGCTCCGCCAGCTCGACGAGCAGTGCCACGCGCTCGTCGGGTGCCTGGATCGTGGCTACCCTGCGTTGCAGCATATCGGCGAGCAGCGGCAGATCTCGGCGTTCGCGCGCGAGTTTCTCGAGCGCGACGATCGAGCCGGCGTGCGAGGGATCGTGTTTGAGCGCCTGCTGGAGGTGGAGCATGGCAGTCTCGGCATCCGAATCGCCAACCCGCGCAACCTCGGCGAGCCGGAAGAACAGATCCGCGGCATCGCGGCCATCGGGCTGCGAATCGATCAGCTTGAGCGCCTGCTGGAGTGTGGCCTTGCACTTGTCCCAGTCGCCGGCGCGCTCGTAGATCTTGGACAGCCGGGTGAGCGCCGCGACGGAGCCCGGCTCGCGCCGCAGGATCTTCTCGAGGATCTCGCCGGCGGCATCAGGGTTGTCGAGCTGTGACTCCCAGACATCGGCGGCGCGCGCGAGCGTCGCGATCTCGGCGCTGGCCTCACCGAGCGTGGCCTGCAGCTCGGCAAGTCGCTCGAGCAGCTCCACCAGATCGTGCCAGCGAGTGGCGCCCGCGAGCAGACGCTCGAGGTTCGCGTACGCAGGCTGATAGGCACTGTCGAGGTCGAGCGCGGCGAACCAGGCGGAGATCGCATCATCGACCGACAACCGCTTGCCCTCGGCGATCGCCGCCATCTCGGCGTGGATCGCGACCCGCTCGGAGGTCGAGCCCGCGAGCGCTAGCCGACGGGTCTGGATCTCGGCGACCGCCATCCACTCTCCCGACTTCGCGTAGGCGACCTCGAGCGCGGCGAGCGCGGTCGCGTCGTCTGGATCGAGATCAAGCACGGCCTGCCATGCCGAGACGGCGCGTGGGCCATCCGACTCGAGCTGAGCGATCTCGACACGCAACCGCTTCTCGTCGTCGGGGGCGGTGGCCAGGCGGGCCGCGCGGCCGAGCGTCTCGACCAGCTCGTTGCGATCACCGGCGACGCGGTACAGCTGGGCGAGTGCGTCGAGTGCCTCGCGATCTGTGTCGTCCGCGTCGACGTACTCGCGCCAGGCAGCGATCGCGCCGGCGCGGTCCCCTGCCCGCTCACACAGCACCGCGACCTCGGAGAACGAGGCGCGCTTCTCGGCGAGCTCACCGACGATCCGGCCCCGCTGGCGGAGCGCCTCGGCGAGCGCGGGCGCGTCGCCCTGCTGGCGCAGGATCTTGATCAGATCGTCGAGCGCGAGCAGTGCCTCGGGATCGAGGGCAAGTGCGGCGCGGTATGACACGGCGGCTTCGACGAGCTGGCCGAGGCGCTTGCGCTGGATCCGGCCCAGGAACGTGAACAGCAGGACCTGGGTCTCGGTACTCCGGCTGTGCGCGTCCGGCGCGTTCACGATGGTCGCGACGCGAGTGCCGACCTCGGGCCACTGGCCAAGCCGATCGGCGAGGCGATCGGTCTCGTTGAGCGCCTGACTCGACGAGGGATCGACCGCAAGCCAGCGCAGCGTGGCGTCGAGAGCGCGACCGCGGTCGCCGAGACGCTGTTCTGCGAGCTCGGCGATCCGGCCGAGCAGGCTCGCGCGATCGATCGGATCCGAGGTGATGTCCAGGCGAGCCTCGAGGACGTTGATCAGCCGGCTGGCGTCGCCATCCTGCTCGAACAACGGCTCGAGGATCTCGACGATCTCGGCGCGCTGATCGTTCGAGCCGGCGAGCATGCGCTCGAGCGCGGCGCGCGCGGCCGGGTGGGTCGGCACGATGCCGAGCAACTCGCGATACGCGGCTACCGCGGCGCGGCCGTCCTGGAGCGTGGACTCGTGCAGATCACCCATGCGGAACAGATATTCGGCGACCTGTGCGTCGTCCTCGGTGGCGTCGGCCTGCCGGCGCAACACGCCGGCGAGCTCGACCCACCGATTCGATCGCGCGAGCACGCGCTCGAGCGCGGTGAGGGCTGGCTTCGGCTCGGCGGCGCTGGCCGCTCGCTCGTAGGCGGCGACCGCGGCGTCGAGATCGACGAGGCGATCTTCGGCGATCTGGCCCAGGCGCATCGCGTAGAGCTGCTCTGCCTCGGGTGACAGCGCCGCACCAAGCAGCTGGTCGAGCCTCATCGCGAGCGAGCCCCACAGCGTCGAATCACCCTCTGCCAGTCGCAGCAGCGGCGCGAGCAGCTCGACGTCGTCGGGATCCGCGGCGAGCGCCCGCGACCACACGTCGAAGGCCTTCGCCGGCTCGCCGGCAACCGTCTCGTGGACCTCGGCGAGCGCGGCCCAGTCGGCGCGGTGATCACCGCCGGGAACGGCGAGCCGGCGCTCGTAGACGCGGATCAGCCCCGCCGCATCCTTGTCGGCGCGATAGACCCGCTCGAGCATCGGCGAGACCGCTTCGACGTGCGTGTCGCCGACCATCAACGCTTCGAGCGCGGCCCGGGCGCCGGCATGTGCGGGCAACACCTGAAGCACCGCGCCATAGCGGGGGATCGCGGCGTCAGGATCGTGGAGCTCGACCTCGACAAGGTGTGCCGAGCGGAACGCGAATTCCGCGCGATCGCGCGCGTTGATCGCAAGCAGTGCCCGCCGATCGACGACGTCGAGCAGCTCGGGCCACAGCTTCTCCCTCGAGTAGATCCTATCGAGCTCCGCGAGCGCAGGCAGATCGCCGGCATCATCGCCGAGGATCGACGTGTACTGACCGATCGCCTGGTAGATGTCGGAGAGCTGCTGCTCGTAGACCCGGGCCGCCGCATGACGCAACTCCTGACGCGCACGCAGATCGGCGGTCAGCTCGATCTTGCGCTCGAGGGTGTTGGCGAGCTCGCGGCCATCGCCGGCCTGCCGGTACAGCCGCTCGAGCGCGTCGAGCGCGGCGAGATCGTTGTCGTCGCCCGCGAGCACGTTCTTGTAGGCAACGATCGCCTTCTCGTAGTCGACCAGCACCTCCTCGTAGAGCGCGGCGACGCGATGGAGCAGGACGAGCCGCACGTTCGCGTCCTCGGACAACTCTGCGCGGCGCGCAACGACCACCACAAGCTCGTCCA
>JAGSPR010000775.1 GCA_018262455.1 Deltaproteobacteria bacterium | reverse complement strand
GAGGACTCGAAGTCGAGTTCTCGACCATGTTAATGTGGCGAATCATGACCTCGGAATCCAGGCCGGCGATCCGCCTCACGCAGTACGCACGCGGCGGCGGTTGAGCGGCCAAGCTCCGGCTCGGCGAGCTGGCACACGTCCTCGATGGCCTGCGCGGCGGCCCCCGCCGCGAGCGTGCGGATATCGTGGTCGATCACGAGTTCTCCGACGATGCGGCGATCGTGACCGTCGCGGCCGGCCGCAACCTCGTGCTCACCGCGGACGTGATCGCCCCGCTGGTCGATGACCCGGCGACGTTCGGCGCGATCGCGGCGGCGAACTCGCTGTCCGATGTGTGGGCGATGGGCGGCGAGCCGCGGTTCGCGCTCAACCTCGTGTTCTTCCCCGACGATCAGCTGCCGCTCGAGGTGCTCGACGCGATCCTCGACGGCGCGATGCGGACGTGCGACGAAGCCGGGGTCGCCGTCGTCGGCGGCCATACGGTGCGCGACCCCGAGGTCAAGTTCGGGCTCTCGGTGACCGGCGAGGTCGGCCCCGACGAGCTGTGGTCCAACCGGACCGCGCGCGCGGGCCAGACGCTCGTCCTCAGCAAGGCGCTCGGCACCGGCGTGATCGGCCAGGCCATCAAGAAGGGGATCGCGAGCGAGGCGGCGGCCGCCGCGGCGATCCGATCGATGACGACGCTGAACCGGACCGCGGCGCGGATCGGCCACGCGCACGGCGCGACCGCGGCGACCGACATCACGGGCTTCGGCCTGCTCGGACACCTCCGCAACATCGTGCGCGGCTCGCGGGTCGCCGCCACGATCGAGCTCGCCGCGCTGCCGATCCTGCCGGATGCCAAGGAGCACCTGCGGGCCAAGGTCTGCCCCGGTGGCAGCAAGGCCAATCGCGCGCACATCGCACCCGATACCGGTTGGACCGACGGCTCGCCGCTCCTGGCGGAGCCTGCCGACGATAGCGATCGAGAGCTGCTCGCCTCGCTCGCGTGTGACGCACAGACCAGCGGTAGCGGTGGTCTGCTCCTGACCGTGCCGCCATCGCACACGCGAGCATGCGTCGAAGCGCTGCGCGCCCACGGGCTGCCCGCGGCGGCGATCGGCACGCTCCGGGAGATCGATGGTGAGCCATCGATCAAGCTGGAGTACTGAGAAGGTATTGATCGCGCTGGCTGATTGACTTCGCCGTTTGCGCGGTGGAGCATGGCAAGTGGAAGTGCGACCTGGACTGGTGCCAGGCTCGGTCTTCAAAACCGATGGTGCCCCGCGCGAGCGGCGGCACGGCGGGTTCGATTCCCGTGCACTTCCGCGAAATCGCTCCGTTGGGGACATGGGTGACTGACCGTTCGGCCAAGGGCTCGCATCCGGTGGAGGCCGAGAGCGCCGAGCGCCTGCGATCACCCCCGCTGTTTCGCCTCGAGGACGTGGCTCGCCGGTGGGGGCGCGTGGACGCCTTGCGAGGCGTCTCGCTCGAGCTTCGCGCGGGCGAGATCGTCCTGATCGCGGGCCCGAGCGGCTCGGGAAAGTCCACGCTGCTCCGCATCCTCACCGGGAGCCTGCGGCCGACGTCCGGGCGCGTCGAGGTCGGCGGCGTCGATCTGGCGGCGATGACGCCGCTCGAGCTGCGCGCGCACAAGCGTACGTGCGGCATCGTCGAGCAGGGCAATCTGTTGGTCCCGCAACTCGATGTCCACCGCAACGTGCTCGCCGGGCGACTGGCCCGGTGGTCGTGGCACCGTGTCCTGCTCTCCGCGATCTGGCCGATCGAGCGCGAGCGGGTGAGCGCGCTGCTGGGCGAGCTCGGGCTCGCCGATCGGCAATGGGAGGTCACGGCCAACCTCTCCGGCGGCCAGCAGCAGCGCGTGGCGGTCGCCCGCGCGCTGATCTCGTCGCCGTCGATCATCGTGGCCGACGAACCGACGGCGTCGCTCGACGCCGCGAACGCGGTCCAGGTGACGCAGATGCTGGTCGACGCCGCGCGCCGGACCAAGGCCACGCTGATCCTGTGCACGCACTGGATCAGCCTGGCGCTGCCGTTCATGGATCGGATCATCGCGATCCGTGACGGCGTCGTCGCCCTCGACTGCAACGCGCGCGACTACAAGCAGGACGAGCACGGTGAGCCCTCCGCCGAGCGGGGCGAGCCCGCCGGCGAGGCTTCGCTGGTGGCGCGCCGCGAGGGATCGCCGGAACGCCTGTGAACCCGAAGCTGCGAGTGGGGCGCGCCGCGGCCTGGGGCCTCGTGGTGGTCTCGGTGGTGATCACGGCCCACCTCAGCGGGGTGCGCCTCGGCCCGCTGTTCGACGCGGAGGGGACGCGGAGCGCCGGCGCGCTCCTGCGCGGCTTCGGGGAGCCCGAGCTCGGCGGCGAGTTCTTGTGGCGGATCGCCAAGCTGTCCCTGGAGAGCCTCCTGATCGGAGTGCTCGCCACCACGCTGGCGGCGCTGATCGGCGTCGCGCTCGCGGCCCTGTGCATCCGGATCCCCGCGCTCGAGGACGCGCCCGAGCGCGCGCCGTACCGGGACGCGCTCGGCGGCCTGGTCCGGTCCTGCGTGCGTGGGGTCCTCGCGATCTTCCGGAGCATCCCCGACATCGTCTGGGCGTTCCTGTTCGTCCGCATGATCGGCCTCGGGCCGGGACCCGCGGTCCTGGCGATCGCGATCTCGACGGGCGGGATCTTCGGCCGGCTGTTCGCCGAGCTGGCGGAGGCCGTCGAGCCCGAATCGATCCGCGCCCTGCGCAGGATCGGGGTGGGACGGCTCGGGATCCTGGTCCACGGCGTGCTCCCCCAGGTGTGGCGACAATGGATCAGCTATGCGTTCTATCGCCTCGAGTGCTCGGTCCGCAGCGCGTCGATCCTCGGGATCGTCGG
>JAGSPR010000156.1 GCA_018262455.1 Deltaproteobacteria bacterium | reverse complement strand
GCCGCCAAGCCCGGGACGCAGGTCCAGGTCACGTTCGTGCGCGACGGCAAGTCCCAGACCGTGACCGCCACCTACGGCGTGCCCCGCGGCCGCCGCTAGTCGCGCGCAGCGCCGACTCCGGATCGAAGGTCACGCGAGCCCTCGCCGCACGTGGGCGTGGACGCACGTGCGATCACCGGTTGCGCAGCTGCTGGACGCCCGCCACGAGCGCGACGAGGGCACCGGCCGTCGCGAGGCCGAGCGCGATCCCCTTCAGGAACACCTTGCGCCGGCTACTCGTCACGGACCCGGGGGGCAACACGGTCGACTCCGACGGGGCAGCATGGCTGGAACCCCACGACGGCGGGTCACTCGCGGGGAACGACTCCAGGCTCGCCTGGTCGACCTCATCCCAATCGCTATCGCTGTTCGGCGGCGTCGGCATGCCCGTGGGGGTGCAGTGGCCGTGCCGTCACGCCGCGCGCAGACGGTGGATGCCCCAGACCGAGAACACGAGCAGCCCGAGCGCACCGATCGCCGCCGCGAGCGCGCGCAGTGGATGGTCGGTGATGCGCATGGCCAGGGCAGGCCTTCGCTCGCTCGGGATCTCGGTTACCGTCTCGCGCTCGTTCATGATCTCGGGTTCCGGCTCGCGCTCGCCCTCGAGCGCGTTGGCGAGCTCATCCCACTCGATCACGAGCGCGACATAGTCCGGCCCCGGGAGGCCGGGGCCGTCTTCGAACATCGGCTTGTCCATGTCCGGGGTCAGAGCAACCGACGTGCCGGTGCGGCTGCGAACTGCTCCGATCACGGGCCTGATCCAAAGATCCGCTTTACTTTCGAATTCATCCAAGCATGCTCGCGGGCGATGAATGATCGGCCGGGTCGGAGTCGTGCAGCGGTGATCGCCATTGCCACCGCGGGCGTGGCATTGGTGATCTCGCTGGTCGCGGTGATCGTGGTGGCCAACCGCGGGGGCGCGACGGCCTCGGCGAGCCAGGCTGGACCCGTCGAGCAGACCGTCGCAGCCGACGACGTCATCAAGCTGCGCCGCGAGTCCATCGAGTCCGTGACTCAGGCGGGCACCATGCTCGGGGTGAAGGTCACCGATGACAAGGTCGGCAAGGCGCTCGGGCTCGAGCCAACCGATATCATCACGGCGATCGCGGGGCGTGCGATCAAGCGCGAGATCGATGTCTATGAAGCGGTCCAGGGCATGAAGAGGCTGGATCCGACCACCATCTACGTCGACGTGCTGCGGAGCAACCAGCCCGTGTTGCTGCGCTGGAAGCTCGACGGTGATCTTCGGACGGCGGGGCGCGCGGTCGACGCGCTCGGGACGCCCGGGCTCAGCCTCGGCGGCAGCAGCGGGAGCGTCGGCATCCTGGGGGGGACCGGATCGATCGATCCCTCGATCGTCGCCCCCTCGATCGTCGATCCCTCGGTCGTCGATCCGGTGCTCGCCACCATCAAGAAGCTCGATGATGGTCACTACGAGATCCCGCGAGCCACGGTCGACAAGCTGCTCGCAAATCCGCTGGGCTTCATGAAGGGCATGCGCGTGGTGCCTGCGATGAAGAACGGCAAGCCCGAGGGCTTCAAGCTCTACGCGATCCGGCCGAGCTCGTTTTGGGCCTCGATCGGGTTCAGCAACGGCGACACGGTGCGTGCGGTCAATGGCTATCCGCTCGACGCGATGGACAAGGCGCTGGAGGTCTACACGAAGCTCCGCGACGCGAACACGCTGGAGATCGACATCGTGAGGCGCGGCAAGCCCGTGGTCCTCACGATCACCATCAACTGAAGCCGGGATCGGCACCCGATGGCCGGCGGACGGGACAAAGTGTCGGACCCGTCTGATACTGAACGGGTGTTCCCGTGAGTGATGATCTTCGAGAGTTCCTCGCGAATGCGAGGTCGGCCGGCACCGCGAGCGCACGCGTGCTGTCACTCGACGAGCTGGGACGACGTGGCGGCGAGGTCGCGCACCGCGAGCCCTGGGGACTCGGCGCCTTGCGCGGCCGATTCATCGAGTTATCGGCACGTGGAGCCAGCGCGACGATGACCGCCGCGATCGGGCTCGTGCTCGAGGCCCAGGTCGAGCACGAGCCGGTCGCGTGGATCACGCACGCCGCGAGCACGTTCTACCCGCCGGATGTCGCGCACAGCGGCGTCGATCTCGCCGCGCTCGTGGTGGTCCGGGTTCCGGACCTCGCGATCGCGCCGCGTGCAGCCGAGCGGCTGTTGCGATCGGGCGCCTTCGGTCTCGTGGTGCTCGATCTGGGAAGCAGCGCGCACGTCGACTTCCCGATGGCGCACCAGGGTCGGCTGGTGACCCTCGCGCAGGCCCACGATGCCGCGGTGGTCTGCATCACCGACAAGACCGAGGACACCGGCTCGATCGGATCGTTGATCTCGCTGCGTGCCGAGGCGCTGCGCACCGGGATGCTCGGCGCGCGCGACGGCTTCGACTTGTCGTTACGGATCCTCAAGGACAAGCGCCGAGGTCCCGGCTTCACGCGCGCGATCAAGGTCCGCGGCCCGGCCGGAACGTGAGCTGACCAACCGCGATCGGGGGGATCTCTCCGGATTAACCAATTGCATTGACACGGCTTTCTGTAACCTGAACACTTGAACAGTGAAGGTTGCTTGCCTCGATCTCCCCGCGCTGCCGCTCCAGCTGGTGTGGCGTCGCGAGCCGACCTGGCGGGCGCACCCGGTCGTCGTGATCGACGAGGACCGGCCGCAGGGCACGATCCTGTGGGCGTGCGAGCGCGCGCGTGCCGCCGGCGTGCTGGTCGGTCAGCGCTACGGGCCTGCGCTGTCGCTGTGCGGTGGCTTGCGCGCGCGCGTGGTGCCGCCCGAGCAGATCGAGGCCGCGATCGCCACGCTGCGCGCGGCGCTGCACCGGCTGTCACCGCGCCTCGAGGTCGGCGAGCCCGGCACGTTCTGGCTCGATGGTGAGGGTCTCGAGCGGATCTTTCCGGACACCGCGCACGATCAGCGTGGCACCGCGTGGAGCCTGGCGATCACGAACGCGGTCACGGCCCTCGGGCTCCGCGGCGCGGTCGTGATCGGGTTCTCGCGGTTCGCGACGTACGCGATCGCTCGCTCGACGCGCCACGGGGTGATCGTGTTGCGCAGTGATCTGGACGAGCGCTCGGCGGCGAGTGCGGTTCCCCTCGCGAGGCTCGATGTCGATCCCAAGCTGCGCGATGCGCTTGCGCGGCTCGGCGTCACGACCGTGGGCGAGATGGTGCGGTTGCCCGGAGGCGGAATCCTCGAGCGGTTCGGCCGCGAGGCGCACCGGCTCTACCAGCTCGCGGCGGGCGAGCGCTGGGATCCGCTCGTGCCGGTGGCACCGCCGGAGGCGCCCGACGAGCGCGTGCAGCTCGACGATGACGAGCACGATATCGAGCGGCTCGTGTTCGTGGTCAAGGCGCCGATCGAACGGCTGCTCGCGCGGCTCGCCACCCGCGGGCGCGCGCTGACCGCGCTGCACGTCGAGCTCTCGCTCAAGCACGCGGTCGGCCACATCGAGCTGCGCGCGGATTGCATCAAGCCGGCCGCGGCCACGCTCGATGCGCGCTCGCTGCTCCGGCTCGTTCATCTGCGGCTCACCAGCATGCCGCCGGTCGCCGCGGTCAACGCCGTGCGGGTGTGGGCCGAGGACATCGCCGCGACGCGCGAGCAGCTCGCACTGTTCGCGGCCAAGCCGCGCCGCGATCTGCGAGCCGCCGACGAGGCGCTGGCACGGGTGCGTGCCGAGCTCGGCGACGATGCCGTGGTCCGCGCGGTGCTGCGCGAGGGCCATCTGCCCGAGGCGAGCTTCGGCTGGGAGCGGCTCGTGCATGTCGTCGCGGCGAGGCCGGAGGACCAGGCGTCGCCCCGGATCGTGCGGCCGCTCGTGCGTCGCCTGCTGGCCCGGCCGCGCTGCCTGCCGCCGCAGGATCGCCAGGCGCGCGACGATGGCTGGTTGATCTCGGGGCTCGAGCAAGGGGCGGTCGTGCGCATCGTCGGGCCGTACGTCGTGTCCGGCGGCTGGTGGGCATCGCGCGGAGAGCCGCTCCATCGCGAGTACCACTTCGCCGAGCTTCGGCGCGGCGATTGCTTGTGGGTCTACTACGATCGCAATCGTCGTCGCTGGTTCTGGCAAGGCGCCGTCGAGTGACGTCGAAGATCTACTGCGAGCGCGCTGCGTCAGGGCGAACCCGCTCTCCGGAATATTCCTAGCCGTCGTTTCTTGATGCCGCATGTACGTCCACAGTTGCCAATCGCGGCTGCACGGACACAGTGGATTCAGACATGCTTCCGGATAAGCGGCCCCGGGTGATGATCGTCGACGACGACGAGGACATCCGCGACGCGCTCACGATGCTGTTCCAGCAGCACGGGTTCGACATCAAGCTTGCGGCCGATGGCGCCGAGGCGATCGAGTTGCTCGAGACAGGGTTCACCCCGAGCGTCATCTTCGTCGATCTGCTGATGCCCGGCATCGTCGGACAAGAGCTGCTCGAATACCTGAAGTCCGACGACCGGTTCATCGGGGTCCCGATCGCGATCGTGTCGGCGTCGCCGCAGCTCGCGCCACCCGGCTACGCCGTGTTCCCCAAGCCGGTGAAGGCGAAGGAGCTGATCGACTTCGCCTCCGCCACGGCCTGCGCGTAGACGAGCCGACGGGCGTCACCAGCGTCGACGAGCGTCGACTCAGCGGGTGTGCTTCAGCCGCTCGATGTCGGTCGGGGCGGGATGCACGAGCACCGTGCCGGTATCGCCGTCGGCCGCGAGCAGGTCACCGGGACGAGCCCAGCTGAACAGCCCCGACACATCGCTGATGGCCGCAAGCCGGGCGGCGCGCGCGATCGCGATCGCGGTGGGCGCGATGACGTCGCTGGCGACCAGCGCCGAGGCACCGCGCGCGACGGCTGCGATCGCGACGAACGCGCCGATCCGGTCCGCGATCCAGATCGAGCCGGGGCGTAGCGAGCGCGACTCCGCGACCAGGACGCACAGCTCCTCGATCTCGGTCGCATGCTCCGCCGCTTCGACCACGGTGCCGAGCCGGTAGGGGGCGCGGGCGTAGTCGCGGGCCACGGCGCGCAAGCTCGCGGGATCGGGGCACGCCTCGATCCGCTCGCGCAGCCGTGCGTCGCACAGCGTGAGGGCGAATCGGTCGAGCGCGGCGCCCGTTGCAGGGTCGGGTGCGTCGGCGAGCTTGCGCATCGCGCGGCCGAGGTCATCGCGCAACCTGGCGAACGCGCGCTCGATCGCCACGCTGCCGTCGTGCTCGGTCGTCGCGCGTTCGCCGCGAACCGTGCGCGAGGCGAGCGCGGTGGTGGTGGGGATCATCGCGGCGCGTCCGAGCACGGCGCCTCCGACATGCGCGATGCCGGACAGTCGAGCGGACCGAAGCTCGCTCGCGCGCCGCCGTTCGATCGCGAGGGTCACAGGCGCGCCGAGCGCGGTCGCGAGCGTGACCTCGTCGGTCGCGAATGCCTGCAGCCGCCGCTGCAACACCAGCACGCCGATCGCGGAGCCAGCGGCGATCAGCGGCACGCCCACGAATACCGGGTAGTTCTCCTCGCCGAGGCCGGGCACGTGCTTGTAGGACTGCTCGGCCGCGGCGTGCTCGGCGGAGATCGGCCGCATGCACTCGGCGACCAGTCCGGTGATGCCTTCGCCGACCTTGAGCACGGTCGCGCCGATCGCACCCGCGGGAAAGCCGTGGTTGCCGCGCATCACGAGGCGCTCGTCCTCGCGCACGTAGATGCTCGCGACCTCGACCGCGAGGATGGCCGCGACCTCGTCGCACATCGCGGACAGCATCAGCTCGACCGGCCCGTCGTGACCGGCGAGCTCGATCAACCGGAGGATGCCGTCGACACCGCGGTCCCCTCGGTGGTGGACATGCACGATCGACCGAGGTGCGCTGCCGGACACCGCTCGAGGGTGACACGCGAACTGTTTCGGCGATGTTTCCGCCCGGTAAGTTGGAAAACTCCGTGGTGCGTACCCGCAGCGGGAGAGCCGGTGATAGCGTGATCGTGAGCATGGACATCGGGGTGAGGCATCTGCGGTGGCTGGCTCACCGGGTCTCGACGATCGAGCGCCGCAACCGCTCGAAGGCGTCCCACCTGGTGACCCGGGTGTATCCGGCGCTGCGCGCGCGCTTGCACGACGCGCTGGGCGCGCGGCTGGCGCATGCGCGCGTGCTGGATTTCGGCTGTGGCGATGACCACGCCCTGGTGACGTTGCTGCGACCCGATGTCGGATCGATCACCGGCGTCGACATCGTCCCGCCGCGCACGCTCGGGCTGCGTCGCCGGATCTCGTTCGAAGGTGGCTTCACCCCCAAGGGGATCGGCAAGGGGCTGCTCGGATGGGTCGAGGCGTCGCGCAGGATCTCCTACATGAACGAGCTCGCGCGCCGCGCGCCGGGGGCCAGCTCGGTGATCCACTACGACGGCTCGCGGCTCCCGTTCGACGATGCCAGCTTCGACATCGTGATCTCGAATGCCGTGCTGCAAGAGCTGCCACCGCCGCTCGAGGGCTTCGCGCGCGAGATCCGCCGGGTGCTGAAGCCGGGCGGGGTGATCGACCTCGAATGGCACAGCTTCACGTCCCTCGATGGGCACTACGTCGGGATCGAGGCGACCTCCGCGAGGCCGTGGTTCCACCTGCTCGACAACGCCGGCGATGACAAGCTCAACCGCCACACCCCGGCGGAGATGGCCGAGGCGTTCGCGCCCTACTTCGAGGGCCTCGACAACCTGCCGCACGACCGCAAGCTCCGGATCCGCGGACGCGATCCGGCGTACGAGCCCGAGGGTGTCGAGCTGCTCTCGCCGGACCTGCTCGAGCAGCTCGAGCAGCTCGGCTTCACGTATGACGCGCTGACGACCCGCGGCTACTTCCTCGTCGGCCGCGCGCGCTGACGCTCAGCCGCCGGGATGGTCGGGGCGGTCGCAGATGATGATCGGGTAACGCTGCGAGCCGGCGAGCTGGATGCGCGTCGCCATGTCGCGATACGCGCTCGGCGCCGCGTCGGGATCGGGTTCGCGGATCCCCGCGCCGAGCACCGCGACCGGCTCTCGCTCCTCGATGATCGACTCGTAGTAGAGCAACCCCGAGCCCTGGTACATGTGGCGCTGGAACAAGGCACGCCGGGTCGCCAGCAGGCTGCGCTGGCGTGGCGTGGCATCGAAGGCTGCCGCCGACTTGCTCGCGTGGTCGATCTCGGCGGAGATCCGCGCGTGGGTCGGGTCGATCACCGCGCGGTGGCCGTGGTCCTCGAGCAGGAACGGGACCGCATCGCGCTGGCGCATCAGCGTGTTCGCCCGCTTGGGAGCGACCATCGAATCGATGCGGACCGCGTAGTACACGCACGGGCGCCCCGACAACGGCGCCTCGAGCACGCGCCCATCGAGCAGGTGGACCACGCCCGAGACCCGGGCCCAGGTCGACTCCGGGAGATCCGCGACGGCCATCCCGGGCGCCTGGCGTAGCAGCTCCCGGAGATCGCGGTCGAGGCGCGCTTCGAGCTGGCCGGTAGCGGAGTTGGTCATCGGCCCGTCCACAGCATGGCTCGATTGGACCGGATCGACCACAGGTAGAGCCGCGGGATGATTGACATCGTCCCTCGAACCTGAACACTTGGACAGGTGAGCTACGCGCCGCTGTGGTGCCGATCGAACTTCTCGTTTCTCGAGGGCGCGAGCCATCCCGAGGAGCTGGTGGAGGAGGCGCACCGGCTCGGCATCGGCTCGATCGCGATCACCGATCGCGACGGCGTCTACGGGATGGTGCGTGCACACGTCAAGGCACGAGAGCTCGGCGTCCACTTGCTGTGCGGCGCGCAGGTGTCGGTCGCGATGCCGAGCAGCGTGCTGACGTCATCGCCGATCACCTTGCATCACGAGGACGAGCACGGCCGCGGGCCTGGCTGGGGCGTCGAGACCGATGACCTGCCTTCCACGATCCCGGTGCACGGTCGGCGCGGGCGAACCAGGCGTGCGAAGCCGCGCCAGGTGGCGCCGGGCAGCTCCGAGCCGCCGCCGTCGACCACGCTGGTGCTGCTCGCGATCGATCGCGGGGGCTGGGCGAACCTCACGCGCCTGCTGACTGCCGGGCGCCGGCGCTGCGACAAGGGCTGCGCGCTGGTGTCGTGGCAGGAGGTCTGCACGCGTGCCGAGGGCGTCATCGCGCTGTGGGGAGGCGAGGGCAGCATGCTCGCCGACGAGCCCGAGCCTGATCCCCGGACGCTCGGCGCGCTGCGCGACGCGTTCGGCGATCGGGTGTTCGCGATCCTCGCCCGTCACCGCCGGGCCGACGATGTCCCGCGCGAGGCCCGGCTGCGTGCGCGGGCGACCGCCGCCGGCTTGCCACTCGTCGCCACGACCGAGGTGCTCTATCACTCGCGTGCGCGGCGTCCGCTGCAGGACGTGCTGACCTGCATCCGGCACGGCGTCACGCTCGCCACCGCGGGCCGCAAGATCCGCGGCAACGACGAACATGATCTGCGGGCCCCGCACGCGTTCACGCGGCTCTACGCCGACGACCCCGCGGCGATCGAGCGCTCGCTCGCGATCGCGGCGCGCTGCACGTTCTCGCTCGGCGAGCTGCGTTATCGCTATCCCTCGGAGCGCCTGCCTGGTGGCTCGACGTCGGCCCACCACCTGCGCGAGCTCACCTACGACGGCGCGGCCTGGCGCTACGATGGCGACGTCCCGTCTGCCGTGCGCCGCCAGCTCGAGGCCGAGCTCGCGTTGATCGAGGAGCTCGACTACCCGGGCTACTTCCTGACGATGTACGAGATCGTGTCGTACTGCCGGCGGCGCGACATCATGTGCCAGGGTCGCGGCTCGGCGGCGAACTCGGCGGTGTGCTTCTGCCTCGGCGTCACCGCGGTGGATCCGGTGCGCATGGGCCTGCTGTTCGAGCGCTTCCTGTCGCGCGAGCGTGCCGAACCGCCCGACATCGATCTCGACATCGAGCACGAGCGGCGCGAGGAGGTGATCCAGCACGTCTACGACGTCTACGGCCGCGATCACGCCGCGATGGTCTGCAACATCGTGCGCTATCGCCCGCGCTCGGCCGTGCGCGACGTCGGCAAGGCGCTCGGCATCCCCGAGACCGCGCTCGATCGCGCCGCGAAGCACCTGCCGATGTATGGCGCCGTCGAGCCCGACGCGCTCGTCCGCGCCGGCCTCCAGGATCACGGCGCGACCGCGCTCGAGCACCTGACGCGGCTGGGAGGCGAGATCCTCGAGTTCCCTCGCCACATCTCGATCCATCCCGGCGGCTTCCTGCTCGGGCACGAGCCCGTCCACGACATCGTGCCGATCGAGAACGCCTCGATGCCCGGGCGCACCGTCATCCAGTGGGACAAGAACGACCTCGACGACCTCGCGCTGTTCAAGGTCGACCTGCTCGCGCTCGGCGCGCTCCACCAGCTCCACCTCGGCTTCGATCTGATGCGGGTGCACCGCGGCATCGACGTCACGATGGCGACGATCCCCGCCGACGATGTCGACACCTACGACATGATCTGCACGGCCGATACCGTCGGCACATTCCAGATCGAGAGCCGCGCGCAGATGTCGATGCTGCCGCGGCTGCGCCCGCGGACGTTCTACGATCTCGTCGTCGAGGTCAGCCTCGTCCGTCCTGGCCCGATCTCCGGCGGCATGGTGCACCCGTACCTGCGTCGCCGGCGCGGCCTCGAGGCCGTCGAGTACCCGCACCCGTGCCTCGAGCCGGTGCTCGCCAAGACGCTCGGCGTCCCGCTGTTCCAGGAGCAGGTGATGCGGCTCGCCGTCGTCGCCGCCGACTACACGCCCGGCGAGGCCGATCAGCTCCGTCGCGACATGGCGGCGTGGCGGCGCTCGGGCCGGATCGAGCAGCACCGCGAGCGGCTCGTCGGCCGGATGGAGCACAAGGGCATCGGTCGCGAGTTCGGCGAGCGCGTGTTCGAGCAGATCCGCGGCTTCGGCGAGTACGGCTTTCCCGAGTCGCATGCCGCCAGCTTCGCGCTGATCGCCTACGCGACGGCCTGGATGCGCAGGCACTACCTCGCCGAGTTCACCTGCTCGCTGCTCAATGCCCAGCCGATGGGGTTCTACGCCCCGGCCACGATCGTCGGCGATGCGCAGCGCCACGGGCTCGCGATCCGGCCGATCGACGTGACGCAGAGCGCCTGGCACTGCACGCTCGAGCAGACCGACGATAGCTTCGGGTTCGCCGTGCGGATGGGGCTGCGCTGGACCAAGGGGATCCAGCTCGCGGATGGCCAGCGCATCCTCGAGGCGCGGGATGCGTCGCCGTTCGCGTCGATCGAGGACTTCGTGCGGCGGACGCGGATCGCGAGCCGGGCCCACACCCAGCTCGCGGAGGCCGGGGCGCTCGGCGAGCTCGCCGCGTCCTCGGGCCAGCGGGCAGATCGGCGCGATGCGCTGTGGCAGGTCCTCGGGTGGATGGCGCGCCAGGACGACGCGATCTCGCTCGGCAATGCCAGCGATACCCAGGTCACGTTCGAGCGGCTGTCGAAGCTCGACGAGATCTTCTGGGACTACACGGCGAGCGATCACTCGACGCGCGGCCACCCGCTCGCGCCGCTGCGCGAGGAGCTGCGCGCGAACCACTGGCCCGACGCCAGGACGGTCTCGCGGGGCCGCGATGGTCAGCGCCTCGAGTATGTCGGCATCGTGATCTGCCGCCAGCAGCCCGGCACCGCGGCGGGCGTGGTGTTCATGACGCTCGAAGATGAGACCGGGTTCGTGAACCTCGTGGTGTGGAAGCAGGTGTTCGCGGACTTCGCCCACGTGATCCGCACGACCTCGCTGCTCGGGATCACGGGCAGGCTCCAGGTCCAGGAGGGGATCGTCCACCTGATCGCCGAGCGGGTATGGGTGCCGCAGCTGTCGCGCGCCGTCGCGGATGTCGAGAGCCGCGACTTCCATTGAGTCGCTTCGGGCGTGACGCGCGTTCCGACTCGCTGAACGTCACTTCTGCGATCGCGCGTCGTGACCTTCTTGTCACATGACGCGTCAGGTGACAGGGATCCTGCCGATCGCGCCATTCCTTGTTGCCGTCCGGTCACGCAGCGAAGCAGGTCTCGACAAACCGGGTGGATAGGGTCGCGGCAATCGCACTTCCCAAGGAGGTCATGCCGTGTTCCGTCTCAACCGCCGATCGTCGTCGCTGCTCGCGTTGATCATCGCGTGCGTGTCCGGAACCGCGCTGGCGGACGAGCCGACGCCCGCACCGCCGGCCGAGGCACCGCCGGCCGAGGCACCGCCGGCCGAGGCACCGCCGGCCGAGGCACCGCCGGCCGAGCCCGCGAACCCCGCGCAGCCCGCGGGCCTGGTGAAGGGCAAGGTGATCGACCGCCGCACGAAGGAAGGGCTGCCCGCCGCGACGATCCAGATCCACGGGCCGAGCGGCGATCAGACGATCGCGACCGAGCTCGATGGCACGTACGCGTTCACGCTCGCGCCAGGCGCCTACACGATCACGTACTCGACCCCGGAGTACCTCGAGCAGAAGCGCACGATCACGGTCGCGCCCGCGCAGCAGCTCCAGCTGAACCTCGATCTCGATCCGGTCCCCGCCGCCACGTCCGAGACGATCGAGGTGGTCGACAAGATCGACACCCGCAAGGAATCGGCGGTGCTCGCGGTCCGTCGCGCCGCGGCGACGGTCAGCGACGCGGTGAGCTCGCAGGAGATCGCGCGGACGCCCGACAGCAACGCCGGTGACGCGATGAAGCGGGTCGTCGCGGTCAGCGTGATCGACGGCAAGTACGTCGCGCTGCGCGGCCTCGAGGGCCGCTACGTGACCGCGCTGCTCAACGGCGTGCAGCTGCCGAGCCCCGAGCCGGATCGCAACGCGGTCCCGCTCGATCTGTTCCCGACGAGCCTGCTGTCGACGATGACCGTCATCAAGACGTACTCGGCCGAGCTGCCAGGCCAGTTCGGCGGCGGCACGCTGTCGATCGACACCAGCTCGTTCCCGACGAGCTTCGAGATGCGCTTCGGGCTCTCGACCTCGGCGGGCTCGACCTCGACCGGCCAGTCCGGGCTGTCGAACGCGGGTTCGCACGGCTTCCGCAGCTTCCTCGGGTTCGATGACGGCAGCCGAGCCCTGCCATCCTCGATCCCGCGCAACCAGGCTGTTCGCGGCATGGATCCGGCGCGCACCGAGCAGATCGGCGAGTCGATGCCGAACGTGTGGACGCCCGAGGGCGAGACGGTCACGCCCAACCTCGGCATCACCGCGATGGTGGGCAGCACCACGAAGATCGCGGGCAAGCGCGTCGGCTATCTCGGCAGCGGCCTCATCCGGCGGTCGTTCTCGGTGCGCCAGGGCACGACCGCGCACACCACGTTGACCGGTGGCGAGGTCAAGGCGACCGACAGCCTCGCCTACGACGTCGGCACGGGCGAGGCGACCCTCGGCGCGCTCGGCAACGTCGGCGTCGACCTGACCCGCAACGACGAGGTCAGCTTGCTCGCGCTCTACACCCATGTCGGCGAGGACACGAGCTCGTTCGCGAGCGGGTTCAGCGAGACCGATGGCTCGGATCTCAGCGTCCAGCGCGTGTCGTTCGTCGAGCGCGCGCTCGGGTTCGCGCAGCTTCGCGGCAAGCACCTGCTGCAGCGGTCGCGCGGGCTCGAGCTGCGCTGGCAGGGCAACCTGGCCACCACGTCGCGCAACGAGCTCGATACCCGCGATCTCGTCTACACGATCGACGGCTCGAGTGGGATGCGGCAGTACAAGGACCAGCCCGGGTCGGGGCAGCACTTCTGGCAGGAGCTCCACGATCTCGCCGGCGGTGGCGGCGCGGACCTGAAGCTACGGGTCGGACGGGCGCAGCTCCGCGCCGGCGCGATCACCCAGGTCTCGAGCCGCGAGCTCGGCGGCCGGCGGTTCCGGTACAAGTTCGTCGGCTCCGACAGCGCGGTGCGCGGCCTCGCCGGCGAGGACATGTTCGACCACGAGCACGTCGGCCCCGACTTCCAGCTCGAGGAGGGCACGCTCAACGAGGACGCCTACCACGCCTCGCTCGGCGTCTATGGCGCGTACGCAAGCAGCGAGCTCGAGCTGCACGAGAAGCTGCGCGCGATCGTCGGCGTGCGCTACGAGCTCGCGAGCCAGGAGATGTCGAACGGCAGCCGCTACGCGATCGCCGGGCTCAGGACCGACGTCTCGCGCAGCGACAACGACGTGCTCCCCGCCGCGAACCTCGTCTACTCGCCGCGCCCCGA
>JAGSPR010000155.1 GCA_018262455.1 Deltaproteobacteria bacterium | reverse complement strand
GGAGGATCACGGAGACAGCGATCGGCTCAATACGCGTGCCTCGCAGCTCTCGGTCGCTCGCGCCAGCCTGTTCGATCGGGCCGGCCAGCCTGCCCCAGCAGCCGCGGACTGGCAGCGCGCGCACAGCCTCGCCACGCCTCATGCCCCCGAGCTCGCCCGGCACGCTGCGCGCACCTTGCTCGCTCGCGCTGGCGATGACGTCGCTGCCGAGCGCCGGTGGATCGACGCACTCCTGGCGGCCCGGCCGCCCGCGCTCGAGCGAGCGCGCTTGCTGGCCCGGCGCGCGGACATCCGGCGCGGGGAGCCCACTCCGGATCTCGCCGCAGCGCTCGGCGATCTGCGCGAGGCCCTCGAGCTCACCGACGACACCTCGGCGGACGAAGCGATCGAGATCCGTCGTCGTGCCTACGTCCTCGAGGCCGAGCTGCTCGCACAGAGCGGGGATCGCCGCGCGCGAGCTCAGGCTCTCGCCTCGCTTGCGCTGATGGCCGCCCGCGCGCCCGACCGAGCGGGATCGACGATCAACCGGATCGAGGTCGAGATCGCAGCGGCGGCCGCGTGGCTCGCAGCGGACGAGCCCGCCGCCGCCCTCCCCCACGGTGGACGCGCGCACGCGCAGCTGACCGCCGAGGTCCCGGTGGCGCTCCGGCGCGAGGTGCTGGTGACGCTCGGCGAGGCCGCGTGGCGCCAGCGCGCGTGGTCCGACGTGATCGGGGCCTATCGCGGACTGATCGAGGACCCGGGCCCGGAAGCCCCACGCCTGGGCACGTTTCGCTATCGCCTCGCAGTCGCGGCAGATCGCACCGCGGACCAGGCGCTCGCACTCGAGACGTTGCGTCCACTCGTCGATGAGCTCGAGACGGCGCGCACCGCTGCTCCGGAGCTGCAGGGCCTGGCGCTGCGTCTGTTTGCCGATCTCGCCGAGCGCGCGGGTGATCTCGGCGGTGCGGCCACCGCGCTCGAACGATTCGCCGCGCTCACGATCGAGAGCTCGGCCACCGCGCGCGCCGATGCCATGTACCGGGCCGGCGAGCTGTTCCGCCGCGCCGACCGTGCCGACGACGCGATCCGCTGTCTCGAAGCCGCGCTGAGGATCTCCGATACCCACCTGCCAGCGCTCGACGCGCTCGAGGCAGCCTGGCGCGAGCGCGGCGATGTCGAGCGCGTCGCCGTGATCCTCGGCCGCAAGGTGGCAGCCACCGCGCGTCATCCAGCCCGTCAGAAGCCGCTGCTATCGCGCCTCGGTGATCTCCAGGCCCAGCTCGGGCGGCCCGATGTGGCGCTCGCGACCCATCAGCGCGCGCTCGAGATCGATCCCGGATGGCGACCGTCGTTGCGCTACGTCACCGTGTGCCTCCGCGATGCCGGGCAAATCACCGAGGCGGCGGCTGGGCTCGCCCAGCTCTCTGGTGAGCTGCCGAATGACGCCGTCGTCGACGGCGCGATCGTCGCGCGCGAGCGCCAGATCGCCGTGATCGCGCTCGCGGAGCTCGTGCTCACCGCCGACGAAGCGCAGCTCGACGCGATCCGCGAGGTCGCGCGCACCGCACTCGAGCGCACGAGCCTCGACGCGCCCGCGCGCGCCAACCGTACCGAGCCCGGTGAGGGCTCCAGCCCGCTGGCGATCACGTTCACCGAGGTGGCCGGTGCGCTCGCGAGGCTGCGAGGCGAGGTTCCGCCGGACGCGAATCGCCCCGAAGAAGACACGCAGAGCAGCCGGCGTTCGAGCTCCAAGCAGCTGGGTGGGGCTCGCTCGCTCCGCGATGCGGCCGCGCGCGACCGCGCCTCCGGCAAGGTCGACGATGCGCTCGCCACGCTCGAGACCGCGAACCAGGTCAGCCCGGGCGATCCCGTCTTGCTGCGCGAGCTGGTAGAGCTGGCGACCCAGACCTCCGATCACGAGGCGGCGGCACGCCACCTCGACGCGCTTGCGGCGCTGTCGACCGGTGCGCGGCGTGGCGACGTGTTGCTCGAGCTCGCCGATATCTATTACGATCGGCTCGAGGATCCGCTCCGGGCGCGCGAAGCGATGCGCGCCGCCGCCGACGCGCTGGGCTCGGGCGCGCGCCGCGATGCCACGTTGCGCATGCTGGCATCCGAGGCAAGCACCCACCTCGCGTGGGACGTCGCGGTCGAGGCGCTGTTCTCGATCGCCGTCGAGAAGCGAACCGCCGCCGACGTCCGCGGCCTCGCGATCGCGCTGACCCGGGCGGGGCGCGATGCGGAGGGGATCGCGGTGGTCGAGGATGCGGGGAGTCGGCTCGAGGACGGCGGCGAGCTGCTGTCGCACCTGCGTTCGGAGGCGGCGCGCAAGGCGTCGCTCGCGAACCTGTTCGAGCAGCAGGCGGCGACGGCGCCAGGAGGTGATGCCGGCGAGCTGCGTGACGAGGCGAGCGATCTGCGCGCCGCGGTCGCTCCAGGGCTCCGCCCCCCTACCGGCGCGCCGGCAGGGTTCCCCCCGATCGGCGAGCCGCCGGACGAGGCATCCCACGAGACCGCGGCGGGCCCAGCGAGCGCGCTCCCGCCTACCGAAGCGGAGATCCCCGAAGCGCGGACCACGACGATCCGAGGCACCGGCAACGAGAAGCTACCCGCGTCGCCCGGCACGTACTCGATCACGCGTGGGAAAGTGCCCTCGCAGCCGCCGATTGCACGACTCAAGCTCGTGTCGATTCCTGACCCGGCGCCCCATCCAGCTCCGGCCCGCCTGACGGACGACGATCCGAACGCTGGGTGGGTGTCGGTCTCCGATCCGCGGATCCAGTCGGGTCCGATCCAGCTTCCCACGGAGCCCGCCGTCGATTCGCGGGTGCCGGATCCTCCCTCGGTGGTGATCGCGGGCACGCCTGCCGAGGCGGCGTTCGTGCTCGATCTCGCCGCGGCCTCCGCGGACCGCGACCGGTTGCTCGCCGCCCGGCGCGAACATCCCGATGATCCGTCGGTGCTGCTGGCCGTGCTCGCGCACCTCGGCAATCGCGAACCTGAGCTTCGCCGTGACATTCTCGAAGACGCGGCGCGAACCAGCAAAGGCCGCGGGCTCGCGATCGCGCTTCACGAGCTCGCCCTGCTGTCGCGCGAAGGCCGGGACCCGTCTCGCGCCACGGCGTTGTGGACTCGCGCCCACGAGGTCGATCCCGCCTACGCGCCCGCGTGGATGCACCTGGCCGACGCCCTCGCGGCCGCTGACGATCTCGAGACCGCGCGCGAGCTCTACGAGCGGGTCGCGGGATCACCCGAGTACGATGACACGCGCCGCACATTCGCCGCCGGGCGTGCGGAGGCGCTGGGCCGCGATCAGTCGATCGTGGCCGGCGAGATCCGCCCGCGCGCGGAGTCCGAGCTGACGCGAGCGACCCTGCTGTCCGACGCCGAGGACTTGCCCGGTGCGATCGCCGCGGCCGAGCGAGCTGCTGCAGCCGACCCCACGAGCAGCGGCGCGCTCGAGTTACTCGAGAGGCTCTACCTCGAGTCCGGCGATGTCACGTCCGCGTCGGAGGCGATCGGCCGCCAGCTCGTCGTGATCGACGATCTCGCGAAGCGAGCCACGCTCTGGCAGCGGCGGGCGCGGATCTATCGCGACACGCTCGGTCGAGATGCCGAGGCCTATCGTTGCCTCAAGGAAGCGCACGCCTGCTCTCCAGCCGATGCCGAGATCGCCTACCAGCTGCGCACGGCAGCGATGGTGCGCGGCGAGTGGGCACTCGCAGCATCGCTGCTGTATCGCGAGATCTCCGCAGCGACCAACCCGCGCGATCGCGGCGCGTTGCATCTCGAGCTCGCGCTGATCTACGAGGAGCGGCTCGACGCCGCAAGGGCTGTCGATCGCGCCGCGCTACTCGAAGCTGCGGCCCGGGCGCGGACCGCAGCTGCCGAGAGCGACGAGTCGCCCGACCTGTCGGCACTGCTAGATCGCGCCGAGGCCGCCGGTGATCTGGAGACCGCGCTTGTACTCGCGCATCAGCTATGGCTCGCCGAGCCAGGGCACCCGAGCGCGTTCAGGCTGCTCGCGAACCTTCATCGAACCTCCGGCGATCTCGCCGCCCTCGCCGAGCTAACGTCCGTGCGCTCCAGCCACGCCGAGAGCCCCGACGATCGCGCGACCGCGTGGCTCGACGTCGCCCGCCTCGCCGAAGAGATCGGCGCGTCCGATCAGGCCGCGCGCGCGTACGACCTCGCGCTGATCGAAGACCCTGCCCACGTCGGGGCCCTGGACGCACGCGGCGCCCTCGCGTTCCGGATCGGCGACTTCGCGACCGCAGACCTCATCTACCGAGATCTCGGGCCCGGCGAGTCCGTGCTCGGCGACGACGAGCTCGCGCTGCGACGCTCGATCATCGCTGAGCAGCTCGGTCGCGATAGCGAAGCGCTCGATCATGCGAGGGTGGCGGCGGTGGCGGCACCAGGCCGGCGTGACGTCCTGATCCGGGTACAGGAGCTCGCCACCCGTTGCGGCGATCTCGATACCGCGCTGGCCGCGGCTCGCTCGGTGCTCGATCTCGTTCCCCTGGACGATGACGAAGCTCAGCTCGCGACGAGCTTCGCGCTTGTGGAGCTGCAGCGTCAGGCCGGCGATATCGAAGCGGCGGTCCGTCAGCTCGAACACATCCTGCGTGATCACCCGCTCCATGTGCCCACGCTCGAGGCCCTGGCCGAGCTGCAGATTGCACGCTCTGACTGGGCGGCCGCGACGCGATACCTGTATCAGCTCGTCCCGCTCGCGCCGTCGCCGTCGACGCGCGCCGAGTGCCTGTACCGGCTCGGCGAGGCCGTGCTCGTGCATCTCGGGGATACGGATCGGGCCGACGACGTGTTCCTGCGCGCCTCGGACCTGGATCCGACCCACGTCCCGACGCTGCGCCGCCTGCTGGACGTCTACTGGCGAGCCGACGATCCGGGCGCGCTGGTCGAGGTCGCGAGCGAGCTCGCCAGCAAGAACGCGCTCGCGAACGGACTCGCCAACGAGAGCTCGCTCGGCTACGCCCTCGTCGCGGCCGCGCTGCTCGGCGATACCCAGCTCGCACAGCAGATCGGGATCGCACTGGGAGACGAGGCCCCCCACTACGTCGCGGCGGCCCTCGCCGAGCTCGCCGGCCGGGCAGGCCGCCTCCAGCTCGTCAGCGCGTCGACCGCGGTCGCCGAGCTCGCGCACCGTGGCATGATCGATCTCCCGAAGTTGCGCGCTGCAGCCGCCGGGACTCCGGTGGCGAACGTGCTGGCTTGACCCTCCCGGCGCCCAGCAGGCGCCCTGCGGGGGCCCAAGCCAGAGGATCCCCGGAGGATCCGAAGACTCCCGAGCCGTGGCTCGACGGCGAGACCTGGAGGGGAAGCAGGGGTCGAAGCCGGCGGGAAGAAGTAGCGGAATTTGCGCCGCAACGTTGACGGCATTGTAAGCGTGGTTACGGTGCCGACATGAAGCTCGACAAGCTCACCGTCAAGGCTCAAGAGGCCATCGCAGCCGCGCGAGACGTCGCGGTAGCTCGTAGCCACGCCCAGGCCACTCCGGAGCACCTGCTCCTGGCGCTCCTCGACCAGGAAAGCGGCGTGGTCCCACGCATCCTCGGCAAGCTCGGAGCGGATCCCCGCGTCGTCCGAGCCGATCTCGAGCGCTCGATCGAGAAGCTGCCGCGTGCCCATGGAGCGGCGCTCGACGTCGACGCCAGCCGGGCGTTCAAGGACGTCTGGGCCGATGCCGTGCGCGAGGCCTCGGGCATGAAGGACGAGTACACCTCGACCGAGCACTTCCTGCTCGCGCTCGCGGCGCACAAGTCCCCCGCCGGCGAGGCGCTCCGCAAGAGCGGCGCGACCAAGGAGGCGATCCTCGAGGCGCTGGTCTCGGTGCGAGGCAACCAGCGCGTCACCGATCAGGATCCCGAGGCCAAGTACGAGGCGCTCGAGCGCTACACCCGGGATCTCACGCGCCTCGCCCAGCAGGACAAGCTCGATCCCGTGATCGGTCGCGACGAAGAGATCCGCCGCACGATCCAGATCCTGTCGCGCCGGACCAAGAACAACCCGGTCCTCGTTGGCGAGGCGGGCGTTGGCAAGACGGCGGTGGTCGAGGGGATCGCCCAACGCATCGCCTCCGGCGACGTCCCCGAGTCGCTACGCGACAAGCGGATCTGCTCGCTCGATCTCGGCGCGCTGATCGCCGGCGCCAAGTACCGCGGTGAGTTCGAGGAGCGGCTCAAGGCCGTCCTCAAGGAGGTCGCCGCGGCCGAGGGCGGCATCATCATGTTCATCGACGAGCTGCACACGCTCGTCGGAGCCGGAGCGGCCGAAGGTGCAACGGATGCCGCGAACCTCCTCAAGCCGGCGCTGGCGCGCGGCGAGATCCGGTGCATCGGCGCGACGACTCTCGACGAATACCGCAAGCACATCGAGAAGGACAAAGCGCTCGAGCGCCGGTTCCAGCCGGTCGTGATCGAGGAGCCTTCGGTCGAGGACACGATCGCGATCCTCCGCGGCCTCAAGGACAAGTACGAGGTCCACCACGGCATCCGGATCCGCGATGCCGCGCTCGTGGCCGCCGCGAAGCTGTCGCAGCGCTACATCCCGCAGCGCCAGCTCCCCGACAAGGCGATCGATCTCGTCGACGAGGCGGCCTCGCGGCTCAAGATGGAGATCGAGAGCGTGCCGACGCCGATCGACACGCTCGAGCGTCGCGTGATGACGCTCGAGGTCGAGCGTGCCGCGCTCGAGCGCGAGAACGATCGATTCTCCAAGCAGCGGCTGCCCCAGGTCGTGCGCGAGATGGCCGAGCTCAAGGAGCAGGCATCCGCGATGAAGGCGCAATGGCAGCGTGAGCGCGAACTGATCCAGAGCCTGCGCACCAAGAAGGAGAAGCTCGATCACCTCAAGACCGATGCCGACCGACTCCAGCGCCAGGGGGACTTCGCGCGGGCATCCGAGCTCCGCTTCGGCTCGATCCCCGAGCTCGAGCGCGAGCTCGCCGTGCAGACCACGCAGGTCGACGAGCTGCGTGTCAACGGCAGCTTCCTCCGCGAGGAGGTCACCGAAGACGACATCGCCGGCGTCGTCGCCAAGTGGACCGGCATCCCGGTCGAGAAGATGCTCGAAGGCGAGGTCGAACGCCTCGGCAAGATGGAGGACCGCCTGCGCCAGCGTGTGGTCGGTCAGGACGAGGCGGTCACCGCCGTGGCGGCCGCCGTGCGGCGGGCCCGCGCAGGCCTCAAGGATCCGAACCGCCCGATCGGCAGCTTCCTGTTCCTTGGGCCCACCGGCGTCGGCAAGACCGAGCTCGCGCGAGCGCTCGCCGAGTTCTTGTTCGACGACGATCACCTGATGGTGCGGATCGACATGTCCGAGTATCAGGAGAAGCACACGGTGTCGCGCCTGGTCGGCGCGCCTCCGGGTTACGTCGGCTATGACCAGGGCGGTCAGCTCACCGAGGCCGTGCGCCGGCACCCCTATTCGGTGGTGCTGCTCGACGAGATGGAGAAGGCACACCCCGACGTGTGGAGCATCCTGCTCCAGGTGCTCGATGATGGCCGGCTGACTGATGGTCAGGGCCGGACGGTAGACTTCCGCAACACCGTCATCATCATGACCACCAACGTCGGCAGCCAGCACTTGCTCAAGCTCACCGCGGAGAATCGCGACTCGATCGAGAAGTCTACGATGCGCGAGCTGCAATCGACGTTCCGGCCCGAGTTCCTGAACCGCATCGACGAGGTGATCTTCTTCGAACCCCTCCGCGAAGCGCAGCTCGGCAAGATCGTGCGGATCCAGCTCGCGCGGTTCCAGAAGCTCCTGGGCGACCGCGAGCTCACGCTCGACCTCACCGACCAGGCAGTCGCGCAGATCGCCGAGGCTGGCTACGATCCAGTGTACGGCGCACGCCCGCTCAAGCGTGCACTGCAGAAGCTCGTGATCGATCCACTCGCCACCCACCTGCTCGCCGGGGCGTTCCAGCCCGGTGACCACATCGAGGCCGACGCTGGCCCGAGCGGTCACATCGAGTTCCACAAGAAGAAGGACGCGAAGGGAGTCGCCGCGTAGCCATGCCGCAGCAGATCGACTTCGATCCGAACGTCGACTACTACAAGGCGCTCGGCGTCGGCGAGAAGGCAACCGCCGACGAGATCAAGAAGGCCTATCGCAAGCTCGCGAAATCCTATCACCCGGACTCCACGGGCGGCGACAAGGTCAAGGAGTCGCGCTTCAAGGAGGTGCAGGGCGCGTACGACGTGCTCGGCGATTCCAAGAAGCGCGGCCTCTACGATCAGATCCGCGCCAGCGGCGGTGTCCAGCAGGGGCGAGGATTCCCGGGGGGCTACACCTACACCGGTCAGGGCCCCGGTGTGTTCGATCTCGGCGATCTGTTCAGCCAGGTCTTCAGCAGCGCGGGCGGAGCGCGTGGGGGACGGGTACGGGTCGATCCCGTCGATTTCGAAGACCAGGCGCCACGGAGCAGGAAGCGACGCGCTGCGGCAGAGGATGCCGAGTTCGAGAGCAAGGTGAAGGCCAGCGATGGCACCTGGCTGCGCCTCGAAGGTACGGACGTGTACTCCGACGTTCGAATCACGTTCGACCGGGCGATTCTCGGGACCGTCGCGACGGTAGCCACGATCGACGGCAAGGCCGAAGTGAAGGTGCCGCCCGGCACGTCGTCGGGGAAGAAGCTCCGGCTGCGCGGCAAGGGCATTCCCGAGCGCGCCGGCCAGGTCGGAGATCACTACATCACCGTCCAGATCGACGTCCCTACTGATCTCGATGAGGACGCCAAGAAACAACTCATCCAGCTCGTAACTCGCCTGCGTAAACGCGGGCATAGCGACTAAAAAGTCGTAGACTGAGATATCGATGTCGAAGCACACCGAGACCGCAGGTCAGTACCCCGTCATCCCACTCCGCACGGAGGTCCAGCTGCCCGGCCATGTCGGTCCGCTGGAGATCGGCCGTGAGGCTTCGGTGCGCGCGATCGAGGCCGCGACGCGGGATGACAACTTGATCATCATCATCCCGCAGAAGAACCCCGCAGTCCGCGATCCGGGCCAGCGCGATCTTCACGAGGTCGGCGTGCGCGCCGAGATCGTCCAGGTCGTGAAGCACTCGCCGGGTCGGTTCACCTGCGTCATGCGCTTTCTCGAGCGCGTTCACATCGATGCGCTCGTCGCCACCGAGCCGTTCCTCGTCGCCAGCGTCTCCAAGCTGCAGTCCACGGCGGGCGCCACGGCCGAGCAGTTGGCCACGACGACGTCGAAGGTGCGCGACTACCTGCTCGCCGTCGTGACGGATGCGCAGTCGCAGTCCCGCGAGAGCAAGGGCAAGGAAGAGGGCAAGGAGCCGCGCGGCGATCTGACCCGCGCCCAGGTCCAGGCGATCGTCGATCCCGACAAGCTGGTCGATGCCGCTGCCCCGTACCTCGAGCTCGAGCGCGACGATCTCACCACGCTCCTCATCGAGACCGACACGATGCACCGCCTCGAGCGGATCATCCCGTCGCTCGAGCGCCAGGCCACGGTGCTGCGGCTCAAGGCCGACATCGGCGCCGAGCTCGAGGGCGAGTCCTCGCGGACGCACCGCGAGCGCGTGCTCCGCGACCGGATGCGCCAGATCCAGGAGGAGCTCGGCGAGCAGGATGACAACGCCGAGGTCGATGATCTTCGCAAGAAGATCGAAGACTCGAAGATGACGGACGAGATCCGCGTCGTCGCCAAGAAGCAGCTGTCGCGGATGGGCCAGATGGCGTCGTCGTCCCCCGAGTACAACATCGCGCGGACGTACGTCGAGAACTTGCTCGAGATCCCGTGGAACCAGTTCACCGAAGATCGACTCGACGTCTCCGCTGCCCGCGCGATCCTCGAGGCCGAACACTCGGGCCTCGACAAGGTGAAGCGGCGGATCCTCGAGTTCCTCGCAGTCCGCAAGCTCGCCCCCAACAAGCACGGCCCGATCCTGCTGCTCGTCGGCCCGCCTGGCGTCGGCAAGACCTCGCTCGGCAAGTCCATCGCATCGGCGCTGGGTCGCAAGTACGTCCGCATCTCGCTCGGCGGCGTGCGTGACGAGGCCGAGATCCGCGGCCACCGCCGGACGTACATCGGCGCCCTGCCCGGTCGCATCGTCGCGGGCCTCAAGAAGGCCGGCTCGATGAATCCGGTGTTCGTGCTCGACGAGATCGACAAGCTCGCGGCAGACATGCGGGGCGACCCGGCCGCCGCCATGCTCGAGGTCCTCGATCCCGAGCAGAACAAGGACTTCGTCGATCACTACGTCGAAGTCCCGGTCGATCTGTCGAAGGTGATGTTCATCTGCACCGCCAATCAGACCGACTCGATCAGCCAGCCGCTGCTCGACCGCATGGAGATGGTGGAGCTCTCCGGTTACACCTCCGTCGAGAAGCTCGCCATCGCCAAGAACCACCTCGTTCCCAAGCAGCTCGGCGAGCACGGCATCACCCGTGAGCAACTCGATCTCCACGACGAGGCGCTCAGGGAGATCATCCAGAGCTACACGCGCGAGGCTGGCGTTCGCAACCTCGAGCGAGAGATCGCGGCGGTCTGCCGCGGTGCCGCAGTCAAGGTCGCCGAGGGTCTGCCCACCGTGCACCTCGGCAAGCCACAACTCGAGGAGCTGCTAGGCCCGCCGCGGTTCGTCTCCGACGTCGCGGAGCGCAAGCCCGAGGTGGGCGTGATCACCGGCCTCGCCTGGACGCCGGTCGGCGGCGAAATCATGTTCATCGAGACGCGGATCTTTCCGGGCAAGGGCGAGCTCCGCCTCACCGGCCAGATGGGCGATGTGATGAAGGAGTCGGCCCAAGCCGCGGTGTCATGGATGCGCTCGAACGCGGCGCGTCTGGGCATCGATCACGACAAGATCGCCACCTCGGACCTCCACATCCACCTGCCCCAGGGCGGGATCAAGAAGGACGGCCCCTCGGCCGGTGTCGCGCTCACCTGCGCCGTCGTCTCGGTCTTCACCAACCGGCCAATCCGCAACGACATCGCGATCACGGGCGAGATCGACCTCCGCGGCAATGCGCTGCCGATCGGCGGCGTCAAGGAGAAGGTGCTCGCGGCCCACCGCGCCGGCATCAAGCTCATCTTCTTGCCGGCACGCAACGAGAAGGACACGCTCGATATCCCCGAGGAAGTCCGGAACCAGCTCGATATTCGCTACATGAAGAAGGTCGACGACGCGCTGGCGGTTGCCCTCGGCGTGGCGCCGCCGGTGCCGGATCCCGAGCCGGCGATCCCGCCGCCCACCGCACCCACGGGACGCGGCTCGGTCGGCGAACGCCTGCCTTCGTGAGCTGACCGGCCATCGCGCTGGAGACGGTCGCCCGGCACCGCGTCGGGCGTCAGGGTGATTCCTCGTCGATGATGTAGTCATCGACGACGGTGCCTCCTGAGAACGTCACCCCGAGGGTGTCGCCCATGTCGCCGGTGGCGTCCCCCTGCTCGTCCATGGCGACGCCAAGCACCGACTCGAACGTGCGGCTCGGCATCGGGATGTTGACGATGTAGCTGTTGTCATCGTCCGCTTCGTCATCGGGGTCACCGGGCGCCAGCTCGAGCTGCGGGATCGCAGCCCGCGCAACCTCGCGGTGCGTGACGGCGATGTGCATCACCTGCTCGAGTCCGCGCGCGGTCCTCGGCTGTGTGGTCGCGACCAACGCGGGGGCTGCGGGATGGGAGTCCGCCGATCGACGTGCGATGAACCCGGCGGTCCCGACGATGGCAAGGAGGACGAGCGTGCGAGCCTGCATGGCTCAGCGTGACGCGCCCGCCGCCCTCGAGGCAGTCGCTGCTGACAACACACGATGACGGCTGCCGACGTGGCACCGCGTCCCACCGTCGCACCCCCCGTCGCCAGGTCCGGATCCGTCGCCGCGGGCTACGACTTCGGGACCAGCTGGTAGATCGCGCCGGTGAGCTCGACGATGTAGAGCTCGCCATCGTGATCGACGCCGAACGAGGACACCTGAGACAGGATTCCCTTGGGATCGATCACCGGCTTCCAGTCCCAGTGATCGCGAATCCATCCCGGAGCGGTCGGTGAGGAGGGATCGGGAGTCCACGTGAAGCTGCGCAGCAGGCCTGAGCAGTAGTCGGCGTAGAAGTAGCGGCCGTCCAGCATCGGCAGCGCCTTGCCTCGATACACGAAGCCACCGGTGATCGAGCAGCCCTCGTCGTGTGAGTAGTCGGCGACCGGCGGCGTGAAGCCCGTCCGATCGCAGTCTGGCTTGGCGTAGCAGTGGTTGCCCTCGACGACATTCCAGCCGAAGTTGTGCCGGACCGGTGCGCCACCGCCCGCTGGTTGCCTGACGACGAACACGTTCTCCCACAGGTTCTGGCCGACATCTCCGATGTAGAGGTCAGAGGTCTTGGCATCGAACGAGAACCGCCAGGGGTTGCGGGATCCGAGGTGCACGATCTCGGGTGCCGGCTTGGTCACCTCGACATCGAATCGCAGGATCTTGCCGAGCCATGCGGTCGGATTCTGAGCGTTGCCTTCCGGATCTCCGGCCGATCCACCGTCGCCCATGCCGGTGTAGAGCTTGCCGTCGGGGCCGAACACCAGGTTGCCGCCGTTGTGGTTCGAGTACGGCTGCGCGATCTCGATCAGCTCGCGTCGAGTCGCCGGGTCCACCACGTCGGGGTTCGTCGCCGACACGCGGTACTCCACGATGTGCGTGGCCATGTCGGCCGCCGTGTAGTTCACGTAGAGCCTGCGGTTCTCGATGAAGTTCGGATGAAACGCGAGCCCGAGCAGGCCTTCCTCGTTTCCGGTCGACAGCCCCCCGACGGTGAAGAACGGCTTCGGCAACAGCTTGCCGCCTTCGAGGATCCGGATCCGCCCGACGTGCTGTTCGACCACGAATAGCCGCTTGCGTGGATCGCCAGGGGCTGCGATGAGGGCTACCGGCCGCGCGAGCCCGCGAACGATCTCGCGGAGCTCAACCATGCCCGCGGCCTCGGCCGGCGCCTCGATCAGCATGCTGGTGCCCGGGGGGGAGGGGTCAGCGTCGGCGGCGACGGCCGCGTCGCTGGCGGGCTGAACGACGGGCGGCGGGGTGGGTGCCGTGTCGGACCCCAGGTTGGGACGCACCGACTGGTCCGGGGGATGCCGGCATCCTGCCAGCGCCGCGAACGTGATCATTGCAACCAGATACCGAGGCATCGAGCCACGTCGTGCCACGTACGACGCGGTTCGCCAATGGCGGCTGCCGGCTACTCGAGTTGCCGAGCACCCCGCGCATCAGGGGGGTTTGGGGCTGCCACGCATAACCTATCGATTCGAGGCCCGTTCAGCGGGAAGGTGCGAGGCATCGTGCTGGCACATCTCATGCTCGAGGATCCAGGGAGGACACAAGTCATGCAGGTCACCGCCTTCTCGTCGCTCTCGATCCACCCCGGCTACGCCAACGCGAAGAACAAGTCCGACCTCCGGCACTACTTCGAGTACTCGAGCCAGGGCATCGATGTGATCAAGGATGGGCTCCAGGAGATCTCGTTCGGCGAGTACCTGGTCGACCAGGGCATCCTCGACCGCTTCCAGCTGTTCCGCGCGCTCCAGATGCAGGACCGGCTGTCCGGCGTGCGCCTCGGCGAGGCAGCGGCCGCGCTCGGCTATGCCCCGATCGGTGCGATCGAGCGGCTATTCGTCCGGTTCCAAGAGCTCCACACGATCACGGTCTAGCGTACACGGTCTGGCGTACACGGTCTGGCGTACACGGTCTGGCAGCTCACATCGAGCGGATCACGGCGTCGGTGTACTGCGCGGTGTTCGCCCGGCCGCCGAGATCGCCGGTGCGGGTCGCTGGATCCGCGAGGGCCGCGTAGATACCCTTGCGCAGGCGGGCGGCCGCATCGCGCTGATCGATGTGGTCGAGGAGCATCGCGGCCGAGAGCATCAGGCCCGTCGGGTTCGCGATCCCCTTGCCGGCGATGTCGGGCGCCGTGCCATGCACCGCCTCGAACATCGCGCAGCCAGAGTCTCCAATGTTGGCCGCCGGGGCCACCCCGAGCCCGCCGATGAGCCCGGCCGCGAGGTCGCTGAGGATGTCGCCGAACAGGTTCATCGTGACGATCATGTCGAACCGCTCGGGGGCCATGACGAGCTTCATCGCCGTCGCGTCGACGATCATGTCGTCGAACTCGATGTCGGGATAACGCTTCGCGATCTCCTTGCCACAGTCGAGGAACAGGCCGTTGGTCATCTTCAGGATGTTGGCCTTGTGGACGAGCGTGATCTTCTTGCGACCATGCCGCCGCGCGTACTCGAATGCGTAGACGATCACGCGCTCGCTACCGAACTTCGTGATGATCGCGATCGACTCGGCCGCGGTCCGGCGCGGATCGATGTAGTGCTCGATGCCGGCGTAGAGGTCCTCGGTGTTCTCGCGCACGATCACGAGATCGACGTTCTGGTATCGCGATGGCACGCCCGCGATCGTGTGCGCGGGTCGCACGTTCGCGTAGAGGTCGAAGTGCTGGCGTAGCGTCACATTCACCGAGCGATAGCCGCCACCGCTCGGGGTCGCGAGCGGGCCCTTGAGCGCGAGCTGGTTGTTCTTGATCGACTCGATCGTCGCGGGCGGCAGGGGATCCTTGTGCTTGTCGACCGCGCCGGCCCCGGCATCGACGCGCTCCCAGGTCACGAGGCCACCGGCCGCCTCCACGGCGCGCACGGTCGCCGCGGCGATCTCGGGCCCGATACCATCACCTTCGATCAAGCTCGCTGTCGGACGGGACGGGGTCATGGGCGCGGGGCTTCCTTCGTGGATGAGGGGGCGAGCGGGCTCGGCTGGACCTCGATCTGGTCGCCAACGACGCGCACCGCGTAGGTGACGAGACAGTACTCGGATGACTCCGGCGCGCAGCCGGTTGCAGTCGCGAACCGCCAGCCATGCTGCGGGCAGATCAGGTGCCCGCGCGACACGATGCCGTCCGCCAGGTCACCGCCCTGGTGCACGCAGCGGCGCTGGGTCGCGAAGTAACGGTCCCCATCGAGCCCGACCACGAGCTCGAGGGCGTCGACCGTCACCGCGAGCACGTCGCCCCTGCGGATCTCTCCCACTCGCGCAACGGCTCGCCACTGGTCGGTCATCGAACACCGACTGTCGCAACTTTCCGCCCGACGAGCAAAGCCCGTCCGGCAGTTCACCGCTCGGTCGCTGCCTCAGGCCATCCCGACCAGCCCACGCTTGCGAAGCTTCTTGAGCTGCGACTTCAGCTCCTTGTCCTCGATTTCCTCGCGCAGCCCCGGCCGGGCATCCAGGCAGGCCTGCCAGGCGGC
The DNA here is from genome assembly GCA_018262455.1 of Deltaproteobacteria bacterium. The sequence goes on along the minus strand of JAGSPR010000155.1, from coordinate 1,806 downwards.
CTGAACGAAGGCCTCGGCTTCGAGGCCGTGGGACGCCGCCAGCTCGGCCGCCTGTGCGAGCAGCTGCTCGAGCTCATCGACATGCGCCGCTGGCACGGCGGCCGGCTCCGATACATCCCAGGAGGGTGACAATGCAGGATTGGGTTGGCTCACGAACACCAATAGAACCATCGCGAGGCCCGCGCGCCTCAGCCATCCGGGCAGGCCCGTACCCGGATGATCGTCCAGCTCTGGCGCGCGACTCGGCCGATCACTCGGTCGGGCTGCCATCCCCCGCGATGCCGTAGGTCTTCATCTTGGTGTAGATACTCGCGCGGCTGATGCCGAGCCGGCGGGCGGCGGCTGCGGGATTGCGATCTCGGCGCAGCGCCGACGCGATCGCGGCCCGCTCGACGGTGCGGATGGCGCGCTCGGTCAGATCCTTGAGTCCCTCTCCATCACCGAGCCGCTCGAGCTCGATCGGTGCGAGCTCGACGCGATCGTCGCTGTCGTGGTGCGCCGCGTGCTGCGTCCCGACCGCCCGGTCGAGGCCGAGCATGTCGAGGTCGTGCGACCGGATCACCTCGCCATCGCACAGGATCGCCGCGCGCGACAGCACGTTCTCGAGCTCGCGGATGTTGCCAGGCCAGCGATAGCCCTCGAGCCGGGACAGCGCCTTGGCGGTGATCTGCGTCGGGTAGCGTGCCTCGTTGCCGGCGAAGCTCTTCGCGGCGCCGCGGCGGCGGGCGAGGATGTGCGCCGCGAGCTGGGGAATGTCCTCCTTGCGCTCGCGCAGCGGCGGGACCTGGATCGGCACGACCGCGAGCCGCCAGTACAGGTCCTCGCGGAACTGCCCGCGCGACACCAGCGCCTTGAGGTCCTTGTTCGTCGCCGCGACGACGCGGACATCGATCGCGACCGGCCGATCGCCACCGACCGGCTTGATCTCGCGCTCCTGGAGGACCCGGAGCAGCTTGTTCTGCACCGTCGCGTCGATGTCGCCGATCTCGTCGAGGAAGATCGTGCCGCCGTTCGCCTCGCGGAACAGCCCACGCCGCGCGCGACCGGCGCCGGTGAACGCACCCTTCTCGTGCCCGAACAGCTCCGCTTCGAGCAGGCTCGGCGCGAGCGCGGAGCAATCGAACGCGACGAACGGGCCATCCTTGCGCGGCCCGACACGATGGATCGTGCGAGCGAGCAGCTCCTTGCCAGTCCCGCTCTCGCCAAAGATGAGGACGGTGGCGTCGGAGGCCGCGACGCGATCGATCAGCGCGAGCAACTGGCGCATCAGCGCGGATTGCCCGATCACCTCGCCAAGGCCACGCGCGCGCTCGACCTCACCGCGCAGCCGCCGGACCTCGCGGGCCAGCGCGCCGTGTGAGATCGCGCGCTCGATGGCGGAGCGGATCTCGCCTGGCTGCGCGGTCTTCTTGAGCACATCGATAGCGCCCGCTCGCATCGCTCGCACCGCAAACCCGACCGTCGGCTGGTCGCTCCACATCACCACCACCGTGTCCGGCGCGATGCTGCGAACGCGATGGACGAGCGCGAGCGCGTCGTCATCGTCTTCTCCGAGCGAGGGATCGAGCAGGACGAGATCGAACGGCGAGCCGACCACGCGCTCGAGCGCCGCGGTCGGGGTGGCGACGGCTTCGACCTCGATGCCGGCCAGCGCCGTGGTAGCAGCCACCACGCTGGGTGGGGTCGGGTCGACGATGAGGACGTGGCGGATCCCGTCGTGCACGAATCCAGCGTATCGCAAGCTGTCCAGCTGTCTAGACAGTGTCCACACGGCTGGACGGATCGGGCGGCAAGACTCGATCTAAG
>JAGSPR010000023.1 GCA_018262455.1 Deltaproteobacteria bacterium | reverse complement strand
ACGCTGGCAGCGGAGCCCGCGCGCGTCGGACCGCCACGATCGGGATCAGCCGGCTCGGCAGGGTTGCCCCGGCAGGCGATCGCGAGTGACGCCTCGCCCACGACCGCGATCACGACCGCGAACAGCCGCGGGCCTGACATCGTCCTCACAGATGCTCGACGAGCAACTTGATGGCGAGCACGATCAACGTCAGGCCGCCGACGAGCTCGAGCCGCCAGCCGAAGCGCGAGCCGGCCGCGCGCCCGACCAGGTAGCCGATCGCGGGACACACGAGGCTGACCACGCCGATCAGGCCGATCGAGATCCACGGCGCCACCGGGACCAGCGGCAGCGTGAGCCCGGCCGCCGCGGCGTCGATGCTCGTCGCGAGCGCGAGCCCCAGGTACACGAGCGGGCCGGTCCCGGCCGGCACCGACTCCTGTCGCCGCGCCGAGTCGACGATCATCTTGATGCCGATCCCGAGCAGCAAGCCGAACGCGACCCAGTGATCCCACGCCGCGAGGTAGTCGCCGCCGTGCTCCCCGATCACCCAGCCGAGCGTGGCCATGCCGGCCTGGAACCCCCCGAACAGCAGCGGCAGCACGATCACTTCACTGCGTCGCGCGCGGACCAATCCGCGGGCGGCCGCCACCGCGGTCGCATCCATCGCGAGCCCGAACGCGAGCCCCAGCGCGGCCCACATCGATCAGGCGCGCTCGAACAGGCCTGCCGCGCCCTGCCCACCACCGATGCACATCGTCACGACCGCGTAGCGCCCACCGCGCCGCCGCAGCTCGTACAGCGCCGACGCCGTCAGCTTGGCACCGGTGCAACCGAGCGGGTGGCCGAGCGCGATCGCGCCGCCGTTGACGTTGATCCGGTCATCGGGGATGCCGAGCTCGCGCTGGCAGTAGACCGACTGGCTCGCGAACGCCTCGTTGAGCTCGAACAGGTCGATGTCGGAGACCTTGAGCCCGGCCTTGCCGAGCAGCTTCTGGACCGCCGGCAACGGGCCGATGCCCATGATCTCCGGATCGACGCCGACCGTGGCGTAGCCGCGGAAGATGCCGAGCGGCTTGATGCCGAGCTCGTTGGCCTTCGCGCGCGAGGTCACGAGGCAGGCCGCGGCGCCGTCGGAGATCGGCGAGCTGTTGCCGGCCGTGACGCTACCACCCTGCGCGAACGCGGGCGGCAGCTTGCCGAGGCCCTCGAGCGTGGTGTCGGGGCGCGGCAGCTCGTCCACGGTGAAGTCCTTGTAGACGCGCGTGCCGTCCTTGAAGCTGATCGCGCGCACGGCGACGATCTCGTCCTTGAACACGCCCTTGTCGAGCGCGGCCTTCGCCTTCTGCTGCGACCGGTAGGCGAACTCGTCCTGCTGCTGACGCGAGATCCCGAACCGGTTCGCGACGTTCTCGGCCGTGATGCCCATCGGGGTGTTCGCGCCGGGCAGCTTGTCCATCAGCTCCGGCGACGCCGAGAGGTGGAAGCCCGTCATCGGCACGTACGTCATCGACTCGACGCCACCCGCGATGACCATGTCGTTGGTGCCCACCGCGATCGAGCCCGCCGCGCTCGCGATCGCCTGCAGACCGCTCGAGCAGAACCGGTTGACGGTCTGCGCCGGGACCTCCGGGCCGAGGTCCGCGAGCAGCGCGATCAGCCGCGCGACGTTGAGGCCTTGCTCGCCCTCGGGCATCGCGCAGCCGAGGATGACGTCGTCGATCTTGCCCCGTGCCTGCGGGACCCGCGCGAGCAGGCCGCGGATGACGTCGGCGGCAAGCTCGTCGGGCCGCTTGGTGGAGAGGCTTCCCTTGTGCCCGCGGCCGACCGCGGAGCGAACTGCTTCTGCAATGACGATCTCGATCATCTCGATCTCCTGTCCGGCCGGTCCTAGTTACGGAGCGGCTTCTTGTTCATGAGGAAGTACTGCATGCGCGCCTGGCTGAGCGGCTCGCCGCAGAGTGACAGGAACGCCTCGCGCTCCAGGTCGAGGATCTCGTCCTCGGTGACCGCGTGTGTGCTGCCGGAGACGCCACCGCACAGCACGTTGGCGAGCTTCATCGCGATGAGGCCGTCGTGCGCGCTCGCGTACTTGCCGGCGACGAGCGTGTTCACCATCATCTTCAGCGTCGCGATGCCGCTCTCACCGGGCAGCTTGTAGGCGCGCGGGATCTGCGGATGGTAGCCAGCCTGCGCGAGCCCGAGCGCGCGCTGCTTGGTCTCGTGGAGCTGGCGGGCGCGGTCGAACGACACGCCGTCGGTCTGGCGGAAGTAACCGAACGCCTTGGCCTCCTCGGCGGAGGTCGCGACCTTGGCGAGCGCGATGTTCTTGAACGTCTGGGTGACGTACGCGTAGGTGTCGACGTCGACGCCCTCGGGTACACCCTCGAGCCCGCGCCACAGCATGTTCAGCGTGCCGGCACCGCCCGGGATCAGGCCCACGCCGACCTCGACGAGCCCGGCATAGGTCTCGGCCGCGGCCTGGACCGCGTCGGCGCCCATGCACAGCTCGAGGCCGCCGCCCATCGTGGCGTTGAACGGGGCCGCGACCACCGGGATGCTCGAGTACTTCATCCGCTGGGTCGCGTACTGATAGCCGCGGATCATCTCGCGCAGCTGGTCCCACTGCTTCTGCGCGGCGGCGCCAACGACGGCGAGCAGGTTCGCGCCGACGCAGAAGAACTCGCCCTGGTTCCAGATGACCATCGCGCGGAAGTCACGCTCGGCGCGATCGATCGACTGGTGCAGCATCTCGATGACGTTGGCGTCGATCGAGTTGAAGTCGCTCTGGAACGTCAGCCCGAGCACGCCGTCGCCGAGATCCCACGCCGCTGCGCCCCGGTTTCCGAGCACCGGCGCGCCGCCCTTGCGCATGATCTCGAGCGTGATCTCGCGCGGATCGAGCGCGCGCGGCGCGTACTTGCCGCGTGTCGGCTCCCAGATCGTGCCGTCGGCATAGAACCCGCTCGCGTTGGCGGCGCTCATCTTGTCGAGCCAGGCCGGCAGCGCGAGGCCATCCGCCTTCATCCGATCGTAGGTCGCCTTGAAGCCGAGCGCGTCCCAGGTCTCGAACGGGCCGAGGTCCCAGCCGTAGCCCCACTTCATGCCGTTGTCGATCGCCTCGATCGCTTCGGTGATCTCCGGGATCCGGCGCGCCGCGTAGGCCATGCTGCGCGACAGCACCGTCCACGCAAACTCGCCGACCGGACCGGGCGTCGCGACCAGCTTGGCGACGCGCGCGCGAGGATCTTCGATCTTGGTGACGGCCTTGATCGCGCTCGCGATCGCGGGATCTCCGCCCTTGGGACGGTACTCGCCGGTCTTCGGATCGAGGGTCTGGAGGTCGGCTCCGACCTTCTTGTAGAAGCCGCCCTTGGTCTTGTCTCCGAGGATCCCGCTCGCGATCATCTTGGTGATGTAGTCGGGCGTCGCGAACACCGCGCGATCCTCGTCGGCGGTGAGCGTCTGGTAGCAGTTCGCGGCGACGTGACCGACCGTGTCGAGGCCGACCACATCCGCGGTGCGGAACGTCGCGCTCTTGGGGTGCGCCATCGCGATGCCCGTGATCAGGTCGACGTCCTCCGGGGCGAGCCCGCGCTCGAGCATCAGGTGGATCGTCGTCATCATCGACTGCAGGCCGATCCGGTTGCCGATGAAGTTCGGCGTGTCCTTGGCCCACACGATGCCCTTGCCGAGCAGCTCGCGACCGAATCGTTCGGCCGTGGCCCGGGTCTGCCCCGACGTCTCGGGGCCCGCCACGAGCTCGAGCAGCTTCATGTAGCGCGGCGGGTTGAAGAAGTGCGTGATCATGAAGTTCTTGCGGAACTGCTCGGTGCGGCCGACGACCATGTCGGCGATCCGCAGGCCCGAGGTGTTCGACGCGATGATCGCGTGCGGCGCGGCCAGCTTCTCGAGCTTGGCGAACAGCGCCTGCTTGATGTCGAGCCGCTCGACGATCGCCTCGATGATGAGGTCGCAGTCCTTCACGCGATCGAGGTCGTCGTCGAAGTTGCCGGTCGAGATCAGCACCGCGTTGCGCGCGTGCATGAACGCCGCGGGCTTCGCCTTGCCGAGCTTGGCCAGCGCGCCGGTCGCGAAGCCGTCGCGTGCGGCCTTCGACGTGCGCTCGGCTTCGGACAGTTTCGGAGGGACGATATCGAGCAGGACCACCGGGATGCCGGCATTGGCGCAGTGGGCGGCGATGCCGCTACCCATCACGCCTGCACCGAGCACCGCGACACGCCGGATCGCCCTGCTGCTCGAGTCTTCGTGAGTCATGGCGGGACCATAGCGCGGCGCTCGCGAGCGCGAAGTCCGGAGCGTGAAGTTCCGGCGCGGCAAGTTCCGGTGCGGACGAGCACGCCCCGCACTCCCCGTAGATTTCGCCGCCGACCACGCGTGGTTTCCTGCGTGGTCGGCTACGGTCGCCCTGGTTGATGAAGCACGCACGGCGGTTCGCGTTCTCGATCCTCACGCTCGTCCTCGTCGTGACCGCATGCACGACGACGCCTCCGCGACCGTCAGCGCAGCCGAGCGCTGCGATTGCCGGCTCGGGCTCGGGCTCGGGCTCGGTGCAACAGATCCTGCTCGAGGATCCCGCGTACTCGGAGGTGCAGCATGACGCGACCCTCGAGGACCAGTTCCAGCGCTACTGGGCGTGGCTGCACGAGCTCGAGATTCCCGATGTGGCGTACCTGTCGGCGTTGCCGACCGAGGATCTCGAACGCCTGGCCATGGTGTTCCACGAGACCATCGAGCTGCGTGGCTGGCTGCGCCTGGGCCACCGGTTCCCCGACATCATGAACCTCGACTACTACAAGCAGCACTACGAGGAGGTCTATCCCGTGGCCCACGCGGCCGCGATGCAGGCCGAGCTGGGCCTGCTGCAACGCTTCGCGGCACGCGTCGGAATCCCGCGCGTGCCGGCCCACGCGTTCGTGCTGGTCGGCCCGATGGTGGAGCGTCGAGGGGTGACGGCGGCGATGGCCGATCGTCGCCTGCGGTTCAACCCCGACCTGGCAGGAGAGCTACCGACGCAGGCAGAGCTCGACCGTGCGGCGCGCGTGTATGAGGCCGGTGGCTACCACTACCGCGATCGCAAGCGGGTCCTCGACGACGCCTGGGCGGCGGTGACTGAGCGCGCGTCAGCGCATCACGACGTACCCAAGAGCCCGCGGCCCTAGGCGCGGTCCGGATCGGCACGATCCATTTGATCAGTACCGGAGCGCGCCCGAAAACTGGACGCGGATCGCGGACATGGGCAGGGTGAGAGGCCGATGTCGATCGAACCTGGGGCTCGCGATCAGACGGCCCTCGCACGTTGTGTGCCGGCCCTGCGCCTGTTCGCGGACACCCTGTTCCTCGATGACGGCAGCCGGCACGGCGACGAGCAGCGGACGGCGATGTTGCGGCTCGACTTCGACTACTCGGTCGGAGCCGCCAGGCGCCGCGTCCGCGCGAACGATCCGCGGTGGGCCGGGCGAGATCGCGAGCTCGAGGCCAACGCGTGTCGCGTGCTCGAGAGCCTCGGCGCGATCGAGCTCGCTCACCTCGATGACTGCGCGGTGTCTCCGGGTGCCGGGGTCGACTACGTGGTCGCGGTCGACGGCGACGTCCATGCGCTGTGCGCGTTCTCGGCCTACGCGGTGCCGCAGCTGCGCGCGCTCGGCTGGCGGGTCGAGATCGATCCCGAGTTTCCCTGGCAGGTGGTCGGCGCCGATGTGCCGCTCTACGCCGGGGCGCTGCCGGATCGCGATCGTCCGGACTGGTTTGGCCTCGAGCTCGGCGTCGAGATCGACGGCCAGCGGGTCGATCTGCTCCCCGCGCTGCTCGAGATGATCGATGGCGCGGGCGACCTGACCTCGCTCGTCCGGCCGGCGCGCCGCTGCGTCGCGGTGCGGGTCGATGACAAGCGGTGGTTGCCGGTCCCGCCCGCCCGGCTCCGGATGCTGGCGAAGGTGATCGTCGAGCTCTATCGCGAGGGCGGCAAGCTCAAGGCGCCGGCCGCGCGCGCACCGCTGATCGCCGAGCTGTGCGCGACGCTGCATGACGGCACCAGGCCGCTCCGCTGGGTCGGCGACACCAAGATCCGCGAGCAGGCGTATGCGCTCGCGCTCGGACCCCGCCGCACCGCGCGCGTGCTCGCGCCCGATGGGCTGTGCGCGGATCTGCGGCCGTACCAGCGCGAGGGCGTGGCCTGGCTGCAGCACCTGCGCGAGAACGAGGCGGGCGGCGTGCTCGCCGACGACATGGGGCTCGGCAAGACGCTGCAGACGATCGCCCACATCCTGATCGAGAAGGAGCAGGGCAGGCTCGATCGCCCGGCGATGATCGTCACCCTCACGAGCCTCGTCGGCAACTGGCAGCGAGAGCTCAAGCGGTTCTCGCCCACGCTGCGCATCGCGGTCCACCACGGTCCCGATCGCCACGAGCTGATCGATCAGATCGCCCAGCACGACGTCGTGATCACGACGTATCCGATGGTCGCTCGCGACAAGGACGTGCTCGCGCAGATCCCGCTCCACATGCTGGTGCTCGACGAGGCGCACGCGATCAAGAACTCCGATGCGCAGTCGAGCGAGGCCGTCCGCAAGCTCGATGCGCGGCACCGGATCTGCCTCTCGGGCACCCCGATCGAGAACCACCTCGGCGAGCTGTGGTCGCTGTTCGACTTCCTGAACCCCGGCCTGCTCGGCGGGCGCGACGAGTTCACGACCCAGTTCCGGATCCCGATCGAGATCAAGTCCGACAAGGTCCAGCTCGACGCGCTCCGCAATCGCGTGCGGCCGTTCATCCTCCGCCGCACCAAGGATGCGGTCGCGCCCGAGCTGCCGCCGAAGACGCAGCTGGTCCGCGCGATCGAGATCTCCGGCGAGCAGCGCGAGCTGTACGAGAGCATCCGCGTCGCGGCCCATGCCGATGTCCGCCAGCACATCCGCCAGCGCGGCTTCGCGGGCTCGACGATCGCGATCCTCGACGCGCTGCTGAAGCTCCGGCAGGTGTGTTGCGATCCCCGGCTCGTCGGCGTCGACGCGGCCCGCGGCATCACCGGCAGCGCCAAGCTCAGCGTGCTGCTCGAGTCGGTCACCCAGCAGCTGGGCGATGGCCGGCGCATCCTCATCTTCTCGCAGTTCGCGCGCATGCTCGGGCTGATCTCCGAGGGGTTGCTCGCGCGCGGCATCGGCCACGTGACCCTCACGGGCAACACCAACGATCGCCAGAAGCCGATCGACGCGTTCCAGGGCGGCCGCGCGGATGTGTTCCTGATCTCGCTCAAGGCCGGCGGGGCGGGCCTCAACCTGACCGGCGCCGACACCGTCATCCACTATGACCCGTGGTGGAACCCGGCGGCCCAGGCCCAGGCCACCGACCGCGCGCACCGGATCGGCCAGACCAAGCCTGTGTTCGTGCACGATCTGATCATCGCCGGCTCGGTCGAGGAGCGCATGCTCGGCCTGCAGCGCCACAAGCGGCAGCTGGCCAGCGCGATCCTCGATGATGGTGCGGCGGCGACGAACGGGCTGACCGAGCGCGATCTCGACGACCTGCTCGCGCCGCTCGCCTGATCGCCGAGAGTCTGGAGCGACTACAGGATGATCGGGGCGTTCGTGGAGACGCCCGCGCCGAACCAGCGGATGTTGGCCTGGCCGAGCGAGAGGCCCGCGCCGGTGTCCGGATCGAGCTCGATGACGTCGCCGGTCCCGGCATCGAAGCCGTCATCGACGAACCCGTAGATCTTGCCGCCCCAGAAGCCGAGGCCGAAGATCTTGTCGAACCCGGTGGGGCCGATCAGCGTGGCCTTCCAGTTGTTCGCCGGATCGAGCTTGGCCAGGTAATCCAGGGTCCCGCTGCCGACGTCCACCGTGGCATAGACGCCGAAGCCGCGGACGGCGATCAGATCGCCACTCGAGACGATCTTGCCCAAGGTGCTGTCGGTGCCATAGCTGCCGATCTGGGTCGCGACGGCCTGGTTGCCAGTGACATCGATCTGGAACACGTCGCCCTGATCGTTGGCGGTCACCAGGATATCGGGATTGCTCGGGTCCGCGTCGGGTGCGAACGACAGGCTGGTGAAGCCTCGTGAATTCGCCGACAGATCCTTCACCAGGGTCGCTGCCCCGGTCGTCGCGCTGAGGCTGTAGAGCTTGTCGCGCGTGATGCCGAACAGCGCGTCGTCCTTGTTGACGGCGAGGTCCAGCAGGTTCTGGTTGGTGTCGAGCCCGGTCATCGGTCCGATCGGGGTCGCCGCCAGGGTCAGGTTGTCGAGCCGATACAGCATCAGCCCGCTGTGGGCGTAGACCCGCGAGGTATCGACGGACGGCGGTGCGTCGATGGCCGACGCGTCGGGCTGCGCCGGGCCATCTGCCGCTGGTTGTCCGCGATCCGAGGGGCCGCACGCGGTCAGGACTGCAACCGCCAGGAAGACTCGCATTGGCGCGAACTCTACTCAGGCTTTGTGGCAGTTACAGCTGAAATCGATGTCCTACATGTCCACCAGGCCGCGAAGGTGGGAATCTCCAGGTGGACTGACAGGTTATCGCCCCCCGGACCCGCCGGTTCGGCCAGGATCAAGCGCAGATGCCCCCTCCGCCGCCAGTGCCGGATCGCACAGAGACCCTCGCCCCCCGGGCGAGCTCGGACGTGCCCCCGCCGATGGAGGCCCTGCCCGCGGACCCCGCGGCCCCGGCGTCCCCGGAGGTCGCCGATGACCCGGAGCGCTACCAGCAGATTCGCGAGCACGCACGCGGTGGTCTCGGGCGGATCGTGCGTGCGGTCGACAAGCGGCTCGGGCGGACGGTCGCCGTCAAGGAGCTGCTCCGCCGCGGTGGGCCCTCGTCGGTAGCCAACGAAGCGCGGTTCTTGCGCGAGGCCCTGATCACCGCCCGGCTCGAGCACCCGGGCATCGTCCCGGTCCACGAAGCAGGTCGCTGGCCGAGCGGAGATCCGTACTACGTCATGAAGCTCGTCGAGGGCCGCACCCTCAAGGAGCAGATCGCCGCCAAGCCGAACCTGCGCGATCGCCTCGGGCTGTTGCCGCATGTGATCGCCGTCGCCGACGCGGTCGGGTACGCCCACAGCGAAGGCGTGATCCACCGCGACCTCAAACCGTCCAACGTGATCGTCGGCGAGTTCGGCGAGACGATCGTCGTCGACTGGGGCCTCGCGCGTGATCGCAAGCGCGAGCTCGCGGAGCCGGCCGACGCCGGCAACGTCGTCGGCACCCCGGCGTACATGTCGCCCGAGCAGGCGCGCGGCGAGCCGGTCGACGAGCGCGTCGACGTCTACGCGATCGGTGCGGTGCTGTACGAGCTGCTCGCCGGGGTCCCGCCGCATCACGACGACACCCCGCAGGCCACGCTCGACCGGGTGATCGCCGGGCCGCCGCGGCCGATCGCGATGGTGGCGCCGCAGATCCCGAGCGAGCTCGCGACGATCGTCAACAAGGCGATGGCGCGCTGCCCCGACGATCGGTACGCGAACGCGACCGTGCTGGCCGAGGATCTGCGCCGGTTCCAGACTGGCAAGCTCGTCAGTGCGCACTCGTACTCGACGTGGTCGCTGGTGCGGAAGAAGCTGTCGAATCATCGCGGGATGGTCGCCGTCGCCGTCGCCAGCACGATCGCCCTCGGTGGTGTCGGTGTCGAATCGTTCCGGCGCGTGGTCGCCGAGCGCAACATCGCGCGCAACGAGCGGGCCGGAGCGGATCAGGCGCGCGCCCAGGCGGAGCGGCGCCAGGACGAGCTCGTCCTGCTCCAGGCCGTCACCTCGCTGCGCAAGGATCCCACCGCCACGCTCGCGTGGCTCAAGACCCAGGAGATCGACCACAGCGACCGCGCCCACGTGCTCGATGTCGTCGACGAGGCGATCGCGCTCGGCGTGGCGCGCCACGTGTTCCGGCCCGGTGACTGGGTGTTCGACGCCGCGTTCACACCCGACAGCCGCATGGTGATCGCCGCGGTGCGAGACGGCATCGTGCGTGCGTATGACCTCGACACCGGCGTCGAGACGCAGCTCGGCAAGGCGCAGTCTGCCCCCGAGGTGCTGGCGATGTCGCCCGATGGCAGCGTCGCGATCACGGGAGGCACCCTCGGCGAGGTGACCCTGTGGCCGCTGCACGGAGGCGAGCCACGCATCCTGTCTCACGGCGGGCGCATCGTGAGCTCGATCGAGTTCTCCGCCGATCGCACGCGGGTGCTCGTGCTCCGCGAGACCGGCATGCCGGAGATCGTGCCGCTCGATGGCAGCGCCGCGACGTTGCTCGGGCCGAAGACCGCGTACAAGACGGCGGTGGCCAGCTCGGACTGGACCCGCCAGGTGATCGCGACGTCGCCGAACCAGGTCGCCGCGGTCACCGGCAGCCAGACTCGCCCGCTCGGCCAGACGAGCAAGATGATCGCTCGCATCGTGATGTCACCGCATGGCGAGACCGTGCTCGTCCATGACGGCACGACGATCTGGACCGTCCCGTTCGAGGGCGGGCCAATGAAGCGGGTCGTCGATTACGACGCCAAGCTCAACCAGGCGGCGTGGTCACCCGATCAGCGGACGCTCGCGATCTGCGGCGATCATCACCACGTGGTGCTCGTCGATCTGGTGACCGGGATCTCGCGCCAGCTCCGCGGACATACCGACGCGATCTACTCGGTGCAGTGGTCGCACGACGGCACCCGGCTGCTGTCGGCCAGTGACGACGGTACCGCGCGCGTCTGGACCGTCGCGGATGCCACGGCGCAGGTGCTGCGAGGTCACGACGATGACGTGTACCGCGCACGGTTCTCGAGCGACGAGCGGCAGGTCGCGACGTCGAGCCTCGACGGCAGCATTCGCGTCTGGGCGATCGAACAGCCGGGCTCGAAGGTCCTGGTCGAGGGCGAAGCGATCGAGGGGCTGACGCTCGAGGCGGATCGCGCGCTGGTCACGACCGCGGGCGAGGTGGCGCGCTGGAATCTCGTGTCGGGCCATCGCGAGCCGGTGTTCTCGTGGGCTGCCGACCCGAACGGCCTCGGCAAGGGTCTGCCATCGCCGGATGGCGAGCGCCTGCTCGTGCCCGCGGCGGACTGGTCGCTCGAGGTGCGGCGACGGTCGAAGCCCACGATCACGCTGCGCGGTCATCGCACCGTGATCAGCCACGTCGAGTTCTCGCGCGACAGCAAGCTGCTGTACACCTCCTCGCTCGACGGCACGCTGCGCCGGTGGGACCTCGACACCGGCGAGAGCACGATCCTCATCGACGAGACCGTGCCGGTGAGCGGCTTCGCGGTCGCCGCCGATGGTCGGGTCGCGGCGCAGGTCGGTGACGCCGCCAAGATGATCATGCCCGACGGCACGGTCAGCGAGCTCGGGCATGGCGCGCCGTGGTGCGTCGCGTTCGCGGAGTTCGAGCAGGTTCGCGACCGGCTCCTGATGCGCCGCTGCGATAACAGCGTCGTCATGCTCGACGGTGGCCACCTCGTCGAGCTGCCGACCGGTGGTTACTACGTGTCGCGGCTCGCGGTGTCGCCCGACGGGCTCCGGGTCGCCGGCGCGATGGGTGATCGCACGGTGCGGCTGTGGGACGCGACCACCGGTCAAGTCGTCCGCGTGCTCCGCGGACATTCCGATCTCGTCATGGACGTCGCGTTCTCCCCCGACGGCACCACGCTCGCATCGGCGAGCTACGACAAGACGATCCGGGTCTGGGAGCTCGCCTCGGAGCGCCACCGGGTGCTGCGGGGTCACGCCCTCTCGGTCAATCGCGTGGTCTGGCGCGAGGACGGCCACCTCGTGACGGCTTCGCGGGACGGCACCCTGCGGATCTGGGACGTGCCCAGCTTGGCTCTGCCGAGCGCGGGGGATCTCGCGGGTCGACTGGCTGCCGCGACCACCGCCCGGATCGACATCGATCGTCCGACGACCGGGCGACCCGCGCCGCGCGGGATCTGAGCTCGTTCTGGACCCGACTTCTGCCGAGCGCGCAGCCGCACTTTGCGCGGGCGCGCGGGCGCGCAGGCTCGATTCGATCGCCATCCGGGCGGCCCGGCATGCGTGGAGGGGCTCGCGCGAGGGCACGCAGGTTGCTTTGCTGGAAGTCAGGGCTCGGCGGCCCGAACGGACCGCTCAGCACGTTGGCGGAGACCAAGCTCGAACAGGGAGTCTACGAAAGGAGACGAGCTGCCCACCGAGACACGCTGAAGATCAACGACCGAACAGTCGGCGTGAAGGTCACGAGCGGAGGAGTCGAGCCGTCGATTCCAAGGTGAGCAGTCAAGACCTGAGGGAGAACACTCGACACCGCACGCAACGCGTGACGTGAGCTGGACAAGATCCAGGACGAGTCGACGGACCCGTTCGGATGAGTCGACAACGAGCGACCAGCCAGCCCGCGGAGTGGTAGCGAGGAGAACGTGCTAGGCGGCCCCTTCGGGCCGCCGAGCTCGTTTCGGCCACGCTTCACCGTCGGTCCGCAATCGCCGAGCAGGCGTGCGAGAAATCCGCCATGGAACCGGAAGCAGGACCCTGCCGCCGCCTGTTCCCTGTGGCGTGCCACCTGTAACCTCGCAACCGAATGCGCGGAGGTGGCTCGTGATCGCATGTCGTATGGTCCTGGTCGGTCTCGCGGTCACGGCGTGCCAGCGCACCGAGCCAGGGCGCGACCGTGCGACCGACCGGCCGGCCACCGCGAGCGATGCCGGGAACGGCTCGAGTGCCACGGCCGCCCGCCCGGGTGCCCGGCCGATCCCGGCGATGCCCGATCCGCTGCCCGGCATCCGCAAGGACGTCACCGCGATCGTCGGCGCGGCGACGCGCGTCGCGATCGGCGACGTCGATGGCGATGGCGATCGCGAGCTCGTCCTGGCCGACGCCAAGCGGCTGCGCATCGTCGAGCCGTCGGGCCGCGAGCTCGCGAGCACCGAGGTCGCTGGCGGGATCCAGGTCCTCGTCACCGCGGACGTCGACGGCGATGGCCGCGCCGAGGTCCTCGCGGGCTGGGGGGCGAGCCGCGAGTTCCGCGATGCGAAGGCACGGGTGACGCTGTATCGGCTCGACCACGGCCACCTCGTCGAGGAGACGGTCCTCGTCCCCTCCACCAAGCGGCCCGACATCGTCGCGATCGTGCCGATGCTCGATACGCGATCGATCCTGATCTCCTACTTCAACTCGAAGTACATGGTGAGCACCGTGGTGATGCGCCGGGGCGCCCGCGGCTGGGACGTGTCGAAGATCGCCTCCCTGAGGACCGCCACCAGCTTCGCGCGCGGTGATGTCGACGGCGACGGCAAGCCCGATCTCGTCGTCGGACGCGTCTACGGCGACGACCAGGGGGGCGACGGTGACGCGTTCGTGCTCGCGCCCGACGGGACGCACACCGCGATCCGCACCACGCGCGGTCTGCGTTCCCTCGCGCTCGCCGACAGCGACGGCGATGGCCACGCCGAGATGTTCATCGGCGACGGCTGGCATCAGGACTATGGCCAGCAGGCGCGCGGGCTGCTCACGTGGGTCCGCCACACCAGCGACGGCTTCCACTCCGAGCTGATCGAGGACACGGCGGGCCAGTACGCGATCGAGCGCCTGCTACCCGCGCAGATCGATGGGCGAACGGCCATCATCGCGTCCGGCAGCCACTACGTGCGCGCGTTCGCCCGGAGAGCTGATCGCTGGCGCGCGGTGACGATCGCGGGGCTCGCGCGCGACATCGCCGTGGGGGATCTCGATGGGGTGCCGGGAGACGAGATCGTCGTCGTGGGGGACCGCTCCGCGATCATCAACCTGCGGGGCCTCGACTGGACGCGGTGACCGCGGTCGGGTCGGCTCACACACCGACGTGCAGGACCCAGCCGGCGAGCATCAGGAGCACGAACACCGCGAGCGCCCCGACCATTCGCGCAGAACTTTCGCCCCGGATCTCGGACAGTAGAATCCTGCGCGATTCCGATCGTTCGTCGTAGATCGGAACATCGTGAAACGACAGGGTCTTCATGGCCGCCTCCTGCACATATCAGGAACTTGTTCCCGCTCCCGCTGGAGCTCCGTGTGCTTGATCCTGCCTGCTGCATCGGCCGAGCCGACGTGGATCGGCGCGTCACCCTCGCCTCCGACGGGGTCCAGCTCCGGCACGTCGATTGCGTTCGCTGGCAACGATGCACCTCATGTCGAATGCCTTCGCGCACGGCGAGGAGATCCCGCGTCAGCACACGCTGGATGGAGCGAACGTCTCGCCACGGCTCGCCTGGCAGGAGGTCCCGCCAGGAACGCAGAGCCTCGCGCTCGTCGTCGATGACCCCGATGCCCCCGATCCGGAGGCGCCCAGGAGCCAGCCGTGGGTGCACTGGGTGCTGGTCGATCTGCCGCCGACCGTCTCGGCCTTGCCCGAGGGCGTGACCCGTCTGCCAGGCGGCAAGGTGGGACTCAATGACTGGCACCACGCCTCGTGGGATGGCCCGTCTCCACCGGTCGGCAAGCACCGCTACCGATTCAAGCTCTACGCCCTCGACCGCGTGCTCGGGCTCGACCACCCGAACAAGGCGCAGCTCGAGGCGGCGATGCAGGATCACATCCTCGCCGAAGCGCAGCTGATCGGGACCTACCAGAAGCCGCGTCGAAGGTGACCGCCACGAGCCCCCCTTCGGGTGCTCACCACGCCAGGGTCAGCCGGTGCTCGCCGCGCACCACCAAGCTGCCGAGCGCGCTGCCGGTCCGATCGAGCACCTCGGCAAGCCAGCGCGTGCCGGCGGCATCGGCCCGCCGGATCTGGAGCTTGCGCATCTGCGTCGGGAGCATGTCGAGCTTCACGAGCGCGCCGGAGCGGTCGAGCGTGACCAGGTACAGCAGGCTCAGATCCCCACGAAACTCCTGGTGACCTCCGATCCCCTCGTAGTCGGTCAACAGATCGCCGCAGCCGTAGAAGATCGGATGGCCCTCGTGAACCTCGATCCCCTTGACGTGGTGGGACGAGTGGCCGTGCACGATGTGAACGCCCGCCTCGTCGATCAAGCGGTGCGCGAACCGGCGATGCTCGGCCGGGACCTCGAATCCCCAGTTGGGCCCCCAGTGGATCGACAGCACGATGATCATGCCTCGAGCTCGCCAGGGTTCGATCTCTTGCCGCACCTCGCGGATCGCGTCATCGCCGAGCTTGCGGAACACCACCACCCCCGGTCGCTCGAGCCCGGCAGACCACCAGCGCGGCACGCCCGCATCGATGCAGCCGATCGAGAACACGGCGATGCGGCCTCGCTCCCCGCGATCGATCACCGCCGGGTGGAACGCCTCGACGAGGTTCCGGCCGGCGCCGCAGTGAGCGATCTCGAGCCGATCGAGCGCCCCGAGCGTGTCGAGTAGGCCCGGAACGCCCCAGTCGAGCACGTGGTTGTTCGCGAGCACGCACGCATCGATTCGCGCCGCGGCGAGCGTGGCGGCGTTCTCGGGGCTGATCCGGTAATGGATGTCCTTCTCCAGATCGTGGAGGTCTGAACGGGTGATGCTCGTCTCCAGGTTGATGATCCGCGCATCGGGCCGTTCGCGATCGAGGAGCTCGAGCGCATCACCCCACGGATACTCGGGCGCCACGCTTCGCGGGATCTCACCCGAGGCTTGCTCGGCGAGGGTGATGTAATCGCGCGCATCCTGGATGTACGGCTCGAACAGTCGTGGCTCGCACGGCGCGGCGAGGATCTGGTCGATCCCTCGTGCGAGCATGACGTCGCCGCACAGGAAGACCGTCAGGCTGCTGGGATCGTGCTCCGTCATGATGGGGTCCGGGCGAAGGTGCGAAGGCATGCTGTCGGTGTGTGAACGCGCAACTCGCATGCCGGCGAGAACGTGGCCAGGCAATCGATTGCTGATCGCGCGCGACAGATCGTGCATGGCGATGGCGCACACTGCGCCAGGGGCGACCACTCCCAACGGCCAGGTTCGCTGCTCGCGTGTGGCGCGCGGCTTGCGACGATGCGGTTCGGAGGTCGAGTCCATGCCGCTTGCATCCTTGCGCGGAGTCTTCGTAGGTGCCGCGTTCATGTATCTGATGGACCCGGACCGCGGCCGCGTTCGGCGGTCCCGGCTCGTCAACGGCCTCACGCACGCACGTCACGCCCAGCAGCGGCTGTTCGGCAAGGCAGCGCGGGACGCCAGCCATCGCGCCCAGGGGTTGGTCGAGCGGGCTCGTCATCCAGTGGCCTCGCATGTCGATGACGAGGTGCTCGCCGCGCGCGTCAGGTCACGGCTCGGCCGTGAGGTCTCGCATCCGTCCGCGATCGAGGTCGTCGCGCAGGATGGCGCCATCACGCTGCGTGGCCCGATCCTCGAGGCCGAGCTCGCGGCGGCGAAGCGATGCGCCGAGCATGTCGCGGGTGTCCTCCGGGTCACCAGCCAGCTCGAGCCTCACGCGACCGCCGATCGGGTACCGGGGCTGCAAGGGCAACGCGTCGTGTTCCGCAACGGGACGTGGACGCCAGCAGCTCGCGCAGCCGCGCTGATCGGAGGGAGCGTGCTCGCCAGCTATGGCGGGTTCGTGCGGCGAGGCGTGGCGGGCGCGGCCTACGCGATCGCGGGCAGCTCGCTCGCGCTGCGCGGAGGTCTCGACATGCCGCTCTCGCGGATCATCGGGTTCCTTCGTGGCAGTGAGCCCATCGCCGTCCACAAGGCGATCACGGTGCGCGCGCCCGTGGAGGACGTGTTCGACCTGTGGTCGCGGGTCGAGAACTTCCCGCGCTTCATGGAGCACGTGCGGCACGTCGAGCGGATCGATGACAAGCGGTCGCGGTGGACCGTCGACGGGCCCGGCGGCGTCCCGATCAGGTTCGAGACCGAGCTGACCCATACCGAGCCTGGTCGCGAGATCGCCTGGCGGACCGTCCCCGGTCAGGCCGTCGAGCATTCGGGTCGCGTTCGGTTCGAACGGGCCTTCGAGGGAGCTCGCATCGAGGTGGACATGACCTATCGACCTCCCGGAGGAATCGTTGGCCACGCGATCGCGCACCTGCTGCGCTCCGACCCGAAGGCGCGCATGGATCAGGATCTGGTCCGCATGAAGACGCTGCTCGAGAATGGCCACGCGCGCGTACACGGCCAGGCCGTGACCGCTGACGACTTGATCCACTGACTGCCAGGCCGACCTTCACCTGCTAGCCAGAGATCCGTGTCGTCGAGGGAGGATGAGCCGACTTGAAATCTGCACGCCGAGTTCCATTTCGCAAACTCGAATGCGATGATTCGCTGTTCCTATGAAGGTGTGGATTGGAAGCGGCTACAGATCCGTGGCGCTTCTCGTGCTGTGTGTGCTCGGGGTCGCAAGCCCGCGAATCGCGGGCGCCGACAAGTCGTTCGATCACGCCCGAACTTCGTTTCCGCTCACCGGCCGGCATCAGAAAGTTGCATGCGAGAGCTGCCACCCCGCAGCAGGAAGTACGCGCAAGTGGGCGGGCGTGCCGACCGATTGCCACGGTTGTCATGGAGACCGGGCGAACCACAAGGGCACGCTCGGTGCGCAGTGCGAGCGCTGCCACCAAGTGGGCGGCTGGAAGCTGGTCAAGCACTCGCCCGCCCAGCATCGATTCGCGCTCGTCGGCAAACACGATCTCAAGTGCGTGTCGTGCCATGCAGCCGGAGCGCATCTCGCGTCCGAACAGGTATGCCGCGACTGCCACGTTCAGCCCCACAGCGGCACGAGCGCGCCGTGCCTGACGTGCCACAACCTGGTCGACTTTCAGACCGTCACCTACACGAAGCACACGTTCTCGCCTGCGTCGTTGCCCGGCAAGCACGCCGCCGCGAAGTGCATCGGCTGCCATCCCGGGTTTGGCTTCGCGGGTACGACCGTGCAGTGCGCGTCCTGTCATCGAAAGGATCAGCCGCACGAACAGCTCGCCGCGTGCGACAGCTGTCACGTGGGCCGCGGGCTGAGCTGGAAGCCGGTGACGCTCAGGCGTGCGACCCCGGCACAGCCACCGAGCATCTATCAGGTCGGCTCCTCGTTCGATCACGTCACGCACGCGCAGAAAGTGACCGCGCGTGGGCTCCAGCCGAAGTGCGGCGCATGTCACGCCGCGCTCAACTTCACCCAGCGCCCCTCCATGCAGTCGTGCGAGAGCTGTCACGACGGCCAGACCCTGGGTCAGAAGGACCAGAAGAACCGCGTTTTTGACGCGCTCGGCACGCAGTGCGTACGCTGCCACAAGGCGCCGGCCGTGCTGCCCACGCTGACGACGTCGTCGCCAGCTCCGTTCAGCCACGAAGCGCACGCCAAGCGCCAGGTGACCGTCGACGATTGTCGAATGTGTCACGGCGCCGGTGTCGAATGGCAGAAGGTACGCGCGGGCCGCGATCAGCATCGTCCCTGCCAGAAGTGTCACGCAGCCGAGTTTCGAAAGAGCGGTCAGCCGATCTGTCTCGTGTGTCACCTGCGAGCCGATCCCTTCGCGCCCAACCCGCTACGGCCGCCGCTCGCGGTCGGCGCGGAGTGGCGACGCGGCGACGTGCCGCACTCAGCCCATGCCGCGGCCGAGCTTCCTTGCCAGACGTGTCATCTCGCGGAGGCGGGCCTCGCACCGTCGTCGGGTTCGTCGATCGGCGGACATGCGGTGTGCGGGAGGTGCCACATCGCAGGCACGCCGCTGACGCTCGAGCGTTGCTCGGCGTGTCACACGCTCGCGTCGGCGCCACGCCAGGCGCTGCCGGATCGTCCATGGTCGACGCGCGCTCGCTTTCGTCACGACCAGCCGCATCGGGAACAGCCCTGCGAGTCGTGTCACCGCGGCGTCGCACCAGCCGCGCCGGGTGCGACCGCGATGGCCGCTTGGCCCTTGATGAACCTTCCGACGATGGGAGACTGCGCGTCGTGCCACAACGGCTCGAAAGCGTTCAAGGTGACCGGCTTCGAATGCGCGCGCTGCCACACCCGCGACCGTTGACCACTGGGCGAGCTCCAACGCGCCTCGTCGCTACTTCGCTGCGTGATATCGGTGGCACTCCAGGCACGGGGAGTCGACCATGGCCGGCGTTCCGGAATCGGCATGGCACTCGCGGCAGCGGGCGATCCGCGGGAGCAGGATGTCGCTCGCGCTCGTCGACTTGCGGACGCCGGCGTGGCAGCTCTCGCACTCGACCAGTCGATGCGTGGGGTGGCGAAACACCGCGGCCGGCATCAACCGGGCCTGCCTGTCCAGGCTCAGCACCTTGAAGCGGCTCGCGTTGCTTGCGGGCGTCACCTCCTCGACGTCGTGACACTTGAAGCAGGCGCCACCAGGCGTGAACAGGCCGATCTCGGCGTCGAGGCTCTCCTTCGCGACCAGGTCGCGGGTCTCCGATCGGTCCCCGTCGTGCAGGGTCTCGATGTGTAACTTGGCCAGCTGCGCGGTGACGAAGCCTTTCACCCCCGCGGCATCCCCGTGCGGCACGAAGGTGCCCTCGAGGCGGCCGTCGAACTCGATGTGATGGCAACGCTCGCACTGCCGCGCGTACGAGATCGGCTGCATGCTGTTGCCGTCCGTGGTGGGCTGGTGACAGCTCGAGCATGCGAGCACCGGCTTGCCGTCGGCGGCGAGCTGGCTGAGGTGCCCGTCGTGACTGAACTTGAGGTGGGTTCGATCGCGAACGTCCGGATCGTCGAGACGGACCTTCTTGAGCTGTGGAGGATCTCCGCTCCACGCGAGCACCGCGAACTCGGGATGGTGCTCGAAGTCGCTGATGCCCGGCTGCAGGGAGCCGGGCGCTATCCTGTCGATGTGCGAGTGGCAATTGGTACAGAGCGGCGAGTCGCTCGGGATCAGGGTCTCCTCACCGTGGTGCTCCTTGTGACAGCTCGTACAGCGAGCGTCGAGCTCTTGATGCCCCGCGACGGAGGACACAGCGTGCTGCCCCACGCTGTGACAGGCAGCGCACTTGGGATCCGGAACCGAGCCAAACGCCGGCGCATGACATTGCTCGCACTGCGCTTCGATCAGTCGATGGTGATTCGAGATCGCGCCGCTCGACACGCCACCGCGCCGCGTCGGCGCCGACATCGGCCACACCACGGTCACTCCCAGCGCTGCGACCGCGACACCAATCCAGATCCGTCGCAGCGATGGAAGATGGTGCGCGACATCGAGCCGCTGCTCCAGCTCCGAGACGACGTGATGCTCAGGCTTCATGGCACTTGCTCGTCACATTCACAGTAACGGCCAGCGATAGAACAGCACCCAGAAGATGTGCGCCGCCGCGGCGACCGCACAGCCGAACGACAGTGGCAGGTGAAAGTACAGCCAGATCCGCATGTGCACGACGATGCTCGCTTCTTTGATCAGTCGATTCGCGATCTGGATCCGCCGCGACGCGAGCTCGGTCATCTTGAGACCTGCTTGGTACTCGTCCTTTGGCAGCGTTCCCAGCAGCTCGCTCAGCTCCTGTTTGCTGAACGCATGAAACGGCCGCCCAAACATGATGCGCGCGAACGATGGTTTGACCTCGACCTCCAAGCGCGCCGTTGCGGCGGCGAAGGCCGCGCTGTTGGTCTTTGCCAGCACCGCAAGGTCGCGTGAGATCGAATCGATCTCATCGACGCAGGCGCGCGTGGTGAGACCCTCGCGGCGATTCGTCATCTCCGCTGGAAAACGCAGATAAGCATAGGCTCCCCAGATGCCGCTCACCACGGTGAGCAACATCAACAAATACGCCGCCGCGTGCACGTTCCATCCGAGGTGGAACCCGGAGTGCATCGGCACGAGCAGCACCAGCGATGCGCCGATCCAGACGTGCGGCCCGAGCCATCGCTTGAGCGTTCCGCGGCCGCTGCGATACGAGTGCCGCTTGCGGATGCCGTACCACATGAGAAAGCCGATCCCCGCCGCCGAGATCCCGCCATAGATCAAGCCGAGCCTGGTCCCGCCGTAGCGGCTGCCGATCGGATGATCGAGCAGATAGACCGCGCCCAGCGCAAGCAGCGCCAACGAACAGGCCCACAGCCAGAGAAACCGCCGCTGGCTGACGAACGTCTCGGCGCTCACAGCATGCCTCCCTTGCGCCGCATCATCGCGCCGAGCTCGGAGGGGTTGATCCGCACCGCCGCGCCGGTGGGACACGCCCGGACACAAGCGGGGCCGAGCGGGAGGGTCGAGCAGAGATCGCACTTGGCGGCCTTCGCCCGACCCTCGGGTTGCTTGCGCAGGCCGAGCCAGGCAAGGAAATCGAACTTCGTCGGCTTCTCGTGGACCAGCTTGGGAACCCCGTACGGACAGTTGGAGACGCAGTTGCCGCAGCCGATGCAGACGTCGCGGATGATCACTTCGCCGTCCGGCTTTCGGGTCAGCGCGTCGGGCGGGCAATCGGTCATGCACAGCGGGTTCTCGCAGTGCCTGCACGAGATCGGAAGTTGTACCGCCGCGAAGAACTTGCCGCCCTGGCGATCGAGCCGGCTGATGCCGTCGTGCGTCGCAGCGCAGGCGGTCTCGCAGTTGTCGCACGCGACGCACAGGTCGGAATCGATGACCAGCAGGCTGCTCGCATCGGTGACGCCCTGGCTGAACATGAAGTCGAGGACCGCGCCCTCCTTCTGGTTATGCGCGATCGTGAGATCGTTGAGCCGGCGGTTCTCCGCCATCTTCTGGACGTGCGCCGCGACATCTGGATTGGCGGCAAGCAGCGCGCGGAAGCTCGGCTTGTCGATCATCACCGTCTCGGTGGCGACCACCGCGGTCACTGTCGCGCTGCGAGGCACGACCTCGTCGGACAGCAACGCGATCTCACCCAGGTAGTTTCCTGCCGGCATGTAGCTGCGGGTGACATCGTTGCCGCTCGGATCCTTGCGCGAGATCTTCACCGAACCCTTGCGGATCACGTGCAGCGCGTCACCGGCGTCGCCTTCTTTGAACAGGACCTCCCCCTTCTTGAACGTCTTCAGCTTCGCCTTCGCCACCAGCTCGGAGAAGATGCTCGACGCCGTGTTGGGGAAGATGCTCGGCAACAGGCGCAGGATGAACGCCTCGTCCAGCTGCCGCTTGACGCTCTCGACCGAGCTGATCAGCTTCAGCATCTGCTTGCGCGGGGTCTCGACCAGCAGGCACGTCTCGCCGGCGGTGATCGTCGCGCTGCGTCGCCGGCCGGACATCAGGCCGAGCTCGCCGAAGAACGTGCCTGCACGCATCGGAATCCGCTTGTCGGGCCCGATGTGGGCCTCGACGGTGCCAGAGACGATGCTCCAGAACGTGTCGGTGTAGTCGAGCCGTTCGAACACGATCTCGCCGGGCTGCTTCAGGTGCACGGGCGAATCGATCAGGAGCTCGCGAAACTGCGGTTCGCTGAGGTCGGCGAAGATCGGCAAGCTCTTGCGGATCAGCTGGTAGTTGTCGTCGACCGTGCCGGGCAGATGTCCGAGCCGCTCCTTGATCAGGACCCAGTCGGCAGGCTCGACGGCGTTGCCGAGGATGTGCTCGATCACCTCGTAGCCCTGGTTCATCGCCTGCTTGATCAGCGGATAGCCGATCAGCGCGCCGACGCAGAACAGGTTCTCGACGTTCGATTGATAGCGATGGTCGACCTTGGGCAGCGCGGCCGGCTGATCGGCGGGCAGCGCGATGCCGCAGCCCTCGAGGAACTTGCGCGACGGCACGCCGCCCGCGCGCACGATCACGCGGTCGCATCGCAGCTCGACCTCGCCCTCGGGCGTCTCCAGCAACACCTTGTCGGCATCGATGCGCTTGAGGACCGAGCTCGCGAAGCACTTCATCTTCCCGGACGCGATCGCCTCCGTGATCAGCTTGACGTTGGCGTCCTTGGCGCGCGCGAACTCGGCCGAACGGTTGAGGATCGCGACCGTGTTGCGCTTCGACAGCGCGAGCGCGTTCTCGATCGCCGAGTCGCCGGCACCGGCGACCAGGATGTGCTTGCCCTCGAACTCGTCGGGATCGGAGAGCGAGTAGACGACGTGCGGTTGGTCTTCGCCGGGGGCGCCGAGCTTGCGCGGTGTGCCCTGGACGCCGATCGACAAGATCACGTGGCGCGCGCGCGTGACCTCGCTGCCGTGCTTGATCTCGAACACGTCGCCGACCCGCTTGATGCTGCGCACCTCGGTGCGGATCAGCTTGATGTCCGCGTTCTGCGCGCCGGCCTGCCAGCCGGCAAGGATCGCTTCGCGGGTGCCCTCCTGAAACGGGATCGCCGAACGCAACGGCAGCTTCCGCGGCTCGGCCATGACGAGCTTCGCCTTCTGGAACTCGTAGATCGTATTGGCGAGCTCGCCCTTCTCGAACACGGCGTACGAGAGCTTGTGGTGAGCGGCACGTGCCGCGGCCGACAGGCCAGCGGGGCCCGCGCCGATGATCGCGACGTCGAGTTGATCCGGCATTTCCCGACGCGCCATGTTCACCTGCGGCGCGTTGTTCCGTCAACACGTCGCGCTGCTCGTTGGACACAATCGGGTCGACGCTGGCATAGTGGCTACGCCGTGGGAGTGAGCGCGCGTGGGCAGGGTGCGCGGCGACCACCGCGCGAACGGCGTCTCGCTCATCGACGACTGGCGCGTGCAGAGGAAACCAGATGACCAATATCCCCCCGAGCAGCAGCCAACGCACCGTGGGCGTGCGTCAGTCGAAGACGACCGCTACGCCGGCCAGCCCGTGCGTGCTGGTGATCTTTGGCGCGTCTGGTGACCTGACCAAGCGGTTACTCGTCCCCGCGCTCTACAATCTCGCATGCGACGGTCTGCTGCCAAAGCAGTGCGCGATCATCGGCACCTCGTCGAGCGACATCCCCACGCAGGTGTTCCGCGACAGAATGTCGACGGACATCCAGCGATTCTCGACGCGCAAGGAGTTCAATCAGCCGGTCTGGGATGACTTCGTTTCGCGGCTCTACTACACGGCTGGCAAGTTCGATGATCCGGCGGCCTATCAGCGGCTCGGCGAGCTGATCAAGAAGCTCGACGCCGAGCTCGGCGCCAACGGCAACGTGCTGTTCTACATGGCGGTGCCACCATCGGTGTTCGGCCTGATCTCGACCAACCTCGACAAGGCGGGCTTCACCGACCAGTCGCATGGCTGGAAGCGAATGATCGTCGAGAAGCCGTTCGGCCACGATCTGTCCTCGGCGCTCCAGCTCAACAAGGAGATTCTCGATCACTGGTCCGAGGATCAAGTCTTTCGCATCGATCACTATCTCGGCAAAGAGACGGTGCAGAACATCCTCGCGTTTCGATTCTCGAATGGGATGTTCGAACCGCTGTGGAACAAGCAGCACATCGACCACATCCAGTTCACCGTCGCGGAGACCGTCGGGGTCGAGAGCCGCGGCAAGTACTACGACACCGCGGGTGTGCTGCGCGACATGATCCAGAACCACATGTTCCAGATGCTTGCCTATCTGTGCATGGAGCCGCCGAGCTCGTTCAAGCCCGACTCGGTACGCAACGAAAAGGCCAAGGTGCTCGACGCGGTCCGGGTGATGACGCCGGAGCAGGTCATGGCCAACACCGTGCGCGGCCAGTACGGCCCCGCCAAGAAGGCCGACGGTACGCCCGTGGCCGGCTACCGCCACGAGCCCGACGTCAATCCCACTTCTCCGACGGAAACCTTCGCGGCGCTGCGGCTGTACATCGACAACTGGCGCTGGGAAGGCGTGCCGATCTTCCTGCGTTCGGGAAAGGCTCTGTGGAAGCGCGGCACCGAGGTCCTGGTGCAGTTCAAGAAGGCCCCCGAGGTGATCTTCCGCGATACGCCCGAGGTCGGACATCTCGACAACAATCAGCTCATCTTCCACATCCAGCCCGATCAAGGGATCGAGCTGCGCTTCCAGGCCAAGAGCCCGGGACCGCTGATGGCGCTGCAGAAGGTCAACATGCGGTTCGACTACCGCGAGGCGTTCGAGGCGTCGCGTGGCACCGGCTACGAGCTGTTGATCTACAACTGCATGATCGGTGACGCGACGCTATTCTCGCGCACCGATCTGGTCGAGGCGGCGTGGCGCATCGCCCAGCCGGTGCTCGATACCTGGGCGGCCTCACCCCCTGACTACTTTCCCAACTACGAGGCCGGGACGTGGGGACCCAAGGCAGCGTTCGAGTTGCTCTCGTCGGACGGGCGCAAGTGGCTGGAGGTCATCAACCGCGCCGTGCTCGAGCAGGTTCCGCTGTTTCAGGGCGCGAGCCCGGTGTTCTTGCATAGCCTCGCGCTGATGCTCAAGCCGGTCGTGTTCGCGCCGGGCGACTTCGTCGTCAGAGAGGGAGAGCCCGGGCGTGAGATGTACTTCGTGGCGCGCGGCGACGTCGAGATCACCGATCGCGCGGGCAAGATCCTCAACACGTTGAGCGCGGGCAGCTTCTTCGGCGAGATGAGCTTGCTGCTTGCCGAGGTGCGCAGCGCTACGGTCCGCGCCAAGAGCCAGGCCGATCTCTACGTGCTCGATCGGACCGACTTCGCCAAGGTGGCCAAGGACCATCCGAACTTGACCCGATCCATCATCGAGATCTCGAAGACCCGCTACGGGCTCACCATCGAGCTCGACAAGCTCTTCACCGAATGACACCGGCGGATCATCTTGGGACGACCGCCGCGACCGCCCCACCGAACTTGACACTAATCGCCAACGCATGGGATCCTGGTCGTAGAGGTCCTCGATGTGTTCGTTGATTCGATATGCGCTCGTGCTCGGTTTCCTGGCACAGGGAGCCACCGCTCTGGCCAAGGAGCAGACCCCGATCGGGACGGCGAAGATCGTCACCGGCCAAGCGTTCGTCGTGCGTGGCACCACTCGCCTTCCGGTCAAGGCGGGTGACTCGCTGTTCGAGCACGACCTGTTCGAGACCTCCGCCGGCGGGAGTATCGGCATCACGTTCATCGACAAGACATCATTCTCGATCGGACCGAACAGCAAGGTCGCGATCGATACCTATTTCTTCGATCCCAAGGCCTTGAAGGGCAACATGCTGGCGAGCCTCAAGAAGGGCACGATGATGGTCCGCTCCGGCGATCTCACCAAGCAGAACCCTGGGTCGGTCCAGGTGAAGACGCCGCGCACGGTCTTGGGGGTGCGCGGCACCACCTTCGTCGTCTCCGTCGACGAATGATGCTCGGTCATGCCTCGCCACGTTTGCTGGATCGCTCTTGGCGCGCTCGCCATCA
Source organism: Deltaproteobacteria bacterium (assembly GCA_018262455.1). Next base: position 1,917 of record JAGSPR010000023.1, on the reverse strand, counting down.
CGCATACTGCGTCTGCTGATTCGATCGGGTTTCAACTCAATCGGTTCGAACCTGCGCCCGCCGGCGATGGGTACTTCGGAGTCGAGGCTCCGTGGTACCGGTCCTCTCGCCTGTTCGCAGGTGGGCTGACGTTCGACTATGCGCACAATCTCCTCGTTGCCTCGAATGGGTCGCCGATCGAAAGCGCGATCGCCGGACATCTCGATCTCGCAGCCGCGCTGTCCGATCGGCTAGCGTTCAGCTTCAGCCTGCCGCTGGTGCTGTCGGAGTCGGGGACCTCCATGTTCGGAGTCGGGCCCACTGGAGCCGTCGCCGGCGACCCGCGCATCGGCGCCCGCGTACGGCTCTACCGGCTGGGCGACAAGCTCTCGCTCAGCGGTTCGCTGTTTGTCTGGGTCCCCATCGGAGGGGAGGGCAAACACACCGGCGACGCACATGTACGTGTGATGCCGAAGATCAGCGCCGGAGGAGCGCTGTCCTCCCGCATTCGCTGGGCAGCGACCGGCGGGTACCTGTATCGCGAGGTGGCGCGCCTGTCCGACACGGTATCGCCCGTGGGCAGCACCGTCGGTCCCGAGTTCCAGATCGCGGCCGGCGCCCACTATCTCGCACATCCAAAGTTCAGCATCGGTCCCGAAGCCAACCTCTCGGTTGCGGTCGGGACCTTGCCGGCCGCCCAGAGCCGGGTCGGTGTCGAGATGTTGCTCGGTGCACATCTTCTGGCCACCGATCAGGTAACCGTCGGGTTCGCGGTCGGTGCAGGCGCGGCGGGCGCCCCGCAAGCGCCCGATTTTCGCGCGCTCGTTTCGGTCACCTATACGCCGCGGCGCCAACGCGTCGGACACGGGACCTTCGAACGCGTGATCGTGATGCCCGACGAGGAGGGCCACGTCGGAGCGGTCGAGGTGAATGACGGCAAGACGGTCACCCTGCTCGACAAGGCGTATGCGTCCTCCGAGGTCAGTCGCGATGGCAAGACGAAGCAAGTGCAGTCGAGCCCACAGGCGATCGAACAGCGCCTCGGGCCGCTGGCACGCGCGCTGCCTCCAAGCGACCGCGATGGAGACGAGATCGTGGATGCCGGCGACGCATGCCCCGAGCGTGCGGGCCCTGTGTCCACGGATCCGTTACGCAACGGCTGCCCCCAGTCGACCGAGAAGGTCGTGGTGCTGCCAGACGCGGACGGCCACGTCGGCGGGGTCGAAGTGGACGACGGCAAGGGCATGACCGTGCTCGACAAGGCCTACGCTTCCAGCGAGGTCGCGGTCGACGGCACCGCCCACGCAGTGCCACCTTCGTCGGCCCGTGCGGTGGACCGCAGCGTCGCGCAGCTGGCCAACCAGCTGCCGGTTGCCGATCGCGACGCCGATGGAATCGTCGACGCGAACGATGCGTGCCCCGATCGCGTCGGCATTGCATCGACCGATGCGATGCGCAACGGCTGTCCCGAGTCGACCGAAAAGGTGGTCGTGCTGCCGGATGCCGACGGCCACATCGGTGGCCTTGAGGTGAACGACGGCAAGACCGTGACCGTGCTCGACAAGGCCTACGCTTCGAGCGAGGTCGCGACCGACGGCACCGCTCACGCGGTCCCACCATCGGCACCGAGCGCGGTCGATCGCAGTGTGGCTCAGCTGGCCACCCAGTTGCCGGTGGGCGATCGCGACGGCGACGGAACCGCTGACGGTGATGACGCATGTCCCGAACGTGCCGGCACTTCGTCCCCGGATCCGTTGCGCAACGGATGTCCCAAGTCGACCGAAAAGGTGGTCGTGTTGCCGGACGCCGACGGCCACGTGGGCGGCATCGAAGTGAACGACGGCAAGACCGTGACCGTTCTCGACAAGCCCTATTCGACGTCCGAAGTCGGCACCGACGGGAAAGCGCGCGAGGTGCCTGGCTCCTTGGGCGCGGTCA
>JAGSPR010000154.1 GCA_018262455.1 Deltaproteobacteria bacterium | reverse complement strand
TGGGTGAGCGGGTGGCTCCACATGTGGACGTTCATCGACGGCGCGAGCAGCACCGGCGCGCGCGTCGCGAGCACGACCGCAGCGACGGCGTCGTCCGACTGCCCCGCGGCGAGCCGCGCGATCGTGTTTGCGGTCGCCGGCGCGATGATCACGAGGTCGGCGCGATCGGCGAGCGCGATGTGCCCGATCGAGGCCTCCTCGGTCAGCGAGAACAGATTCGTGAACACCGGGCGCCGGGTGAGCGCCTGGAACGTCATCGGCCCCACGAACTCCTGCGCGCGCGCGGTCATCGCGACCTCGACCGTCGCGCCTGCCTTGTCGAGCAGCCGCACGAGCTCGGCGGCCTTGTAGGCCGCGATGCCGCCCGTCACCCCGACCACGATGTGGGCGCCCGCGAGGGGCTGCGCCGGATCGCGCGGCGCGCGCGTGCGCGGGATTTCGCTCACGAGTCCACTCTACCCTAGCCCCGGCCCTGGCCTCGGCCCAGCCCGCCGCGAGCCTGCGGGCTCGCCGTCGACGCTATATGCGCTTCGATATGTACTTGAGGTTCGTGTAGTCCTCGAGGCCATGGCGCGAGCCCTCGCGCCCGAGTCCCGAGTGCTTGATGCCGCCGAACGGCGCCTGCGCGGTCGAGACCAGTCCCTCGTTGACCCCGACCATCCCGGCCTCGAGCGCCTCGGCGAACCGGGCCTGGGTGCGGCCATCGCGGGTGTAGACGTACGCGACCAGCCCGTACTCGGTGTCGTTGGCCTGGGCGAGCGCGTCTGTCTGATCGCTGGCGGTGCGTAGCGCGACGACGGGCCCGAAGATCTCCTCGCGCCAGACCGCCATGTCAGGCGTGATGCGATCGAGCACGATCGGCGCGACGAGCCGGCCCGAGCCATCCGGTGGCACGCCGTGGACCACGCGGGCGCCCTTGCCGATCGCATCGCCGACGAGTCGCGTCACCTTGCGCACGCTGGCGTCGTCGATCAGCGGACCGAGGTCGACGCCCGGATCGCTACCGCGACCGATCACGAGCTGGCCGATCGCGGCGACGAGCTGGCGCGTGAACGGCTCGGCGATCGGCTGCTCGAGGATGAAGCGGTTGGCTGCGACACAGCTCTGGCCCGAGTTGCGGAACTTCGCGATCATCGCGCCGGCCACCGCAGCGTCGAGGTCGGCATCGGCGAGCACCACGAAGGGTGCGTTCCCGCCGAGCTCGAGCGAGACCCGCTTGAGATCGTCGGCGGCGTTGCGCAGGATGATCCGGCCGACCGCGGTGGAGCCGGTGAAGCTGATCTTGCGGATCGCGCGCGAGCCCAGCAGCCTGCCCGCGATGCGCTCGGGGTCATCGGTGGGCACGACGTTGAACACGCCCGCGGGGAGCCCGATCTCGTGGGCGAGCTGCGCGAGCGCGAGCGTGCCGAGCGGTGTCTCCTCGGCAGGCTTGGCGATCACCGTGCATCCCGCGGCGAGCGCAGCGCCCAGCTTGCGGGTCAGCATCGCGTACGGGAAGTTCCACGGCGTGATCAGGGCGCACGGGCCGACCGGCTCGCGCACCACCGTGATCCGCTGGGTCGGATGGCTCGCCGGGATGGTCTCGCCATAGGCACGCTCGGCCTCGCCGGCGAACCACGACAGGAAGCTCGCGGCGTAGCGGACCTCGGCCACCGACTCCTTGAACGGCTTGCCGTTCTCGCGGGTGCAGAGCGCCGCGAGCCGCGCCTCGGCCCCGAGCATCGCCGCCGCGAGCTGACCGAGGAACCTGCCGCGCTCCGGCCCCGGCGTGGCGCGCCAGCTCGGGAACGCGCACGTCGCGGCCTCGATCGCGGCGTCGACCTGCGCCTCGGAGGCAGCGGTGACCTCCGCGATCAGCGCGTCGTCGAATGGATCGCGCACCGTGAAGCGCCGAGCCCCCGGCGCCCACCGGCCATCGATGAACGCATCCCGAGCAACGTCGGTCATGGATCGACCATGGCCGCGGTGTAGACTCCGCGCAATGTCAGAGCGCGGACGAATGCTCGTGATCTGCGGCGCGATCGCCGCGGTCGTCGGGCTCGTGGGAGGCGGTGCCTACTACTTCTTCAAGGTCTATGCGCCCGGGGAAACGCGACAGGGTGCGCAGGCCGAGATCGAGCGCTGGGAGCACCGGTTCTCGAAGGCGCGCGCGTGCCTGCTCGGCGCGACCCCCGCATCGTCCAGGCCGGTCGAGGCGCTCGCGCTGCGCGAGCTCTCACCCGACCCGTGGGACCGCGGCACGTGCACTCGGCTCGTCAGCGAGCTGTCGCGCGGGGATGCCGAGGACACCGGCCTCATCGAGGTCGAGCAGGCCTGGAACCAGCTCGACCAGGCGGCGTCCCATGTGGCCACCGGCTTCATCTCGCACGTCGACCCGGGCGGCGAGCTGCCGAAGAACCGCGGCGTCGATCCACTGCCCGGCGCGCTCGAGGAGCTCGACCTGGCCCACGCCGCGCTGCGCACCGCCGCCGGCATGGGCCCTCCGACCCTTGCGGGTGGCACGCGCGCGCTGCGTCCCGCCGAGATCCTCCCGGTCCGCGACGGCGCCGACCCGGTCACCAGCCTCGACCTCTGGCTACGGCCCTCGGTGGGCGGCGTGTTCGCGTTGGGCAACATGACGAAGACCACCACCGTCCAGCTCCAGCTCGCGCCGGGGACCGCGCCCAAGATCGCGCGGATCGATCCGTTCGCGCGGCGCAGCCTGACCGATCCAGCGTGGGGCGCGATGAGCCGGGGGGTCGATGTCGACGTCGGTCCGATCGATGACGCCGGTACCGTCGTGGCTTCGGCGACGCATCTGAAGCCGAAGGCTCCCAAGATCGAGGGCGTGATCGGGGGGAACCCTGCCGGCGCGCCGGTAGGGGGGCGGAGCCCTGGAGCGATCGAGCGGACGCACGTGCTGTTCGCGCTCGGCAACGCCACCGCCGGCGTGGTCGCGTACGTCACCGGGGACACACTCACGATCGCGCGCTCGGCCGGCGGCGTCGTCACGCAGGAGAAGCCCATCGAGGCCGCGAGCTACCTGGTCGCGCTCGATCCCGCCGGGCGCGCGTTCCTCGTGTGGGCCACGGGCGAGGATGGGGAGCTCGACGCGAGGGAGGCTGGGGCGATGCTCAGCCCCGGCGTGCCGACCCGGATCGTCCCGCTCGGCACGAAGTCGGAGGACCTGCCGTGGAGCGCTACTCGGTCTGCACGCCGGCTGCTTGCCGTGCGGCCGTCGTCAAGGCCTCGCCCCCCAGCGCGCTCGCCGCGCTCGCCGGCGATCAGGTGGTGACCGTCGCGCTCCGCGGCCCCGTGCTCGGCGTGTGGCGCGAGCATGGCGCGCCGATCTTCGTTTCGGTCCCGCCCGGGATCACGCCGCGCGTCGCGTACGGCAGCGCGAAAGTCCTCGACGTGCTCGGCGAGTCTGCGGCCGGCGTGGTCGTGATCCGCGTCCCGCTGTGAGCCTCACAGCGTGCCGGCCAGCGCGCGCGTCTCGACCAGGTTGTCCTCGATCGAGCAGTAGGTCCACCGGCCATAGCGCCCGACCGAATGAACGCTGGCGGTGGCGAGCAGGCCGCACAGCCGCGCGGTCTCGGCGAGCGACGCCGTCGTGATGTGGGCGTACGCCGGGTCGAGCACGACGTGGTGGGACGACACGAGCTGGTGATCGGTGACGATCCGCTCGCGGACGAGGTCGGCGAGCACGCGTGCTCGTAGCGCGTCGACGTCGAACGTCGCGCCGGGCGGCGCGCCGATCTCGACATAGAGCGACATCCGGTCGCCGTCGAGGATGTTGTCGTACCAACCGACCCGGTAGAACATCAGGGAGCGATCCGGGAAGTACATCCAGTGGACGCCGCGAGTCCCCTTGCGATCGAACCCGAGGTTGAACACGAGGACCTGGTTACTCGTGAACACCGCCGGATCGTGCGCGACGCCGGTCATCCGCGCGAGTGCGGGCAGCGGCGCCGAGCTGACGACGTGATCGAACCGGATGCGGCGGCGCGGCGTGACGACCTCGCGCGCACTCAGATCGATCGCGGTGACGCGCTCGTCGCACGACACCATCTCCGGCGGCAGATCGCGGAGCAGCGCGTTGATGTACTGCACCGCGCCGCCGGCGGGATACGTGAACGTCGCGTTGTAGCCGGCGTCCCGGGCGCCCGGGCGCATGTTCGCGATGATGTCGGCGATGTCCGCGTGCGGGAAGAATCGCCCCATCGCGTCGACATCGAGCGTATCGAGATCGGTGGCGTAGAGCTTCTCGTTGTACGGACGGAGGAACTTGTCCGTGATCGCGCGGCCGAGCCGGCGAACCAGCATCTCGCCGAACGACCGCGGCGGAGCATCGCCGGTGGGACGAAAGAATAGGTCGACGAGGCACTCGAGGAACTCGTCGTGCGGCAGCTGGTGGATGTTCTTCTGGAACGGGAAGTCGATGTCACGCCCGGCATAGCGGATGACGCTCTGCTTGGCGACCGTGCGCACCTCCTGCCCCGGCATCCGGGCGCGCAGCCAGGCCTCGATCGACGGATCCTTGAAGTGGAAGAAGTGGCCCGAGTAGTCCCAGACGAAGCCATCCTGGACGACCGTCCGGCAGTAGCCGCCGGGCTCGGACTCGGCCTCGAGGACGACGACGCGAGCCTCGGGGTGCCGCTCGCGGTACCAGTTGGCGAACCCGAGGCCCGACACGCCGGCGCCGATCACCACGACCTCCGCGCGTTCGATCATCCGCCGCCCGCTTCGCTGGGGACCCTCATCATCAACCCGAGCCGAGGCGATTGAGCTCGCTCTGGAAGATCCGGCGCGCGATCGCGCTGGCGCACCCGTAGGTGCTCTCGATGCCGAAGTACGACATGCTCTTCGACAGCAGGCTCTGGCGCCGCGAGTACGGCGTATCCGAGGCGTAGTGGATGACGCCGAGCTCGAACGACCCTTCGAGCGAGACCAGCTCGTTCTGCGGATGCCGGCGCGGGGACGCGATCTCGTAGGCCGCCGAGAGGTACGGGCCAGCCTCCATCTCCATCACGGTGTAGCCCTCGCGATAGAACACGTCCATGTACTCGCGGTTCTGGAGGAACGCCGAGCGCACGGTCAGGGCCTTCTGGTTGTCGAGGACCGTGCCGTGCTTCATGAACGGCTGGACGTCTCCGGCCACGAGGGCGTTGCGGAACAGGTACGTGTTCGCCGAGTGCTCGTCGTGGATCACCTTGCTGATCATCACGTCGCCGACGCGGCCATTGAGCGTCGCGGCTTTGCCCATGATGTAGATGCCGCGCACCTGGTCAACCCCGAGCGCCACCGCGGTGAGGTGGTGGTAGGCCGCCATGCCGAGCGGGTAGTCGATGTTGATGATCACCGCCTGGCTGCGCGAGAGCTGCTCGATCCCGGGGACGTGCACCCGAGGATCGAGGCTGTCGAACCGCAGCTGCGAGAGCTCGATCACCTGGGCGTCGACGTCGATCTTGCCGGGCGACGAGATCGCGCGGATCCCGCTCGCCGCGTCGGAGTCCTGGACCTGCGTCATCCGGCCGGTCTCGCCCGGCTCGTGGATGAAGGCGCGCAGCGAGTAATACAGGATGTTCGTGGCCATCCCGAGGTCTCCGGCGGCGACCGCTTCGTCGTAGCGCGGCGCGAGGTCTTCGAAGTTGCGGCGGCGCAAGAACCCGAGGATCTCGTCCGTGTGCGCCCGCGCGTAGCCCCCGAGGAGGTTCGCGAGCGAGTGGCTATTGGACGACACGAAGTACACCGGCCGGTTCTTCGGCACTGACGGCGCGATCGCGTTCCACCAGCGCTGGGCCGAGCGCTGGTACTCGCGGAACGATCCGTCGAGCAGCCGGAGGAACAGATCGCAGTCGTGCGCGAGCATGTCGCGCAGGATGTCGTCGGAGCGCGGCCCGAGCGCACCTCTCAGCCGGACCACGGCGGCCTCGTCGCCGAGGGCGTTGGCGAGCGCGGTGTCATCGCTGACATCCGAGATCCGCGCGGACAGCAGCCGCTCGCGCACCTTGTTCCACTCGATCTGGTAGGACGTCAGGATCGGGACGAGATCGTCGATGTCGGATCCTGACGCGATGAACACCGCGAGGGTGGTGCCGCCATCCCAGCGCAGCGGCCGGCGGCGACCGCGGGTGCGGACGATCTCCCACTGCTCGATCGGCAGCCCGGCGGCACGGAACTGGGTCGAGCTCTGCCCGAGCACGATCCGGCGAATCCGCGGCATGCAGTCGGGGAGCCGGCCAGCGCTGTACGAGAACGCCGCGAGATCGGGGTTCGGATCCTCGGCGCCAAGGTGGAGGCTCGAGCGCGAGAACAGGTGCGCCTCCTCGAAAGCACGCACCCGGACGTCACCGCTCGAGCGCAGCAGCGAGTAATAGGTGCGGATATAGAGATCGATCTCGTCGCTGGTTGCTCGAGGCGGCTGGCGATCCACGGCCCAAGGGTAGATCACTCTTGGTTTCCGAGCGCTTTTCTTGCGCCTGGCATAGTGCTAACCAAGGGCTCCCCACGGCGGGGTGGGTCCAAGGAACAATGAGTAAAGAAGAGCTGGTCCATCTCGACGGCGAGGTCATCTTGATCGCGAAGGGCGGCAACTTTCGCGTCAAGCTCGACAACGGCCACGAGGTTCTGGCCAAGCTGGCCGGAAAGGTCCGGCGTCACCGGATTCGCGTTGTCCTCGGAGATCGGGTCACCGTGGCGGTCTCGCCCTACGATCCGACACGCGGTTTTATTGTCTATCGCCAGCGCTAAGCGCTGCGATTTCGCGGGGTCAGGGTTGGTGGAGACGGAGCTGTCGCTGTGCAAAGCCTGTGGCGCGGCCGGGATCCGGATACCCGAAGGCGCCCGGCTGGCAGCCCGCGTGACCTGCAAGATCTGTGGGGCCGATCAGGCGGTGACCCGGTACCGCTCGACCACGGCCCAGCTGATGCGGGTCCAGAGCCAGGCGGCCGAGCAGGTCCTCGGCCTCGGGATGCGCGAGAACATGCGGCAGCTGGTCAAGGACCACCATGCGCGCGCCAAGCGCAACGGGATCCTCGTGGCGGTCGGCATCGCCATGCTCGCGGCAATCGTCCTCGTGCTCGTGGTGTTCGCGCGGCCCTAGCAAGTCCGGCCGACCTCCGCCCGACCACAGGTGCTAGGTTCGCGGCGTGGCAGACAGTCCGCTCTACGTAGGGATCGATCTCGGTACCACCAACTCCGCCGCCGCGGTGTTCGACGGCGAGCGAGTCAGCGTGGTGCGCAACGCACAGGGCGCGACCGTGACGCCTTCGGTGGTCCGGCTCGACAAGCAGGCGCGGGTCACCGTCGGGACGCGCGCGCGCCGGTTCATCGAGCAGGACGCCGCGAACACGGCGGCCGAGTTCAAACGCCTGATGGGCACCGGCAAGGCGATCGACTTTCCGGCCGCGAACACCACGCGCAAGCCCGAAGAGCTCTCGGCCGAGGTGCTCAAGGCACTGCGGCAGGACATCACCGACCAGCTCGGGATCGCGGTCGAGCGCGCGGTGATCTCGGTGCCGGCGCTGTTCGAGCTGCCGCAGAGCGCCGCGACCTCCGAGGCCGCGCGGCTCGCTGGCTTCCAGCGGGTCGAGTTGCTCCAGGAGCCCATCGCCTCCGCGCTCGCGGCTGGCTGGCGTGCCGACGGCGACGGCGCCGGGACGTGGCTCGTGTTCGACCTCGGCGGCGGCACGTTCGACGCGTCGCTGCTCGAGACCCGCGACGGGCTGCTCCGCGTCGTCGGTCACGACGGCGACAACTTCCTCGGCGGCCGCGACCTCGACTGGGCGATCACCGAGCACCTCGCGTCGCGGCTGGCCGTGGTGCCCCAGCGCAACAACCCCGCCCACACGCCGGCGCTGCGCGCGCTCCGGCTCGCGGCCGAGGACGCCAAGATCGAGCTGTCGCGCGGCGACAAGGCCCAGGTGACGCTCGCCCAGCCACTCTCGATCGACGGCCGAGAGGTCGACGTCGACCTCGAGCTCGATCGGGTCACTGTCGAGCGGCTGTGCGCGCCCCTGATCGATCGCTCGATCGACGTGTGCCTGCGGCTGCTCGCGGCGCACGGCCTCGCCCCCGGCCGGCTCGCCCGGCTCGTGCTGGTCGGCGGACCGACGGTGATGCCGATGGTGCGGGCGCGGGTCGCCGCCAGGCTCGAGTCGTCGATCGCCGAGGGCCACGATCCGATGACGCTCGTCGCCCAGGGCGCCGCGCTGTACGCCGCCACCGCCGGCCTCGACGGCCGCGCCCAGAGCTCGGCCGCACCCACGGGCCGCCAGGTCTGGCTGCAGTACCCGGCGGTCTCGGCCGACCTCACGCCGCATGTCGTCGGCAAGTTCGTCGGTGCCGATCCACCGGCGAAGGTGAAGCTCGTGCGCAACGATGGTGCGTGGTCGAGCGGCGAGGCGACCGTCGGTCCCGATGGCTCGTTCCTCACCAGCGTGACGCTGCTGCCCCGGCGCGCGTGCACCTTCGAGCTCGAGGCGCGCACCGTGACCGGCGAGCGGATCGCGGTGAGCCCGCCTGCCCTCACCATCGTCCAGGGCCTGACGATCGGCGATCCGCCGCTGTCTCGCACCCTCGGAGTGGCGCTCGCGAGCGGCCATGTCCAGGTCTACCTCGAGCGCGGCGCGCCCCTGCCCGCGCGGCGGACCTTCACGCACCACACGATCGAGACGATCGCGAAGGGCAGCTCGGACAGCGTGCTGCGCATCCCGATCGTGCAGGGCGAGCTCGCCCAGGCCCACCTGTGCCGGCTGGTCGGCACGCTCGATATCGGCGGCGACGCGGTGATCGACACCGTGCCGACCGGCTCCGCGGTCGAGGTCACGATCGAGCTCGATCGCGGTGGCCGGCTCGCGGCGCGCGCGCTGGTGCCGGCGATCGGCCAGGTGTTCGAGCACGTCGCGCACCTGCTGGTGCCCGATGCCGCCCCCGAGGCACTCGATGCCTCGCTCCGCGACCTGCGCCGCCAGCTGATGGATCTGCGGACCCACGCGTTCCGCCACGGCCTGGCGCAGGTGATCGAGAAGCTCGATCGGCTCGAGACCCGGCTCTCGGAAGCCGAGCGCGACATCGACGCCTCCCATGGCGGCGATGCCGATGCGGCCCAGCGGGCCCGTCGCGCATTGCTCGACGTCGACGCGACCATGGCGGAGGCAGATCTCGCCCGCAAGTGGCCCGAGCTCGACGACGCCGCGCGCCACGCCGCGATCACCGCATCGTCCACGGTTGGCATGCACGGCACGGACGCCGAGCGGGCGCTGCTCCAGGAAGTGCTCTCCGCGATGGAGAAGGCACGCCGCGACAAGGACGCTCCGGAGCTGGAACGTCAGATGCGGCTCGCCTCGCGGCTGTCGAGCGCCGCGTTCAACCGGACCTCGGAGGCCTGGGAGTACTACTTCGAGGATGCCGCGTCGGAGGTCTCGACGATGCGCGACCTGCCGCGCGCGCAGAAGCTGGTGGTCGACGGCAGGTCGGCGGTCGAACGCGGCGACACCGACGAGCTCCGCCGGGTCGTCAAGGCGCTCTGGCAGCTGCTCCCGGAGGACAGCGAGGCTCGCAAGAAGGGCTTCGACTCGGGCGTGCGGTAGCCTCAAGCCATGTCGATCGTCGACAACCCGTTCTTCGTGCTCGGCCTGTCGCCGGACGCGAGCCGCATCGAGATCGAGCGCGAGGCCCAGAAGCTGCTCGGCATGCTCGAGCTCGCGTTCGAGGGCGCCCAGTCGTACGACACCCCCCTCGGGCCCCAGCCACGGACGGCCGAGGCGGTACGCGCGGCGGTCGCGGCGCTCCGCGATCCGTATCGCCGGCTGATCGCCGAGCTGTGGGTGCGCAACGCTCCGCCGATCCGGCGGACCGCGCCACCGGCGGCCCACCGCGCGCCGGTGCTCACCGGGCTGCGACGCGCGCTCGGGTGGAGGCCCTAGGTGTACGCCCTGCCCTACGTCATCCTGATGCGGGTCCATCAGGCGGCGATCACGGCGCGCCGCCGGTCGCGGAGCTGGCACTACCTCGCGTGGAGCGCGGTCGCCGGCGTGCTCGCGTCGCTGATGATCGCGCTCGGTGCGTCGATCGTGCTGCTGCTGTGGGGCGTCGGGCTGTGGTGGTTCTCGATCCCGATGGCCGGCTTCATGATCTTGCCCGTGATCGCGTCGCCGCTCGCGCGCCACCTCTTCGTGCCGCTCGGCTGGCACCGCGTCGGCTACTACGCCGGCCTCCTGTCGCGACCCGGGGATGATGCCCCGGCCTATGGCCTGTGCGTCGCGGCATGGGCCTTCGCGCACCGGCCATCCCCGGCGGCCGAGGCGTGGATCGCGAGGCGGCGCGATGCACGCAAGCCGCTCGGAGACGGCGAGGTCGTGGTCACCGCCCTGGTCGCGGCCGGTCGGGGCGATGCCGACACCGCGCGCCCGCTGCTGCGCTCGGTCGCGATGCTCATCGAGGATCACCCGGCGGTCCGCGAGCTCGCCGGTGAGTGGCTCGCCACCGATGCCGCCGAGCGCGGGGCGTGGAGCGAGCTTGCCAGCGACGCCCTCGCCGCGCGCTGGCCTGCCACGCCGCTGACCTACTTCCTCGAAGGTGTCGCGTGCTGCCGGATCGGATCCGCGGGCGCACCGAGCCCCTCCGAGCTGCGTGCCCGGTGGCTGCTCGCGCCCTACCGGGGGACGACCCGCGGGCTGCTCGAGGTGCCTGTCGTGGCCGCGCCGCCACCGGCGCCAACCGAGGCCGTCGCCCTCGCCCCCGACGCCGGCTCGCTCGAGCCCGCCCCCGTGGATGGTGGCCCGCTCCCGCGCGCCGTGGCCGCCCACCTCGCGTTCCGCTCGCACGATCCGAGCGCGAACCGGCTCGCTGCCACGGTCCGCGCCTGGGATGCCGCGCTCGCCGACGGAGCCACCCACGGCTGGCTCGCCCGTCGTGCCCTCGAGCTCGACGCGCCGCTCGGAGCCGTCGATCGCGCGCTCCGCGAGGTCACCGCCGCGATCACGGACGAGCTCGCCCATGCGGCCGAGCGCGCGCGGCTCGGCGCACCGGCCTCGCAAGGCCCGGTCGGCGATGGCCTCGCCCGCCGGCTGCGCCATGGCCGGCTCGATGCGCTCGAGACCGGCTTCACGCGGTGGTCGCAACGCCGCCACGACGGCGAGGCCCACGCCGCGATCGACGAGTGGCGCGAGTTCATCGCGCTCCAGGCCGCGTACGACGTCGCCGTCGAGGCGGGCGGCACCGAGCTCCGCCGGCTCGCGTTCCCTCACGCGTTCTCGACCGGCAGCAACATGGCGGCGTGGCTGTGGAACGCGCGCAACGAGTACGCCCTATCGCACGCGATCTCGAAGTGGCTGCTCGCCGAAGCCCTGGCGGTCGGTGACACCGAGGCGATCGAGCTCGGTCACCGTAATTGCGGTCTCCATGTCCCGCACCGGCTCGGCAAACCCGGGTAACCGCGCGGGCGCGCGTCGCGCTAGGGCCCCGCGGACCAGTCGCAGCCGAGCTCCGCTTGGGTGACGTGGCAGCGCAAGCACATCCGGCGATTGCCGCGATCGAGTGCGCGGCACTTCGCGCTGGCCCGCCAGCCCCGCGGGTGCGGTGACGCGCGCAGCGCCCCCGCCTCGGCGCTGTGGCAGCTCAGGCAATCCTCCTCGCGGTGGCACGAAGCACAGGCGGTCACGTTGCGACGCGCCTCGCCGGCATGGCGATTCGCGCCGCCGCTACGCGAGGCCCAGCCCGCGGGGTGGAACGCGCGCTGCGGATCGACCGTGTTGAAGTCCGTGTTGACCCGCATCCCGACCCCCGATCGCTCGTGACAGCCGACACAGAACGACTGCGCCCGATGGCACGCCGAGCAGTCGGGCTTGCCGCGGCGCGCGTCGACGCTGTGGGTCAGCACGTAGTTGCCGGGGTGAAACTCCATCGGCTTGGTCACGCCCTGGTGGCACGCGAGGCACATCGACTGATCGTGACAGGCGGTGCAGGTCGCGTTGACCTGACGAGCTTCCTGGCGATGATCCTTCGCGAAGCCGGCTGCGTGGGCGTCGCCGAGCCCGGTGTGGTGCGGCACGAGCGAGCCGTGCGCGAACTCGGTCTCGAGGAGGCCACCCAGCTTGGCGAGGTGACAATCCGCGCAACGTCGCTCCTCGGCACCGCTGGTGTGGCAACGCAGGCACGACGCCATCGTCGGGAGCTGGCGCGTGGTGGCGAGCGCCACGTGCGCCAGGTCGCCATGACAGGTCGTGCACGCGGTCTTGGTGTGCGCAGCGTGGGCGAACTTGAGCGGGGACGGCGTCAGGTAGACCCGCTCGACCGGCAGGTTCGGCTGCCACCCGGCGTGACACGCGCGGCACTGCGCGGGTGGCGCGCCCGCGACGATGCGCTCGGGATCGGCGCGGTCGATCGGGTGGCACGCCCGACACTGGACCTCGGTGGGGATCAGGTTGTCGACCGCGGACCGCGACTGCGCCGCGCTCGGATGGCAGGTCACGCACGTCGCGCCGCGAGCGAGGTGCTTGCCATGCGAGAAGATCAGTGGCAGGCGCTGCAGCGGGTAGACGATCGGAGACCACTCGTCGGGGCGATCGTCGCTCCGATCGTCGCTCCGGCCGTCGGCGAGCACGGCGGTGCCGAGCCCTGCGAGACCGGCAACGATCGCGAGGATCGCGAGGATCGGGAGGTAGCGGGCGAGCCTCATCGTCATGGCTCGGGCGCGAACGCGAGATCGAGCACGCCGATCACGCGGGTCTGGAGGGCATGGAGCTGGTCGTAGTCAGCCTCGATCACGGTGTGCAGGGCGACCGCGTCCCCGAGCTTCCAGGTCGAGCTCACCACGGTCGAGCTCGTCACGTAGCGGGGGCGATCGTCCGCGGCCACGCCGAGCACGACGACGCGGCCACGCAGCCACATCGTGTCCCGCGCACGCCACGCTGCCTCTCCGCTTCCGCCGACCCGACGCCCGCCGTACCCGTCGTCCCACAGGGCATCGGCCCGCGTGCGGAGCGCGCGCGTGATGGTGCGCTCGACACCCGCCTCCAGTCCCCCGGAGTGGGCCGAGCCGTCCGCCTGCGCATAGCGCCGGAGCCAGCCGCTCGCGGTCGCGCGCACCACGCCATCGTAGCGATAGCCAAGGCGAACGTCCGTGGTCGGCTCGATCGAGAACACGTTGAAGATCGAGTCACCATCGAAGGTCGGCAGGAAGTACTCGACCGTGGGCTCAAGCGAGTGCGCGCCATCGTGCAGCCGGACGCCGGCATCGAGTCGATCGATGGCGGCATGGAGGATCGAGAACCGCGCGTTGCCGAACGGCTGGATCGCGAGGTCGCCATGCGCGAGCTCGCCGTGGAGCCGCGCGTGCAAGTGCTCCTCGTTGACGCCACGGCCCGGAGCCTGGCCGAATTCGTTCGGGTAGAGGCCGCGGTCGGCAACGTCGAGTCGATCGACCGCGCCGATCAGGCCCACCGTCGACGACCAGGTGCGCCGATAGCCGAGCTCGGCGCCGAACCGGCGCGTCCGCGAGGTCGCGATCGCGAGCCCGACCGTCGGCTGCAGCGCCTCGCGCTGCGGGCAGTACTCGAAGTCGCTCGAGAACCGGGTGTTCTCGATCACGCGGTTGCGGTCGATGAGCTTCCACGTTCCGGTGCCCGGCGTGGCGGCTTCCACGTACTCGCGACAGCCCGCGCCCGACGTGCCGTCGAGCTCGAACGCCGAGATCCCGAGTGGGGACTTCGCGCGCACGCGCAGGCCAGCAGACGCCGAGATCGCGAGCGGCTGCGGGAGCTCGAGCCGTGCCGCGGCACCGTCGACCGCCGTGGTGCCCCAGCCATCGTCAGCGAGCACGCGCCCGAGCCGCAACGTCATCCGATCGTCGGCGATCCCGGACAGCTCGAGGTAGCCGTACAGCAGATCGAGGTCGATGAGCGACTCGTCGAGCTCGGGGATGACGTCGAGGGCATCGCGCCGGCGGTTGTTCGCGATCGAGATCTTGCCATTGCCGAAGTTGCCGAAGTCGTGATCGACCCGGAGGTAGCTCTGCCACGAGATCCGCAGGCCGTGGTCGGGCAACCGAGCCTCCCGCCGGCGGCGCGCGAAGTCACCGACATCCCAGATCCGCAGCGCGAGCGTCTGGGTGTAGCGGCGGCGGCCGAGGAACAGGTCCGGCCCGACGAGCCGGTACTCGCGCAGCTGATAGGCCTGGCCGATCGTCTGCGACCGCAGCCAGAACTCGTACGCGTGGGCCGGCGTGGCGGCGACCGCGAGTAGCACCGCGGCGATGCACGCCCTTCGCATCGCGGTCACCGTATCACCAGTCATCGCGCGACGGTGACCGTGGCGACCGTGATGCGGGCTCCCGCACCTGACGCGGCCACGCCCCATGCACCGGCGGTGGTGGCGGCGTGATCGCAGGCAAGCACGACCTCGTTGTCGACGGTCACGCGGACGCCACCTCCGACCACGAGCGTGGCAACCGTCGCCGTCGGGGGCGTCGCCAGCGTCACGATCGAGCCCGTGCACACCGTGCCGGTGCCGAGCTGTTCGAGCCGGGCTGGCTCGCCGGCCACGAGGTGCGCGACGAGCGCACGATCGGGCGCGACCTGCTGCGCGATCAGCGCGACGCCCCCGGTGTCCACGGTCACGGTGGTCGTGATCGAGCCGCGCGCCAGCCGCGGGCCCCCGACGAGCGCGCGGGCGACGAGCGTGTCATCCGGTGCGGTGAGGACCCAGCCCGTCCCTCGGGTCACGGTGCGGGGATCGGGGGCGGTGAGCACGCCGGGGCTGGTGTCGCTCGCCGGCAGGACGGTGATCGATCCGGTCGTCGCGCCGACCAGCGACGGCCGATAGACCCACGCGCGGACCGACGGTGCAGCCTCGCCGCCGAGCACGAGCACGGTGCCATCGGCGAGCCGGATCGCGGCCGGCGCGACCAGGGCCCCCGGTTGATCGAGCGGGGTCGGCGAGCCGGGCGCCCGCGAAGTCGTCGTCGGCAGCGTCTGCTCCCAGCGATCGCGGGTCGGGTTGTAGCGGGCCACGCGCGCGACACCGTCGACCTCGGCCGGATCGCCGCCGACCGCCAGCACGGAGCCATCTTCGAGTGCTACGAGGCGCGCGCCAGCGAGCCCCGGACCCTCCTTCGCGCCCACCACGGCCGCCTCGGGGGTGAGGATCGTCACCGGACCGCTCGCCGGGGCAGCGTCACGATCGAACGCGGTCAGCAGCGCGCCACCATCGAGCGAGGTCACTTGCGTGGCGAGCCCGGTGAGCTTGATCGCATCGCGATCACCCAGCTGGAACCGCTGGGCCTCGCCCGGCGTCCCGAAGCCACCCGCGAGCACGAAACCATTGCCGACATCGAACAGCTGCGCCCCCTCCAGCAGCGCGTCACTCGTCAGGTTCGGTCCGCTCACCGGATCCTCACCCTGGAGGTCGTAGACGAAGGTCGAGCGCAGCGGCGTCCCGTCACAGCCGCCGCTGTCGACCCCGTGACAACCACCGGCGACCAGCACGTGCGACCCGTCGGTCGCGATCGCGCCGTGAAACGCGCGCTGGGGCGCGAGCGCGAACGTCGAGCCAAAGACCCGAGTCGCCGGATCGAACACGGCGAGCAGCCCGCGAGAACCGCCGGTGAGCACCACGCGCCCATCGGGCAGCGTCGCGAGCACGCTGCCGGCCATCCCGTTGACCGCGTCGACCAGCGCATCGGGCACCACCACCGGCGCGAACGTGCCGGTCCCAGGATCGTAGAACTCCGCCGTCGAAGTGGGCCCCGACTCGCCGAGGCCTCCGACGACGAGCGCGCCGTCTCCCGCCCGCGCCATCAACGGCTGGAGGCGTGGCTCGCCGAGCGGCCCCGCGGGACAGAACCCGCCCGGCGGGGCCATCCTGATCGGGATCACCACACCATCGGCGAGCTCGCCGAATGCCAGCGGCGACGTCTTGCCCGCGGCCCCGATCACGCCGCCACCGATCACGACCTCGACCCCGAGCTGGATCGTGTCATCGGGCAGATCCGCGAGATCCACGGCCTGGTCGAGCGGCACCGCCCGGGTGACCTCGCCGGCCGGGCTGTAGGCCGTCACGGCGAGGGCGTTCGCCCCGGCCGGCTGCCCGCATCCGGTGTCCCCCACGAGCACCGGCACCAGGGTCACGTGCGCGGGCGGATCTCCACAACCGGTGCCAACGGCAGCCATGATCAGGAGCCCACGCAGAGCGATCACCGGCTGCATGATACATTGGCCGCGATGACGGAGTTGCCGACGACGTTCGGCAAGTACTTCCTGACCGAGAAGCTGGCGACCGGCGGTATGGCCGAGATCTACCTCGCCAAGCTCGTCGGTCCGGGAGGCTTCGAGAAGCAGCTCGTCATCAAACAGATCCATCCAAAGCTCACCGGGCAGCGCCACTTCGTCGATCTGTTCGTGACCGAGGCCAAGACGCTCGTCACGCTCACGCACGGCAACATCGTCCCCGTCTACGAGCTCGGCGTGATCGAC
>JAGSPR010000439.1 GCA_018262455.1 Deltaproteobacteria bacterium | reverse complement strand
GCGGGCACGGCGTTCACGATCCGACTTCCGCTCGACGCGACCGTGCTCGACGCAAGCCGGCCGAGAGCCCAGCCTGATGCGCACGAGGCGGCGCATCGGCGCGTGCTCGTCATCGAGGACAATGCAGATGCCGCGGAGAGCCTTCGCTCGGTGCTCGAGCTCCGCGGCAATACGGTCGCGATCGCGAGCAACGGTTCCGAGGGTATCGAGGTCGCGCGCACGTTCGGTCCAGACGTCGTGCTGTGTGATGTCGGGCTGCCGGAGATGAATGGCTATGACGTGGCGCGCGCGATCCGCGCCGACCCCACACTCAGCACGCTCCCTCTCGTCGCGCTCACTGGCTACGCGACCCCCGAGGACGTACGCAGGGCGCGCGAGGCCGGCTTCGACCGCCACGTGGCCAAGCCGCTCGACGTCGAGGTTCTCGAGCGCGTCATCGCCGATCTCCTGGGCCGAGCGGTGGCCTGACCCCTTGTTTGACGCTCTCGATCATTTGTAGGGCGCCCCGAGCCATGCCACGCGTTGCATCGCGGTCACGATCACTCCCCAACCGCCAACATCTCGCGCACGCCACGGCGCCCGCCCCCGTTCACCGGCCGATCGCGCGCGGCGCCGCGCCTTCGATGTGGTGCACTCGGCGCACACGTTCGACCCGGTGCCACGGTCACGAGGTGGCTCTCGGGGTCAGGATTCGAACGCCAGGATCTGACGTCTGGCCACCTTCAAGCTGCCATCACGCCGCCGGCCGAGGAAGACGGGGCTCGTGCAGCGGCTCTCAGCCACTCGGCAAGAGCACGACGTGGTGAGAAATCAGCACGTTGCAGATAAGCCAGCAAGGCCTGACGATTTTCTGCGACCTCGGGCGGACTCACGCATTGGTAAGGCACACACACCTTGGAGTCTCCCATGCGTCCCCCCGTCGTCTCGCGCCCTGTTCGTTCGGCACTCCCAGCGCTCGCGCTATCATTCTGCACGCTGGCGTGCGCCGCCGAGGCGATCGACGGCCGAGATGATGCGTTCATCGTGGACGGCAAGAGCGACACCGGCGGGATTGTCGAGAACAGCGCCGAGGCTGCGGCCGTGCTGTACCTCGCAAATACCACATCGTACGCGGACCTGACCGGCGAGCTCGGGCTCGCGACGAAGTCCGCCGACAACATCGTCGCGGTCCGCGATGGCGACGACCGCACGGCGGAAACGGACGACGACGCACGCTTCACGACGCTCGCGCAGCTCGACGCGGTCCCCTTCGTCGGTCCGATCGCGTTCGACAAGCTCCTCCAGTACGCGCGTGACAACGACGTGGTCGGAGATGTCCCCTCGAGCGCGAACGATCCGTTCGATCCTGCTTCGTGCACGGGAGCTCCGATGTCGATGGCCGATGCGCGATCCCGGTGGAATCACGGCGCGGCGGAGCTCTCAACCTATCAGATCGCGATCCGGAATCGCAAGTGCACGAACGGCAGCTGCTCACCGTGGACCACGTTCCCGAACCCGAATCTCGAGTGGCGCGCGGATACGACCGGCATCGTGAAGCTCGGGCAGTTCGACGGCGAGATGCGGCTGATCGCGCAGTCGCGCCTGTGCCACTCGTACAGCCGCAACGCAGACCTCATCGTCGGCACCGTGTGTGACGGCGTTGGGGAATCGCTACATTGCTCCACCTACGGCCAGCCGAGCGACTGCTATCGCGAGCCCGGCGATCCGATCATCCGCGCATACGATGGCTCCTACATCCGGTTCAACGGCACGCTCACGGCGGGCTGCGTGCAGCTCATCAGCCACTCCGAGGTCGACGACAGTCTGCATTCCGGCGTGAAGTCGCAGACCGACGTCGCGATCCTCAAGCGGTTCTAGCGCGCTCGTGTCTGCAGGCCCCGGGAGCGTGACGCGCGGCAGGAGCACGCGCCTCGGACCTGAACTGAAGTGTCGGGGAAGGCCTCCGGCGCGGACTCCGAGCAGAGTGCGGACCCGCGCGCTGGGGCGGCGGGTCGGCCTTCGTCTCGCGGGTGACAGCGGAGGGCCGCAACGTGCAGCGCCTGCCGACGCAACACTCAACTACCTGTGCCACGCAGCAGCGAACGGCCGTGGAAGCTACCGCTCGCCGTCAGGCCGCCCGCCGCCTGGCGCGCGCGGTGACGCCGCCGGGGACTGTGCCGGACCAGTCCCGGGTCAGATCGCGTCACGGCAGCGTTAGCGTGCGGCCCCGACGCGACCCACGAGCTCGGCGAGCGGCCGCATCCGGTTCGCCGGGAACACGCGATCGAGCTGATCGATGGGGCCCAGCTCCACCGAGGTCCTGCGCGCCACCATGCACGGCTCGGCGGGTGTGTACCTGCCAGTCACGCGCTGCGCCGAGTACGTGACCGCGACGTCGAGCCGGGCCGTCGACGCGGCCGGCGAGACCACGAAGAACCAGCGGCACCGGACCCCGGTGCTGCCACCGGATCCGAGCGCGCTGCACCCGCTGGCGTCGACGGTCGCGTGGTACAGCGCGTGGGCACGCGGCGCGATCCGGCGGTACTCGTGATCGGGTGCGTCGACCTCGATCGCGCCGGGCCGGAACTGGATGATCGGGCGGTCGACGAGGCTGGGCAACAGCACCGTCCCGAAGCTGAACAGCACGCCGAGGCCCTTCAGCACGTTGCCCGGGGTCGCGTACGTGGTGCCCCACCGCCTGGCGGGCAGGCGCTCGCCGGTCACCGCCGCCAGGGCGTCCCAGCGGACCGGCGTCGCTCCCACGATCGCGACATCGACCGCGAGCCCGTCGACCGGCACGATGTTGGTCTGCGCCGAGACCCGGACCAACCGCGCGCGCCCGGCGAACGACGCGGCGGCGTCGCCGAGTAGCGGCTCGAGCTCGCCGGGGCGGACCGAGTAGACCTCGAGCGCGAGCCCGGCGTGGCCGTCGAGCGCGCGGCCGACCTCGGCGCGATCGCCCGACGAGCCGTCGTGCGCACCGCAGATCGCCTCGCGGTCGTGGTGGTCTGCGACCAGGCCGCGCAGGCTCGGGCCGCAGCCCGTCGTCGCCGCCGCGACGAGCACGAGCGCGCGCGCGTTCACGAGCCGCCCCCGATCGTCATCGGAAACGTGATCATCACGTGGACCTCGTGGCGCGTCCGTTCACCGACGACCAGGTACTGGTGCGCGACCTCGATCCCGTACCAGAGGAAGCTGGCGATCGCGCTGGTGCGCAGCCCGTAGCCGAGCTCGCCGTCGCAACGCCCGATCAGGGCGTGGGGAACCAGCGCGAGCCGGACCGCGTGGGCCTCGTCGAGGATCGCCGGGCCGAGCTCGATCGCAGGTCCGGCGCCAAGCGCCAGCAGGTGATCGCCGAACCCGGCGTAGGCGTAGCCACCCTCGATCCACAGCGCGGAGCGCCCGCCGCGGGCGAGCTGGATCGACGCTCCGCCGAGCAGATCGAGCGCGAAGCCCGCGCGCGACGACCGGAGCTCGACGCCGAGCCCGGATCGCGACAGCGCCCGGGTGTCGCGCGGCAGCCGGTAGTAGACCGGTCCGGGGCTGTCCTCGACGATCACGCGCGGCGCCGGCGCGCTGGGCTCCGGCAGGTCCAGCCCAGGTTCGGCCGCGCTCGAGCTTGCAAGCGCAGCGACAACGACGAGCGGCGACGCGCGCATGGCAGTGGCCGTCAAGCAAACGCAATGCCATGCGGGCCCGCGCGATGTCGTGGATCTGCCGTGGTGAGGTGACGCCGCGGAGCCACACCGCGCGACGTGCGTGTCGCGTCCGAGACCTCGTTGGCACGGCGGCTGCGGCCGGCGGCCCGAACCAGCGAGCGCGACGACCCGCATGTTGACCAAATGCGATGGCCGGCGAGCAACGCCTGCTACGGGCATCCGGCGGGCGCGAAGTCGTACGCCGCCTTGCGGCGGGTGCGGTACAGAATCCCGGCGGTGGCGCGGGCGAGCCCGCACATGACCTGGAGTGCGGCGCGCCAGTCTGCCTCCGGCACCGCCTTGACGTGCCAGTGCTCGAAGTTGAGCCGGAACAGCGCGTCCGGCGCGGGCACGCCGATCGCGCGCAACTCCTTCGCGTAGTAGCTGCAGTCCTGCCCGATGAATCGCTTGATCACGAGGTCGCCGATCACGTTGTGGTCCCAGTGACCGCCGTACTTGGACTGACCGATCATTGCGGGCGGGGGCGTGAGCTGCTTGACCAGCGCCGGAAACTTGACGGTCGGATCGCGCCGCGCGGCGAGCGCGTACGGAATCTGCGACGCGGCGAACACCTCGACCTCGACCGGGATGGTGACGTCGATCGCGGACACGACCGGCGCCGGAGCCGGCGCGCTACGGCCCGCTCGACGGTGCTCGATCACCTCGCCCTCGTCGGAGATCAGCGCCCCACCATCGACGTCCATCAGCGCAGCGGCGACCGCTAGCACGTCGTCGAAGATCCCCGTGATGATCACCAGACTCGCGACCGGCAGCGACGCCAGCCTGGCCTGGCGCAACGCCGCGCGGACGCGCTCCAGCACCTCGGGCTCGAGCGCGACCGCGTCCGCGTGCACGCTACCGACCCGGATGCTCTGCCAGTCGCCGTCGACACCACCGTACTTGACCAGCGCGGGCGCAAACCGGGCCAACGGCGGGAGCGCTGGCAGCGCGAGGACGTACTCGATCGACATCGCTCGACGCTACCAAGGTTCGGGTCGGCGGCGAGGAGGTTCAAGCGGCGAGGAGGTTCCAGGGGCATTTCGGCAGCGGCGGTCTCGCCGGGCTGGCCGCGACGCCCGAGGCTGGCCTCAGGGAGCGGCGACACGAGCGTAATGGCCGTGGCGTTTTCCAGGCCAAGGGCGTACGGGCCGCTTCGGCCCGGGCCTGTGCGAGCACGTCGGGACGAGCATCCTCGTCGACGGCGTCGGTGTTCGCGTCCTCTGCTGAACTGATCTGCGAACGGATTGCACGCTGCGCCTCGGCATGCGCCGAGGTTTCGGGACTGGCCGCGGATGATTCGACGAGGGGCGCTCAGGACCGGCATGCGCCATGCAGCCGTCCGTCGCTTGCGGACCATCAAGGAGGCGATCATGACGACGAGTACCTTCGAGAGAGTCTCAGATGGCATCTCCCACCGACTGCACGATGCCGGCGACCGGATTGTCGACTTCAAGGATGACGCGGCGCGCGACCTCGGCAAGCGGGTCAACGCGATGGGGGTGATGATGAAGAAGCACCCCCTGCTATCGATCGGGATCGGGATCGGGGCTGGTTACGGCTTGGCCCGGATCCTCGATCGCCGATGAAACCACCTGAGCGCGCGATGGGCGAACCAGGGGTCTCGGGGTTGCGGTGGCGGGCGGGCTATTCCAACCCCATCGACGTCGGCTCGATCTGGCACAGCCGCGCGGAGCCAGACGCCCCGGGCGT
>JAGSPR010000438.1 GCA_018262455.1 Deltaproteobacteria bacterium | reverse complement strand
GCCGGTGACGGCTGCGACGCGAGCTGCAACTCCGAGCACGTCGTCGTGTGCGGTGACGGGCTCGTCGAAGCACCCGAGGTCTGTGACGACGGCAACGTCCTCTCCGGTGACGGCTGTGATTACCACTGCCTCTGCGTGTCGCCGGCGCCGCCGCTGTGCGGCAACGGCATCATGGAAGCGGGTGAGGCCTGCGACGACGGCAACCTCGCCGGCCAGGACGGCTGCACCGCGCAGTGCGAGATCGAGCAGCTCTGCTGCTGCGGCAACGGCGCGGTCGAGCCCGGCGAGACCTGCGACGACGGCAACAGCGTTGACGGCGATGGTTGCTCGATGGGCTGCCGGCTCGAGTAAGTGGTCCGCGCGTTCGACTGGACGCGCACCGCCGGGCCGCTGAGGGTCAGCTGCGAGCGTCCGCCGCCCCAGCGACCGGGGTCAGCGGACGCCCGTGCACGAACGATCGAATCTAGCGTCGTGTATCATGGGGATTGGCGGCGGCCGCCTGCGTCGCTGCAAGCCCTCTGATGATCCGCACGTGCCCAGATTGCGGCGAGGTCATTCCCGCCAAGCAGCCCACGTGTCCCCGGTGCCTGCCGACCGTGGGCGGCCGAACGTCGAGCCAGGATGCGACCGGCTCCACACCCTCGTCCGACGAGGTCGACACGGTCGGCGACGAGGTCGCGGCCACGGCGCGGTCGTCGCGTGACGAGCTCCCCTCGCCGGCCGAGCTCGTCGGCGGACGCTATCGCCTGCTCTCGCCGCTCGGTGCCGGCGGCGGCGGGATGGTGTACCGCGCACTCGACCGCGAGCTCGATCGAGAGGTCGCCCTCAAGCTGCTGACCGGCGCGAACGAGAAATCGATCGCGCGGTTCCGCCGCGAGGTCGGCCTGGCCCAGGAGCTCAGCCACCCCGGCGTGGTCCGGGTCTACGACCTCGGTCGCGACGGCGATCGCTACTACCTGTCGATGCAGCTGGTAGAGGGCAAGAGCCTGTCGGCGCGGCTGCGAGACGATGGCCCGCTGCCGATCAGCGAAGCGCGCGCGCTGTTCCTCCAGCTCTGCGACGCCGTCCAGTACCTGCACTCGGCCGGCATCGTCCATCGCGATATCAAGCCCGCGAACGTGCTGCTCGACGCCGCCACCGGCCACGCGCTGCTCGCCGACTTCGGCCTCGCCCGGGAGGCCGTCGATCCGGACAGCGAGCACACCGAGATCGCAGGGACACCGGGCTACATGGCGCCCGAGGCCATGCTGGGCGAGCCGCCGAGTGTCGCGACCGACATCTACGGGCTGGGGGCGACGTTCTACGCCGCGCTGACCGGCAAGCGAGCGGTCGACGGCGCGAGCTGGGGCAAGATCCTCGCGAAGGGCCGTGAAGGACTGACGACGATCCGCACCGCGCGCGCCGACGTGCCGGCCGACCTGGCGTTCGTGGTCGACACCTGCCTGCAGGCCGATCCGCGCGCGCGGTTCGCGTCGGTCACCGAGGTGATCGAGGCGCTGGAGGCACGCACGGGATCCCGCTGGCAGCGCGCCTGGCTACGGGCCCGCCGACGACGGGGACGACGACTCCTCGCGGCGGTCGGCGCGGCGCTGCTCGTGGCCGGCGGCGGGGGCATCTGGGCGGTGCGCGCGGCGCGGCGCGCGGTCGAGGTGAAGCTCGACGGGCACACGGTCCAGGGCCTGAACCGGTTCGGCGGCGTCGTGTGGCAGCGGACGTACGGCGGCGACAAGGTGACGCTCGAGACCTGGCCCGCCGCCTGTGGTCAGCCAGCGCGGTCTCACGTGATCGAGACCACCGACGCCACCACCGCGACGTGGCGCCGCCACACCCACCTGATGACGCTGAACGGCGAGGAGCTGTTCGACTCCACGCCGCTCGACGGAAAGGACCTCGGGTTTCGGGACCCGCGGCGCGAGTCGTCGGGCACCCTCGTGTTCGACGTGCTGCGGTGGTCCCGGTGCCAGGCGCCCGATCCGTCGAGCATGCCGGTGCTGGCGTGGAACGAGCCCTGGTACGCCTCCGTGCTCGGGATCCATCGGCCGGGGGGCGAGTCGAGGGTGACGTTCTCGTTCTCCGGGAGAGTCCTCTCGATCGCCGCGTCCGCGGCGTCGCCCGCGAGCTACGCCATCGTGGCCGGCAACCACGAGCTGCTCCACACCTCGGCGTTCGCGATCGTCCGCGCCGACAACGTCGACGGGGCCAACCCACCGCGCATGGTCGATCAGGCGTTCGAGCGCAGCGGCCTGTGGTCGTACACGCTGCTCCCGCTCGAGATCCGGACCTACGGACAGGATGCCGTGATCGCCGAGCCCGACGGGTCGTGGCGCGTGTGCACACCAGACGACCGCTGCGAGGTGCTCGATCGATTCGGCAACCTGGAGAGCGAGCTGCGCGCGCACCCCGGGGTGGATCCCGAGGCCCTGCTGCGCGACCGCATGGACCGGTTCCGCCGGCTGTCGGAGATCGATCTGTCTCGCCGGCGCGGCGCCCACGACGTCGCCGAGGAGGGGTACCGCGAGCTCGCCGCCAAGGCGTCGGGCAGCGCCGTCGAGCAGGCCGCGGTCCACCTGATCGGCGCGCGGATCGCGGTCGCCCGCGGAGACCTCGACGCCGTGGTCGCCCGCACCACGCAGAGTGAGAAGCTGTGGTCCGTCACCCAGGATGCGGCGCTGCTGCGCGCCAGCGCGCGCGTCGCCGCGGGACAGCACGTGGAGGCGCTGCGCGATCTCGAAGCCGCCGAGGGCCGACGCGCAGCCGCGCGTTACAACACGACCAAGACGCGGTTCGTGAGCGCGTGGCTTACGGGCGATCACGACCTGGCCGTGCGGCTGCTCGACTCGATCGACTTCCCGGTCGTCCAGGTCCGGCTCCGCGCGCTCACGCAGATCGAGGACGGCGAGCCGGCGCGTGCGCTGGCGGCGCTCGATTCGTGGACCGCGTACTACGCGCGAGAGCGCGTGCAGTTGACGCGCGCGCTCGCGCTCGTCGATCTGGGTCGCCCAGACGAGGCCGGGCGCGCACTCGAGCTCGAGCTCGAGCGCCATCCGTGGCTCCGCGCCGAGGCGGACGGCGTCGCCCTCGCGATCGATCTCGCCGCCGGCCGAGCGGTCCCCGCAGAGCGCGTCGCCGCGATCCTTGTCGACTTCGAGCGCCGCGGCCGGCAGGAGCTCGATGCCCGCCTGCTGTTGACCCGGATCCGCATCGACGCGGCCGACGCACTGACGCGAGCTGGCCAGCCCGCGCTGGCGCGGCGCGCCGTGGCCGGCATCGCAGCCGACCACCCCGGGACCGCGCTGCGCGCACGCGGGGTCCGGCTGATCGCCGCGCTCTCGAGCAGCTCCACGGCGTCCTCGGTCACGGGGCGCGCGTCGCAGTGACAGTGGATCGGCCGTTGGGGCAGCTCTGGCCCTGCGAGTTGGCCCAGCTCCACGTCTCGGTCCCTGCCATGTGATCGGGTAGATCGACGGTGAGGTCGTAGCTCGCGGTCGTCGTGCCGCCATCCTCGGGGTAGCTGCCCGTGACCACGACATCGGGCCAGTCCGCGATCACGCCGGTGAGCTTGTTGGCCGGGTTGCCGAGGAAGCCGCTGAGCGAGACCGCGTAGGTGTCGGCCTGGACACCCGCGGTCACCGTCACGGTGATGTCACGAGTGGACGAGCTGCCGGCATCGCCGGCACAGACGCCGTCCGCGGCGGTGACCGTGATGGTCAGGCTCCACACGCCGTTGAACGCGAGCGGATCTTGGGGGGTGCCCTCCTCGTTGCCGCCACACCCGATCAGTCCGACCAGCAAGAGTAGCGCGGTGCGCATGGCAGACCTCCGATGACCACCGTGGGTTGCATTCGCCACGCCAGGGGTCCGGGCCCCGCGTGTCGGCGTCATCGCAATTCCGTCGGTGCGTTCACGCAAACAGTGCGCATGGGTCCGGCTTGGCGCTGCCGTCCAGTTCAATGGCGAGGAGCGCGGTGCAGTCGCCGAGGGCGCAGCGGTCACCTCGGCGTGGTCGGCATCGTCGGCTGGGCGGGCGGCACCGCCGCGCCCGCAGGCAACAGCGCGCGCGCAGCGAGTGCACCCTGACGGGCCTGGTCGATGGCCTCGCCGAGCACGCGGGCCGCTTCCCGCGGCGCGTGGAATCCCATCGAGTTCTCGGCCGCGATGAAGTCGAGCCGCCATTGCGCCCTGCGCTGCAGGGCGAGCGCGGGGGCGAGCTGCGCGGTCATGGCGCCGCTGGCCCGGGCAGCGAGGACGGTGTCGATCAGATCGACGAGGGCGGCGCCACCGCGCTGCAGCAGGTCGTGGGTGCGGTCCTGGATCGTGGCGACGCGATCGATCAGCTCGCGCTCCGTCACGCGGTGGCAGGTCAGGCACGCGCGAGTGACGTCGAGCAGCGGGCTGCGGACCCAGTGATCGCTGACCTGGGTCGCGCCCGCCGGGACGATCGGCATGTGGCAGTCGGCGCACGCCACACCGAGCCGCGCATGCACGCCCTGACTCCAGAGCTCGAACTCGGGGTGCTGCGCCTTGAGCACCGGGGCGCCGGTCTCTGCGTGCTGGAAGTCGGCGAACTGCGCGCCACCGGCGGGCGTGATCTGATCCCAGTACGCCTCGATCGCGTCGACCGACAGGCCCTGCCCCCACGGGAACGTCAGCGGCATCCGGGTCGAGCAGTAGTACTCGACGTGGCACTGACCGCACACGAACGATCGCATCTCGCCGTGGGTCGCCTCGCGGTTGGGGTCGTAGCTGCCGCTGCGGCCGGCTTGCCGCCACGCGGCGATGCTCGAGAATGCGGGCACCGGCGCGTTCGACGCGGCGAGCGCGGCGATCCCGCGGAGGAACCCCGGGCGGGTCACACGCAGCGCCATCGACGCCGGATCGTGGCAATCGATGCAGCCGATCGGATGAGCCTGCCCCGACGCGTGGAGCAGCCTGTTCGCGTCCTGGTAGGTCATCGCCCAGGTGGCGTCGAGGCCGGCGAACACGTCGCCGTTGCCGAGCTTGCGGTACAGCGGCATCACCGACGCGTGGCAGTGCAAGCACGCCCCGGACTGGGGCACGGACAGGCGCCCGGTCGCCTCCTGGTCCGCCAGCATGTAGGCGTGGCCGCGGCGGTCGCGGTAGTCGATCGAGAACGAGTAGCCGAGGAACATGCGCTTGAGCCATGGGTCGCGCGCGAGCTTGTCCTCGGGCATCGCCTCGCTGCCGCCGTGGCCGCCGTAGGTCGTGGCCGTCTTGATCGCGGTCCGCTTGTAGGCGTCGTACTGCAGCGGCCAGCGAGTGCTCCACGTGGCGGGGTCGGTCTCGTCGACGCCGGCATCGGCGATCCGGACCACCGCGGGCATGGCCGGGCGTGTGGCGTCGGGCTCGGGCTGCGTGACACGGACCAGGA
>JAGSPR010000437.1 GCA_018262455.1 Deltaproteobacteria bacterium | reverse complement strand
TGATCCTCAACGGATCGCGACGTTGAACGTGCAGAAGGGTGCAGCTGGGAGCATGTCAGTGGTGTGAGGTGGTGGGGAGCGATCACGCGGTGTTGCGCGGGGCGCCGCCGTCACAACGCTCGCCCCCGTGCTGCAGTAGCTTGCGCGTCGCGCGTCGCATCCAAGAAGCACGACTGGAGCCAAACGTTGATACGATTCGCCATGCGGACGGTGAGTATGACAACGACTCGCTCGCTCCAGCGTGTGGCACTTGCCGCCCTGCTCTTCGGCGTGTCGTGCGAGAACAGTCCTGACCGTTCGGTTGAGGCCGAGTTCGCGCGGTATCCGTATCGTGGGTTGCCGACGTGGGAGGCAGTTCCGGCTCCAACCAGGGAGCCGGTCATGCCGCCGGAGGCATGGGTCGCAGACCAGCGGCCGACCGTGCTGCTGTTCACCTCATCGTGGTGTCCGCCCTGCCAGGCCAGCTTGCTGCTGGACATCGCGATCGCCCGCGAGTACGGCGATCGCTTCCGCATCGGGGTCGCACTCGAGGAAAGCGATGCGGACTTCGCGGGCTCGGCGATGGCGCGGCTATTTGCAGGCGTGCCGGTGTGGACCGCCGACAGCGTGCGGCCGCTGGCGGTTCGCTGTGGTGTACGGACCATTCCATTCGCGTGTCTCGTGGATCGCGGACGCATCGTGTTCAGCGGACCGCCGATCAACCTCCGCCGCGCTCTCGACGCGTTCGATCGTGGTCCCCAAACACTCGACGCCCAGCTTGCGGAGCAGCGCGCCAAAGCGCGCTTCGCGTTCGGCGTGGGGCCCGATGACGTCGAGGAGATCGTCGATCAAACGAACGGCGATCCACACTGGCAGCATCAGATCGCATTTTCGCTCGCCGCGCGCCCCGAGGCTTCGGGTACCGATCTCGTGCTCGCGGTTGCGCTCGCACGCGCTGCGGTGGTCGCCGGCGGCGGACTCGACTACTGGAACCTCGATACGTACTCGCTCGCTCTCTCGAAGGCTGGACGCGCCGAAGATGCGGCGACCGTGGGCTGGCGCGTGCTCGACCTGTGCAGGAAGTCCCAGAGCAAGTGCATGATCGAACGCATGCGCGCCAACGGTCTCATCTACTACTGGCGAGAGACCAGTGGTCGTTCGCGATAGGTCCACCAACAATCCGGCTGAAAGTTCACCGACGCGGAACGCATGCTCGACCAGCTCGAGTCGCTGCTACGTCAACACGGCGTCCAGATTCGCAACGCCACACCTCCCGAAAAGGCCGACGCCCGGTGCTTGGTCAGCAGCCGGGCGTTCCGTCGTCTATCGAGCGGGAGAAGGGATTCGAACCCTCGACGTCAACCTTGGCAAGGTGACTTCGTGCTCGGGAGATCAGCGGGTTCGCGCGCTTGAGAGTGCAGGACGGTGCAGCTCGGAGCACGTCAGTGGTGTGAGGTGGTGGGGAGTGATCACGCTGCGTTGCGAGTGAGTCGATCGCGACCGCTGAGTGCAGGCGTGAGTCGTCTAGCGGCTGCACTCCGCGCAGCCCTTCGGCTAGAGTGCCGCGCCATGGGACGTACGTATCTGGCCGGCGCGGTCGCGATTCCAAAGGACCAAGTTCGGCGCGTGCTCAAGATGCCGTTTCTCGGCCTCTTCTACGTCGGGCGCGGCGACAACGTGCGCCTGCGCGAGCGGTCGCTGAAAGACCTCGGGGCGCGAGACACCCGTTACGATGAGGCTCGCGGCATCTGGTTCTTCAAGCTCGAGCTGCACGACGACGATCTACACAACGCGAACTTCGATCCGCTCAGGAAGTTCATCGAGACGGTGCCCGCAGTGCCCGGAGGTGCGTTCGTCGCGTCGCGCGATGACTGGCAAGACGACGTGACCTGGTTCGCCTTCGTATGCGATGGACGCGCGGTCGAGCGGCGGGTGAGCGAAATGTCCACCGAGGATTCGCAGTTCGTGACGCCGGCACAGGCGAAACAGCTCATCGCGAAGCTGCCGTGGACGCCGGCCGTCGAAGTCATTTCTGCCCTCGCGGAGAGCTAGGACTTCTCACGGTAGCTGTAGGTGACGAGTAGCGAGCCGTCATGAGCGGTGCCGCCGGCAACTCGGTGATGACGTCGGTGATGCACGGTCGTCGTAGGACTGCCTGACCGAGCGACAACACCAATCCCGACTTGCTCGGCGCGCCGACCCCGCCCCCCCTCATGTGGCTGCAGGTCGCGTACGACTTCGGCGGCCTGAAGTACTGACAGTCGCGGTCAGCTGAGCGTGAGTTCACGCACGCGTTCTGACGCGCCTGTAACGCCGCGGTCATACGCTCGTCGGCACGCGCGCTGCATCGTACGTGTGCATGACTCGCAACGCGATCCTCGTCGTGCTCGCATGCATCGCGGCGTGCGGCGGCGACGAATCTGGTGTCTGTCCCGATGGTTGGACACCGGATGCATACCGCGGTGGCGGTTGCAGATGGCCGGATGACTATCCCGAGCAGGCACGCGCGCGCCTGGGAGGCCCGGGGGTTTTTGGCTTCGTCAAGTCGAGGGTTGGGGACTGCATGCCTCAGCTCACCCTGTTCGAGTGGCAGGACCATGTCGATGACAGCTGTCAGGCCGCCGTCGTCCCGGAGATGTTGATCGAGGCGTACGCCCCCGACGACGTTGGTCCAGAGGGGCCGGTCCCTGGCGCGACGCCGGTGGCGACCACGACGACCGCGCGAGATGGCGTGTTCGAGCTCGCGGCCCCCGCGGGGCAGCACATACTCGCCGGCATCGATCCGGTCACCGGCGAGCGCTGGCAGCTGCGCTGGAGGCTGATCGAAGATCCCGCAAGCTGGCAGATCATCGTGTTCGACCACGCAGCTGAGTGAGTGTCATCAGCTCCGAGAGCGACGTTGGTGCTTGCATGCGCAACCGCGTGTGGGCGGATCGGTTCGATCCGAGCGGTGGTGGCGACGCGACCAGCCTCCGTCGAGCCTCAGCTATCGCGCAGGCGCGTCGCGATGTGTGCTCGAGCAAGCCACGAGCGCCACAACGTTCGGTACGGCGACGTGTTCGAAGGTATCACCGCGGGAATATGGCTCCAGCGAGGTCCGGTCATCACGTCATGACCGATTCCCGGCCCGTCCACTCGCGTGGCCGCCGCATCGCACGCGAGCTGCTCGTCACCGCTGCATTCGCGCTCGTGCTGCTATCCGCTCGCTCGTCCCTGGCGGGTCATTACTACGTACCGACGGGCTCGATGCGGCCGACCATCGAGGTCGACGATCGCATCGTCGTGAACAAGGCAGCCTACGGCCTGCGCATACCGTTCACGAGTACGTATGCGACCGAATTCGAGGGGCCGCAGATCGGCGACGTTGTCGTGCTCGATTCGCCTGAAGAGGACAAGGTACTGCTCAAACGCGTCGTGGGCGTGCCCGGCACGCGCATCGAGATCCGCAGCGGCCGGATCCAGATCGACGGCGAGCTCGCGCCAGTCGAGGAGCATGGTGCGATGCTGTTCGAGCGCCTCGCCGACACGCTCCACCCGATTCGGCTGACCGATGGCGGCGGGCCTGACTATGGCCCCGTCACGATTCCCGCGGAGCATTACCTCGTGATGGGTGACAACCGCGGCGAGAGCCACGATGGGCGCTCGTTCGGGCTCGTGCGTCGGCACGCGATCCAGGGCCGCGCGGTCGGTGTGTTCTGGCGCGGCGGTCCGACGTGGGGTGGCCTCTAGACAACTCCGTTCGTGATGTCACGAGCGAGCGCGGAGCCTGAAAGCAGAAACGCCCGGTCGGGCGGACCGGGCGTCGTGCTGTCTATCGAGCGGGAGAAGGGATTCGAACCCTCGACGTCAACCTTGGCAAGGTTGCACTCTACCACTGAGTTACTCCCGCAATGGCAGGGTGCTTTTCTATCGGCACCCGGTGACCCTGTCAAGGCTCCGCGCAGCGGATGGCGCGGGAGTTCAGGGCGCCGGTGCCGGTGCCGCCGGGGTGGCCGCCGCCGGGACCGGCGCCGCCGCCTTGGCCGCCGCTTCGGCCGCCCGCTTGGCCTTCTTGACCACCGGCGCGTGCTCGCCGAGCACCTCGACCGAGGTCACGCGGCCCGGCAGGTACTCGTCGAGCTTGCCCAGGTACCAGCTGCCGCCGAGCACCAGGATCAGCACGAGGAACACCCAGCGCTTCCACGGGGTCTTCTTGTCGGCGAACGGATCGTCGAGCCGGCGCGTGCTGCCCGGTGGGAGCTTCGCGAGCTCGGTCATCGCCGCGCCGAACGCGACGTTGATCCGGGCGCGCCCGTTGATCGCCCAGCCGTTGGCGTCGAGGATCGGACCGAGGTTGCGGCGCCGGAGCTTGAGCCAGGCGAGCAACATTGCCGGGCCCGAGATCGCGAGCAGCACGGCCGCGATGCCCAGCGGGACCCACTTGCCGAGCCCGAAGATCGAGCCGAGCACGGCGCCGACCAGGGTGCCGATGCCGCCGATCGCGAGGCCGATCGCGGCGACCACGCCGAAATCGAGCTTCTTGGGCGCGGCGGGTGGCGTGGGCGCGGTCTCCGCGGCGACCGCGAGCTTGTCGACGGTCCCGATCTTGGTGCCCGTGGCCTCGACCTTCGCGTGGGCCTCGGCGTCCGCGGCGGCCGCGCGCTTGGCGACCGTGTCCTCGATCATCCGGACCAGCTTCTTGTACGGGCTCCAGAACGCCTGGCGCACGCTGATCGGGTTCGTGATGACCTTGGTGATCGTCGCGTCCCAGTCGTTGCCGGCGCGATCGTAGAAGATGCCGTTGCGGCCGACGAAGAGGTTGTCGGAGTCGCCGTTGGTCAGCGCGGCGGCGATCTGCTTGGTCTCGCCTTTGCGGGTGATGTCGCAGTAGAGCAGCATCGAGTCCGACGAGGCGGCGAGTGCGCCGTGCTTGCCCGCGTCGGCGACCGGCACGCAGAGGTGGATCGCGCGGGTGTCGATGTAGAGGGTGCCGGCCTGGAACACGCCGTCCTTCTGCGAGTAGAAGTCGGAGAAGTTGACGAAGTTGCGGAACAGGCGCCCGCCGTCGCGCTGGATGCGAACGAGCTTGGCGACGCTCGTGATCTGATCGTACTCGCCCGCGAGCGCCGCATCCTTCGCGATCAGGTCGGCGAGCTGCGCGCGGAGCTCCGGTGCCGCGAGCTTGTGGATCCAGGCGGGATCCAGCCCGTCGACCTTGGTCTTGGGCTGCTCGGCGCGCCACGCGGAGTGGCTCGCGAGGCGCTCGGTGATCGCGGTGAGGTCGGCGACGGTGAGCACGGGGCGCGCGCCGAGGATCGGGGCGAGCGCGGCGGTGCCGAAGGTCGCCATCTTCGCGGCCCACGCGGGGTTGAGGCCGTGCTCGAGCGCGAGGCGCGCCGACGGATCGATCTTGGCGAGCGGGAGCTTGGCGAGGTCCGCGTCCGCGGCGG
>JAGSPR010000153.1 GCA_018262455.1 Deltaproteobacteria bacterium | reverse complement strand
TGCCTCGACGGGCTGCGGACGGACGTCGTCGCGCTGCCTCCACTCGTGATCCCGCAGCGGGCGCCTCGTCGGCTGCGGTGGATCGCCCCGGCGATGGCGTTCGCCGCGGCCGCGATGATCCTGGTCGTCCTCGTACGACGTGGCGACGGGCCAGAACGCGAGTCGTCGAGCGTCCGGGTCAAGGGCATCGGCTTCGTGACGCTCGGCCTCGTGCGCGACCGCGACGGGGTGGTGCGGGACGACGTCGCGACGTTCGCGGCTGGCGATCGCTGGAAGATCGTCGTGACGTGTCCACCGAGCGCGTCGGGCGCGGTCTGGATCGACGCCGCCGTGTTCGACGCGGCCTCGGTTGACTATCCACTGGCGCCGACGGAGCTCGCCTGCGGTAACCGGGTCATCGTGCCGGGGGCCTTCACGATCACGGGCGCTCGGGCGAACCTCGTCTGCGTCAGGGCCGGCCCGCAGCGGACGCCGCCAACGCCTGGCGACGCGAACGTCGCGTGCATCAGGCTCGTGCCCGAGTAGCCTCAGGGCATCGCGAGGGACCAGGCGGCCGAGCTCGCCTCGGGGCCGACCGCGACGCAGGTGAACGGGCCCCGTCGCCACGCCGTCGCGCGCAGTCCTCCCTCGGTGATCTCGGTGTGCTCAGGGGAGATCACGGGGGTCTGCTGGACGAGGTACGTGACCTGATCGTCGCCGATGCGCAGTCGAACGACGGCCGCCCGGCGATCGAGCACTTCGATCTCGCGAGCGCCGAGGATCTTCGCGGAGCCCCCCGGCAGCGGCGGCTCCTTGCCGAGCACGCCGATCGCCCACGCCCGCAGATCGGCGGGTGTCGGGCTGGTCAGGCTCCACACCGGAGGCGCCTCGACGTGATAGTGGACGGCTTCGGTCAGCAGCACCGCGTTGCGCGCGGGGAACGACACGTAGATCGCGACGACCGTGCCGACCAGCACGGTCAGGGTGAACAGCAGCGAGACCGAGACCCGGCGGTGGGGCGGGCGAGGCGGCGTGATCAGCGCGTCATCCCCTTCGACTGGGCCGGTGGCCTCGGCTTCAACGAGCTTCATCAGGGGGGGCGCTGGAACGAGGGGGCTTCGCCAAACCGGCGTACGAAGTCTGCTGTTAATCTGGCACAGAAAGCGACGAGGTCAGTAGCCTCGGCGATCTCGATCAGGTGCCGGCACACCAGATCCTCGCCCGCGTGCGCGGCGGCCACGGCGAGCGCCGCGGCACGGACATCCGCTGCGGGCTGATACCACAGCATCGCGCTCTTGCCGCGCGGATAGTCGATCAGGCCGCTCGCGAGCCGGATCTGCAAGACGCCCGCTTCGCTGGGGGCATGTTCGCCTGCAACCGTGAGCGGATACCACGGACCGAATCGCATGGCGCCATAGTAATGTCGTCGGGTGGAGCAGATCGAGCTGTTCACCGAACAGCGTATCGACTTCGGTCGCGCGAGCTGCCCACCGGACCGGCTGGTGTGCGGCGATGCGATCGACGAGCTCGCGACCTGGGCCGATGGCGAGGTCGACGCGATCTACATCGATCCACCCTTCGGGACGGGCATGGTCCAGCACGGTCGTGGGCACAGCTACGCCGATCGCGCGGACGATCCGGAGGCCTTCGTGACCTGGCTCGAGCCTTACCTTGCCCACGGGCGCCGGGTCCTCAAGGCTTCCGGCTCGCTGTTCGTCCACCTCGATCACCGGTCCGTGCACTACACGAAGGTGGCGCTCGACCGGCTGTTCGGGCGCGCGCGGTTCGTCAACGAGATCGTGTGGTGCTACGCGGTCGGGGGCAAGAGCCGGCGCGGGTTTGGCCGCAAGCACGACACGATCCTGTGGTACGCGCGGTCCGCCGACTGGGCGTTCTATCCAGATGCCGTCCGCATCCCGCGCCGCGGCGGCTCGCACATGCGCGTCGTCGCCGACGGAGAGAGGCTCGTCCAGGAGAAGACCGATCGCCGCACGGGCCGGGTCTATCGCTATCCGGTCGCGGCCGGGAAGATCCCGGAGGACTGGTGGGTCGACATCGAGACCCTCAACCACAGCGATCGCGAGCGCATCGGCTGGCCGTCCCAGAAGCCCGAGCGGCTCGTGGAGCGCATCCTGCGCGCGGTCACGGTGCCCGGGGATCGGGTGGCGGACTGGTTCGTCGGCTCGGGGACGACCGCGGCGGTGGCGCAGCGCCTGGATCGCCGGTTCGTCGCGTTCGACCGCGAGCAGGCGGCGATCGAGCTGTGCGCGACGCGGCTCACGGCGCAGGGACACCAGCTGGCAGCCGTCGGGACCCCACCTCCAGCGCTTGCGATCGAGCAGCTTCGGTAGCCGTGCCTTCGCTGGCGTCGAGATCGGGTTTTCTGTGAATTGCGTCTCAGCGCTTGCGGGCGTACCTGTACCAGGCGAAGATTCGCATGGTTAACAGGTGGTGGCTGATTCATGACCTCGGGCGCTGACGAGTCGCGCGTGACCCTCGAGGCCTGGCTGGTCACCGATGTCGGCATGGTGCGCGAGCACAATGAAGACTCGGCCCACATGGAAGCGGGCAAGGGGTTCTTCATCGTTGCCGATGGCATGGGTGGCCACGCTGCGGGCGAGGTCGCTTCGGCCATGGCGGTCGAGTCGGTCCGCGCCACGCTCGAGGCCGCCCGCCCCGAGATCGCCGCGTTCACCCAGGCACCGACCGACGCCGGACGGCGTGGCATCGTGCAGCTGCTGCAGAACGCGGTGTTATCGGCCCACCAGGCCGTGTTCCAGCGTGGCCAAGACGAGGCCGACAAGGCCGGGATGGGCACGACCCTCGACGTCGTGCTGATCGCCGGTCCCGAGGCGTTCGTGGCGCACGTCGGCGACAGCCGCACGTACCTGATCCGCGACGGCCGGTCATCGCAGATCACCACGGACCACACCGTCGCCGAGGTCCTCGTCATCGAGGGCAAGCTCACGATCGAGGAAGCGCAGGTCTCGCCGCTTCGCACGATCCTCGTCAACGCGATCGGGGTCTCGGCGGACGTCGGGGTCGAGATGGCGCACGTCACGCTCAAGCGCAACGATCGCCTCCTGGTGTGCTCGGACGGCCTGCACGACTACTTCCCCTCGGACGAGGAGATCGCGCAGAAGCTGTCGGAGGACGCTCCGGGTGACGCGCTCAAGCAGATGGTCGAGCTGGCCAAGAACCCGTTCGAGGTCGACGAGCCCACCGAGACCGCCTTCGTGAATCCGCCGGGTCTGCCTGCGCGCATGTTGCCCCAGCCGATGCCTCCGATCCGCGCGTCGCAACCGCCGCGCAACACGTCCGACGAGGCGAAGGCCGACACGATTCCGCCGGAGATCAGGCCCACCGCCGACGGCAAGCCCGCGAAGAAGAAGCCCAAGAAGAAGGCCGCTGAGGCCAGGCCGGGAGGGACCGCAAAGCCCGATGACACCGATGGCGATGAGGCGGACGGCACCCCGACGGCCGAGATCGGCGTCGCGGATACCGGTCGCATCACGATCCCCGTCGCCCCCAAAGACTCTGACGCCTGAGTCCTGGTCGAACTCGTCGTTCCCAGGGCGTGGGCATCTGCCCGTCTCGTGGTGAACTCGAGCCATGGCGTGGGAGGTACCTGTCAAGCTCGAGGATGCCGTGTACGCAGCCACGCGTGCCGCACTCGGGGAAGCCGCGCTCGCGACGCCCGCGCTGACCCGCGCGATCGTCGATCGGTCACAGCGCTATACGAGT
Source organism: Deltaproteobacteria bacterium (assembly GCA_018262455.1). Next base: position 16,052 of record JAGSPR010000153.1, on the reverse strand, counting down.
GATCGCCAGCGGCTCGCCCAGCCGACCGATCGCGCCGCCGATCTCGCCGCGCGCGCGGCGTTCTTCACGATCGCCGATGCGATGAAGATCGCGATCCCGATCGGCGAGCTCGTCCAGCGCGGCGCCCTGCCGGCCCGCCGACCGCTGCGCGTGCTCGATGTCGGCGCGGGGTGTGGGGCGATGACGCTCGGGCTCGTCGCGTCGCTGGCCCCATCGATCGCGCTCGAGGTCGTCGCGATCGACCACGATGCGGCGGCGCTGGGGATCGCCAAGGCCGCGATCCAGGCGTTCACCACCGGGCGCGAGGCGACCGTCACCCTGGTGACCCAGTCCGCCGACGCGCTCCGCGCCGAGCTGCCGCCCGCGGACCTCGTCGTGCTGGGAACCGTGCTCAACGAGCTCGCGGCGGCGGACGCGCTCGCGCTGGTCGAACGCGCGCTCGGGGCGATCTCCGACGACGGCGCGGTCATCGTGATCGAGCCGGCGCTGCGCGACACCTCACGCGCCCTCCACGCCGTGCGCGACGCCGTGATCACGCGCGGCACCGGCCACGTGTTCGCGCCATGCACGCGCCGCGGCGCACCCTGCCCTGCCCTCGCCGACCCGAACGACTGGTGCCACGAGGACCGCGCGCTCCAGCTGTCTCCGCGGACCGCCGAGCTCGCGCGCCTCACGCACCTGCGGGATGGCGGGATGAAGCTCGCGTACCTGACGTTGCGCAAGCAGCCGCTGGATCTCGTCGATGCGCTCGTCGAAGGACTCGTCGACCCCAGCAGCGTCACCGCGTGGCGGATCGTCAGCGCGCCGATGCCCGCGAAAGGCAAGCTCGAGATCTTCGGATGCAGCGCGCACGGTCGCATCCCGCTGCGGCTGCTCCGCCGTCACCGCAACCCCGGCAACCGCGACCTCGAGCGCGTCGATCGCGGGGATGTCGTCGTCATCACCGATGCCACCCCCGATGCCGAGCGGGTGGAGATCCGCTCGGCATCCAACGTGACCCGGCGCTGACCTCAGCGCAGCGGGACGGTGATCTCGGCGAGCTCGCTGCCGACCACGGTCGCAGCGGCCGAGGCCCGACCGGCCGGCTGGTTGCCGCGCGCGGGCAACCAGGCGGTGATCTGGTGAGCGCCGGGGGACAGGCCCTTGACGATCGCCTGACCGCTCGGATCGGTGACGGCGGCAGGTGCGGCGACGATCCACGAGATCTCGGGCTCCGCGTCCTCGGTGGCAAGCTGGTAGATCCCGTCGGGGTCGAGCGACACGCGGACGGCGTGGCCGGCGACCGGAAGCTGGATCACGCGTGCCTCGCCTGGGTGGAAGACGCCGTTGTCGGAGACGGTCCCCTGCTTGACCAGCGTGACGCGCGCCGGCCGGTCGACCGCGCTCTCGACGATCACCGAGCGGCCGACCGCGACCCGCGGACGGAGTGCGCAATCAGCGAGCACCACCCGGACCTCGGCAGGAGCCGCGGGCGCGCCGTCGACGAACACGAATGTCTCGGGGATGCCCCACGTCGTCGTCGGTGTCACCGAGGCGGCCCGCGCGGTGTTGCACCGCGTGCGGCCCGGTGAGTTACGCGCCACCGCCGGCACGGCCTTCCACTCGACGCGGACCTGCAGGTCTCCGGGTTGCGCAGGCGACGCGTCGGAGCTGACCGCCGCGTCGCCCTCGACGTGGCCCGTGGCGCGCAGCGCATCGTCGGCAGTTCGAGACTTGTTACCGGAGCACGCGGCGACGCACGCGGCGATCGAGAGCAGCGCGCAGCGGGCTAGCTCCACGCCCGCACCTCGTCGACAATCCGGTCGGTGTCGGTGCACAGATCGTTGACGCCCGGGCCGTGATAGTCCGCACCGGCGAGCGCGATCCTGTGGGTGCGCGCCGCGGTGACGGCGGCCCGGACGTGATCGCGATGGCCCACCGCGTACTGGGCGACCCCGCGCTGCCAGCGCACGACGCTACCGTGCGTGGGCTTGCCGGTCACGCCGAGCACGACCCCGACATCGCGGGTCGCCTGGGCGAGCAAGGCGCTGTCATCGAGCTTCACGGCATCGGGATCGCGACCGCCGCCAAAGATGCAGCGCAGCAGGACGTGACCGGCAGGGGCACGATCCGACCACACGACCGACTCGAACACGATCCCGAGCACGCGGACATCTTCACCCAGCGCGACGAGGGCGCCGAAGCCGTCCTGGGCACCGGGCAGCGCTGCCTCGGGGAATCCGAGATAGACGATCGCCGTCGGTGCGCGGTGAAACCCGGCCAGCCGGTCCGCCAGCGCGGGCACCGCGATGATCGAACGGGCCTCCTCGGCGGGGATCGCGAGCACGACACCATCCCAGGCCTCGCCGTCGATCGTGACACCGCGTGGTGCAGGATTCACCATGCCGACCGGCGTGCCGATCCGGACCCGAGGCCCGAGCTCGGCGACGAGCGCGTCGATCAGCGTGCCCAGCCCGCCTCGCGGCGCCCAGAGCCCACGCGGCGTGCGGTGGTCCTGGCGACCGACCAGCCTGCCAAACAAGCCTCGCACCGCCTCGCGGGCGAGCCCGCGTACCAGGCCGCCGTGCGCCTCGAGTGCGGCGAGCCGGGGAAACCCGGCCTCGACGCTGATGTCGTGCGCGTCGGCCGCGTACACGCCCGTCACGAACGGGGCGACGATCGCTCGCGCGGCCTCTGCACCGAGCCGGCGGGAGCGGGCCGTGCGGCAGCGCGCGCAGCTTGCCGTCGATGTAGATCCAGCGCCGCTTCGCACGAGGCGACGCCTGCTCGACCTCGACGCCGAGCTGGTTGCACAGCGCGAGCGCGCCACGCGGGGGTCCGCCGAGAAACGAGCTCGCCGCGTGTTCGCGGAGATAACCACCATCCCGGCTGGTGCCGATCACGCCCCCTGCGCGCGGCCCCGCTTCCAGCACGTGGGCATCGATTCCCGCTGCCACGAGCGTGCGCGCAACGGTGAGCCCGCCGAGGCCGCCGCCCACCACCGCGACTTTCACTCGCCGGATCCCGACTTCGCCGACAGCTCCCGTACCGCGGTCACCATCGCGCGAACGTGCTCGGGGTCGGTCTCGGGCAGCACGCCGTGGCCGAGGTTGAAGATGTGCCCCCGATCGCCGGCTCGCGCGAGGATGTCGGCGACCCGGGTGCGGATCTCGGCGGGGCTCGCGAACAACGCGCCCGGATCCAGGTTGCCCTGCAGCGCGACGCCCTCGCCGACCCGTCGGCGGACCTCGTCGATGCCGACCCGCCAATCGACGCCGAGCACGTCCGCCCCGCTCGAGGCGTAGTCGTCGAGATAGGGCGCGCAGCCGTTGACGAAGTAGATGATCGGCACGGGCGACTTCGCGAAGGTCTTCGATGCGCGTAGCTGTTCGATCACGCGCTTGGCGTAGCGCAGGGGGTACTCGCGGAAGTCACCGGGGGACACGATGCCGCCCCAGCTGTCGAAGATCTGCACGCAATCAGCGCCAGCCGCGACCTGCGCCTCGAGGAATGTCGCGCAAGTCCGCGCGAGCTTGTCGAGCAGCGCGTGGGCGGCATCGGGAGCGCCGTACAGCATCCGCTTGGTGTGCGGGTAATCCTTCGAGCCGCCGCCTTCGACCGCATAGGTCAGCATCGTGAGCGGCGCCCCGGCAAAGCCGATCAACGGCACTCGACCGGCGAGGGCGCGCTTGATCTGCCGGATCGCCTCCATCACGAACGGCAGCTCGGCCTCCGGATCGGGGACGCGCAGGGCATCGATCGCCGCCCGGGTGCGGATCGGGGTGCCGATCTTCGGCCCGGCATCGGGGAACGCGACGTCGAGGCCCATCGCGGGGAGCGTGATGAGGATGTCGGAGAACAGGATCGCGGCGTCGAACCCGAGCTGATCGATCGGCTGGAGCGTCACCTCGCAGGCAAGCTCGGGCGTGCGGCACAGCTCGAGGAACGACGCACGCGCCCGGACCGCGCGATACGAGGGCAAGTAACGCCCTGCCTGGCGCATCATCCAGATCGGCGTGCGCTCCACCGGTTGACGACGGCATGCGCGCAAGAATAGGTGCTCGGACATCACGCGCATCTTACTTGAGCTGTGCCCGCCGCCGACCCGTGGCGTTCTGTTTTCGAGAGCGTCGAGGTACTATCTCCCCGAGGAACACTTCGGCGTGCCATTCTCGATCGCGCAGATCATCGACAACGGTGAGTACCGTTGGGACTTCCGGTAACATGGACAGCGCCGCCATCCTCATCGCCCCCAGCGGGGCTCACGGTCCCCTGCGCGGCCTGATGGATCGGCTCGCCAGCGTGGGCATCGCCGTCACCGTCGTCGACGAGCTCGCCACCGCGGCCGAGCTAGCCAAACACCACGCCAGCCTCCCGGCGCTGCTGCTCGACCTCCGCGAGCTGTCTCCCGGTGAGGTCGAGGACGTCCGCAAGGCGACCGAGTCGATCCGCCGGCTGTTCGCGGTGATCCCAGACGCCATGCCCGTCGCGATCACGAACGAGGCCGAGAGCCGGATGATCGTGGCCTGCATGCGCGCCGGGGCCGCCGACGTGATCGATCTCGGGCTCGAAGGCACGGCGACCGCGCGTGCCGTCGTCGTGCGTACGTGCCAGCGCCAGCGCGACCGCATCGTCGAGCGCGAGCTGGTCAACCAGCAGCGCGGCATCATCGAGGACATGCTGAAGGACCTGATCCGCACCGAGCGGCGCTCGATCGATGCGGAGGAAGCGCTCGCCCACGCACGGACCGCCGGCGAGCACCCGACCTTGGAGGAGACCCGCGCACCCGTGATCCTCCTGATCGAGCACGATCGAGCCGTGGCCGACGACCTGGCCGATCTGCTCGAGACCGCCGGGATCTCGACATTTGCGTATGTCACCGGCGAGGAGGCCCTGCGGGAGGCCGGAACCCTTGCCGCCACCACCGGGCTCGACCTCGCGCTCGTGGCCGCCCAGCTCCCTGGAATCGATGGCCTCGAGTCGGTGCGGCGCCTCCGCGACCGGGTTCCTGGGCTCCCGGCGTTCCTGATGACCTCGGTCCACGATGCCGATCTCGCGGAGAGTGCAGCGGATCTCGGGGTGGTCGGATTCGTCCACAAGCCGCTCGAGGACATCGACGATGTCGTCCTGCGACTCGCCCAGCTGGCGCGTGAGGCCCTCTATCGCACCCGCGAGCACCTCTACCTGGAGCGCATCAAGCAGCGCCATGAGCGTGTACTCGCGAGGTACCGAGCGTTGCCACCTGCTCGGTGAACGCCTATGATCTCGCGGACCTCGCATGGGTAGTGGTGCACTCTCCATCAAGCTCAGGTGCGCCTCCTGGCAGCAGCTAGCCACGATCTATAAGCGTGACCTGAGCCGCGGCACGATGTTCTTGAAGGCAGCCACGCCGCCCGAGATCGGGACGCAGGTGCGGATCGACCTCACCCTCCCGAGCGCCTCGGTGATCGTGCTGACCGGCGTCGTCCAGCACCGGGTCGATGATCCCAACCGTGGGTTGGGCGTCGAGCTCAAGCTGGCGCCGATCCCCGCCAGCTCGATCTGGCTCATCGAGAGTGCACTGTCGTCCGAACAGAACCGGAGCGCGACCCCGCCGTCCGGCGTGCCCCAGAGCGTGCCATCCGCAAAGAGCGGCCCGGTGGCGGCGGTCGGCGACCACGAGGACATGTCGGTCGCGGAGACCGACCTCGTCCGCGCCCTGGTCGCCGAAGCCGAATCGCTCAAGAAGCTGAACCCGTTCCTCGTGCTCGGGGTCGGTTACGAGGCGACCGACGTCGACGTCCGCGCCGCGTTCGGTGATCTGACGAAGCGCTATCACCCCGATCGGTTCATGCGCTACGAGTCCGCCGAGCTGCGCCAGGTCGCCGCCGAGATCTTCATCCTGATCCGCGATGCCTATCGCCGGCTCGGCGATGACGAGGGGCGCACGCAGGTGCTGACCTCGCTTGGACGCACCCCCTCCCCGCGTGCGGTCCCCGCACCGCGCGCCGCGGTCTCCACCAACCCGCGCAACCCCAGCTCCGTCGTCACGCCCAACCCGCGCAACCCCAACTCCGTCGTCACGCCGCGCAACCCCAACTCCGTCGTCACGCCCAACCCGCGCACCACCAGCTCCGTCGTCACGCCCAACCCGCGCAATAGCAGCTCCGTCGTCACGCCCAGCCCGCGCAACCCCAACTCGGTCGTCAACCCCACCCCGCGCAACCCCAACTCCGTCGTCACGCCCAACCCGCGCACCAGCAGCTCCGTCGTCACTCCGAACCCTCGCGCGTCCAGCGAGCAGCGCAGCTCGCCGGGCGGCGCCGTCAACACCCCGCCACGCGGGGTCACCCAGTCCACGGATCCTGGAGCGGTCGAGGCGATGGTCGATGCCGGTCAGCTCGACGAGGCGCTCGCCGCCTACAAGATGCTGGCCAAGCGCACGCCCTCGGATCGCACGCTGCGTGCCGGCGTCGAGCTGTGCGAAGGGTTGCGCGCGCTCGCCCAGCGCGATCGCCTCGAGGCCGCGCAGCGCTTCGAAGCTGCCCTCGAGATCGATCCGTCGAACGAGCGCGCCGCGCGCGAGCTCGCAGACATGCGGCGCCAGGCGACCCACGAACGCAAGGGCTTGCTGACCCGCCTGATGGGAAAGCGGGAGCCATAGCCGTGTCGCGCATCATCGGCATCGACCTCGGAACCACCAACTCGTGCGTCGCCGTCATCGATGACAACGGACAGCCCAGGACGCTCGCAGGTCCTGATGGCGAGCGCACGATCCCCTCGTGGGTCAGCTGGTCCGCGGACGGCCAGATCTCGGTCGGCACGCGCGCGCGACGACAGGCTGTGACCAACGCCGCCGCCACCATCTATGGCGCGAAGCGCCTGATCGGTCGCAAGGTCAACGCCGACGACATCTCATGGTTCACCCGGCTGGCGCCGTTCCGGATCGTGGCCGCGCCGAACGGAGATGCCTGGGTCCGAGTCCATGGCCAGCCGATCTCGCCCCAGGAGGTCGCCGCCCACGTGCTGCGTGCCGTCCGCAAGGTGGCCGAGGAGGCCCTGAAAGCACGCGTCACGCGTGCGGTCGTCACCGTGCCCGCGTACTTCGATGATGCCCAGCGCCAGGCCACGCGCGATGCCGCCCAGATCGCCGGGCTCGATGTCATCCGGATCCTGAACGAGCCCACGGCGGCCGCCCTCGCGTACGGCGCGCACCGGGTGAAGACAGGCCGCCGCATCATCGCGGTCTTCGATCTCGGCGGCGGAACGTTCGACATCTCGATCATGGCCGTCGATGGCGGCATCTTCGAGGTGCTCGCGACCGGCGGTGACAGCGCCCTCGGCGGCGAGGACTGGGACCGCCGCATCGTCGAGCGCATCGTCGACGACGTGTTCGATCAATATCGCGTCGATCTCACGGCGATCCCGATGGCGTTATCGCGCCTGCGCGAGGTCTGCGAGACCGCGAAGAAGGCGCTGTCGGTCGATCGCGAGACCCGGATCTCGTTGCCGTTCCTGGCCAACGATCAGCACGGCGCGCCCATCAACTACGAGCGCGTCTTCACGCGCGCCGACGTCGAACAGCTCACGAAGGACTTGCTCGACCGGCTCGAGGCACCGTGCCGCCGCGCCCTCGAGGATGCCAGGCTTCCCGAGATCGGTGCACTCGAGGAGGTGCTGCTCGTCGGCGGCATGAGCCGCTGGCCGGCAATTCCGGAGATCGTCGAGAGAATCTTCAAGATCAAGCCATCCAAGGGCGCCAATCCCGATGAGGTCGTGGCGCTCGGGGCCGCCGCCTATGCTGGCATCCTGGCAGGCGATTCCGATGACGCGCAGCTGCTCGACGTCACGCCGCACGACATCGGCATCAAGGTCGGCGACTCCGGGTTCGCGCTCATGGTGCCGCGTAACTCGATGCTCCCGGTCCGCGCTCGCCGGCTGTTCGCCACCACCGCCGACGACCAGAAGTTCGTCTCGATCGAGCTCTATCAGGGCGGGGAGAAGGACGTCGCGAAGAACCGCAAGCTCGGCCAGGTCGTGCTCGATGATCTCCCTCGCGGCCCGGCCGGAAGTGCCCGCGTCGAGCTCATCATCACCGTCGACGTCGAGTCGATCCTCTCGGTCACCGCGCGAGAGACCAAGTCCGGTCGGCAAGCCACCGTGACCATCCGCCCCACCGGCGGCCTGTCGCAGCGCGAGATCGTCGAGATCATCACGCGCCGCCGCCAGGAGCCCTCCCTCGATAGCCCGCTGCCCAGCGAACTCGCGCTCGGGAAGGTTCGAACCACGACCCGAGACCACGTCCTGATCTCGCCAGACGATGACGACAAGCCATGACCGTCGACCCCGCCGTGCTCAAGGTCGCCGATGCGGTTGGCGCGCTCATCGAGTCCTGGGGCTTCAAGCGCAACATGGGCCGCATGTGGGCGGTGCTGTACCTGGAGGACCATCCGCTCAACGCCGCCGAGCTCGGCGAGCGGCTCGGACTGTCCACCGGGTCCGTCTCGATGCTCCTCACCGAGATGCAGGAATGGGGCGCCATCAAGAAGGCCTGGGTCGTCGGCGAGCGGCGCGAGCACTACGAAGCCGAGACCTCGATCTGGAAGATGGTCTCGCGTGTGTTCCGCGAGCGCGAGCTGCAATGGATCCGCACCGCCCACGAGGCGTTCGCCGCCGCCAGCAGCGAGCTCGTCCCCAGCTCCGAACGCGATGCCCTCATCGCCAAGCGCGTCGAGGGCCTTGCCCAGCTCGCCCAGGTCGGCGCTCACCTCCTCGAGTCCATGCTGCAAGGCGAAGCCATAGACTCGCTCCCGATCAAGACGATGGGCGAGCTGGCCAAGGCCGCGCGCGGCGAAGACTGAGCCGTCGTGCTCCGCGCCGTCGATCTCACGAAGCACTTCCGGGTGCACAAGCGCCCGCCCGGGTTTGCGGCGACGATGAGGTCGCTGGTGCACCGGAAGTACGAGGTCGTGAAGGCGGTGGATGGGGTCAGCTTCACGATCGAGCGTGGGGAGCGCGTCGGGTTCCTGGGGCCCAACGGCGCCGGCAAGACGACGACGCTGAAGGTGCTGGCGGGGCTGCTGCATCCGACCAGCGGGGAGACCGAGGTGGAGGGGCATGTGCCGTTTCGCCGCCACGCGGACTTCTTGCAGAAGATCACGCTGGTGATGGGGCAGAAGTCGCAGCTGATCTGGGATCTGCCGCCGTCGGAGACGTACGCGATGAACCGCGCGATCTTCGATGTGCCCGCGGCCCAGTTTCGCGACACGCTCGACGAGCTGACGGAGCTGCTGGATCTGGCGCCGCTGCTCGACAAGCCCACGCGGCAGCTCTCGCTCGGCGAGCGGATGAAGTGCGAGCTGGCAGCCGCGCTGCTGCACCGGCCACGCACGCTGTTTCTCGATGAGCCCACGATCGGGCTGGATGTCGCGATGCAGCTCGCGATCCGTGACTTCGTGCGCAGCTACAACCAGCGGCACGAGGCGACCGTGATCCTGACGTCGCACTACATGGACGACGTGGTCGCGTTGTGCCCGCGGATCATCGTGATCGACAGCGGCAAGCTGATCCACGATGGCGATCTGCGCGGGCTGATCAAGACGATGGATCCAGACAAGCGGGTGTCGTTCACGCTGACCGAGACCATCACGGACGATGCGCTCGCGAAGGTAGGCACGCTGCTGAAGCGCGACGGGCTCCGGATCACGCTGCGGGTCCCAGAGCGGGAGATCCCCGCGGCGGTGGGTCACTTGCTGGGGCCGCTGCACGTCGCCGACCTTGCGATCGAAGATCCCCCGCTCGAGGAGATCCTTCGGGTGATGTTCGGCCGGGCGAAGGACATTCGGGAGGCCGCCACGTGAACCGGACCGTCCGGGCGATCCCGACGCTGCTGCGGGTCGGGGTAGCCGAGACGATCGCCTATCGCGCCGAGTTCCTGATCTGGATCCTGACCACGACGTTACCGCTCGTGATGCTCGGGCTGTGGACGAGCGTCGCGGAGGAGGCCCCATTTCGCGGCTACCGGTCGGCGGACTTCGTGGCGTACTACCTGGCGACGCTGATCGTCCGCAACCTCACCGGATCGTGGGTGGCGTGGCAGATCAGCGAAGAGATCCGTACCGGCGCGATGTCGATGCGGCTGCTGCGCCCGCTCCATCCGTTCGTCGCGTTCGCCGCAAGCCACGTCGCCGCGATTCCGTTTCGCGGGCTCGTCGCGATCCCGATCGCGCTCGGGTTACTCGTGAGCTCTGGCGCGAGCTCGCTCACCACCGAGCCGTTGCAGCTCGCGCTGATCGTGCCCTCGCTGATCCTGGCGTGGCTGATCACGTTCAGCATCCTGTTCGCGTTCGGCGCGCTCGCGTTCTTCATCACGAAGTCGATGGCGCTGTTGAACCTGTACTTCGGGCTGTTCACGCTGCTCTCCGGTTATCTCCTGCCGTTGCCGCTCTTGCCGGGCTGGATCGCGCAGATCGCCGAGTGGTCGCCGTTCCGGTTCATGCTCTCCGTGCCGGTGGAGCTGATGACGCGCACGTTCGAGCCTGCCGACCTGGCGATCGTGATGCTGGGCCAGCTCGGATGGACGATCTCGTCGCTCGTCCTCGCGTTGTGGGTGTGGCGCCTCGGGGTGCGACGGTTCGAGGCGGTGGGCGGATGAGCCGCTATGCCCGGCTCGCCTTGGTCCAGCTCCGGATCAGCGCTGCGGCCGCGATGGCGTATCGCGCCGACTTCTTGATCGAGGGTGGGATGGCCATGGTGTGGATGGCGCTCACGCTGCTGCCGCTGCTCGTGCTCTATGACGGCCGCGCTTCCGTCGCCGGCTGGGATCAGCCCTCCGCGCTGATCTTGATGGCGTACTTCATGGCGCTGCGCGGGGTACTCGAGGGGGTGGTCAGCCCGTCGCTCGTCGAGCTCGTCGAGAGGATCCGGACCGGTGCGTTCGACTACGTGCTGCTCAAGCCGGTCGACGCCCAGGCGATGGTGTCGGCCTCTCGGTTCGAGCCGTGGAAGATCTTCGATCTGATCGGCGGCATCGGGGTCGTCTGCTACGCGTTCGTGCTGCGCGGCGAGCCGCCCGCGATCGGCGACGTCGCGCTTGGCATCCTGATGTTCTTCTCCGGGGTGGTCGCGATGTACTCGCTGTGGATCGTGTGCGCCGCCGCCTCGTTCTGGGTGGTGCGGATCGACAACTTGACGTATCTGCTCGGGGCGATCTTCGACACGGCGCGATGGCCGGTGCAGGTGTTCCGCGGCGCGTGGCGGTTCGTGTTCACGTTCGTGATCCCGGTGGCGGTGATGACGACGTATCCTGCGATGGCGCTGCTCGGCCGGCTCGACGCGAGCACCGCGCTCGCGTCGATCGGAGGCGCGCTGGCCTTGCTCGTGATCAGCAGGCTCGTCTGGCGGGCGGCGATCCGCAGCTACACCAGCGCCTCGAGCTGACGTCAGTCGTCGCTCAGGAAGTCGAGGGCGAGGGCGAGGGCGAGGTCCGGGAGCTGCACCTCGAGATCGGACAGATCGATCCGGATCGTGCCCGAGGGTGCACGCCGCGGGTGCGGTGCAGGAGGCGGCAACGGCGCGATCGGCGGCATCGGCGCGGCAGGCACGTGGAAGCGCTCGAGCCGGGTCCTCAGTTGCTCGAGCCTCTGCTGGAGCCGCTCGACCTTCTGCTCCACATCATCATCGGGGCCCCCCACGTCGACATCCACGTTCCAGCGGCCGTGACGGGCCTTGCGTTGTGCCCGCGCGGCTTCACGGCGAGCGCGCGCGGCTTCCCGCGCTACCCGCCGGCCGGCCTGCGCCTGCGCGCGCGCGATCTCGCGGGCGGCATCACGCTCGGCACGCGCCGCTTCGCGCTGGGCCTCGGCGAGCTGGTCCCCGTCGTCCTCGTCGTCGCTGGTTTCCTCATCATCGTGGTCACAGGCCGTGGCGACGGGTGCATGGGTGATCAGGGCAGTGCCCGCCAGGAGCGCGGCAAGCAGGATGTGGCGCATGGTTCCTCCGCGCCATAGATACCCAGCCGGCCACCCCGGTGGACGACCCACACGCCACCTGCACAGACGACCAGGATCAGAGCGTCTCGAGGAACGCCGTGAGGTCTGCCACCTGGGCATCCGAGAGCTTGGCGGTTTCGGCCATGCCATGGACCGCGCCGCGGTCGCGCAACAGGGCTTCGAGCGTGACCGCGCTGCCATCATGGAAGTACGGAGCGCTCGCCGCCAGGCCGAGCAGGCTCGGGGTGTCACTCTCGGGCAGCGTGCCAGCGAGCTTGTGGCGGGCCTGGTCGGTGTAGGCCGGACCATCGTGACAGGTGCGGCAGCCGAGCTCGGCCGAGTCGAACAGCTGCTTGCCCCGGCCGACCGCGATCGCCTCGCGCGATGGGGTTCGCACGGTCGGCAGGCCTTCGACGTACGTCGCGAGCGCGTCGGTCTGGTTCTTGTCGAGGCCGAAGCCGCCGAGCCGCTTCATCGTCGAGGTCAGGCTCGTCCGCAGGTCCTTGTCGGTGCCATCCCACTTGAACGGGTGCGTGTTGACCATGCGGCCGGCGATGACCGGGGTCTGGAGAGCGTGCTGGTCGATCCGCCAGGACAGCCCGTCTGCGCGGTTATCGGGATGACAGGTCGAACATGCCATCGAGCCGCGCTGCGAGACCGCTGGATCGGCCGAGTGAAACAGCACCATTCCCTTGTGCTGCGGCTCGGACATCCGCGACGCCACGAGGCTCGGTCCCGGGGTGATCTTGCTGGCAGTCGCGAGCTTGCCCTGCGCATCGACGAGCTCGAGTCGCTCGACGTTGCGCGTGAACGAGCACCAGACGAGCAGGTTCCCGCTGGCGGTGACCGCGAGCCCGTCCGGACCACAGCGCTCCTTGCCCGTCGTGAGTGACGCCGTGAGGCCCTCGGCGATCCCGACCTGCGAGGCGCTCCGTAGCTGGAGCACCGAGTCGCTGCCGAGACCTGCGAGGTAGAGCGCATCGTGCGCGCCATCCCACACGATCGCGCGAGGTTGGTGCTGCGAGATCGTCGCGGTGACCTGTTCCGGCGTGTCCTTGCCAAACCCGAGGAACGCGACCTGCTGGGTCACCGGCGACTCGAACCCGCCGCCGTAGCTGCCGGTGTTCTCGCGGCCGTCCATGGCCTGAACCGGGACCTCGCGCTGGAACGGCACGACGGCCTGGTTTGCGCCGAGGAACGTGACGGCAAACGAGGCCCGCGCGAAGCTGCCACCTTCGCTGCACCTGCGCTTGCCGCGACACGGCCGTGGAGCGGCCGCGCTCGAGATCGCGATGTGGTCGGCGCGGTGGGTCTCCACCAGGTCGATCTGATCGACGGTGCCGGTCGCGAGATAGGCGACCAGTGCCCGCGAGCCATCGGGAGCGATCGAGAGGCCCCGCGGCTCGCGGCCGAGAGCTGTGCGCCAGCGCTCGTGACCCGTCGTGACCTCGAGCGCGACCAGCGTGCGATCGGCGATCGTCGAGACGAGGAGCGTCTTGCGATCCGGTGACAGCGCGATCCCGAACGGCTCGGCGGGCGTCTTGAACGTCTGCTTGATCTGGAGCTTGTCGGACGAGACGGCGACGACCACGACCTTGTCGCCCTGCCGATCGGCAACGTACGCGAGGTTCGCCGTCGCATCGAACGCCAGCAGCCCAGCCTCGCGACCGATCGCGACCTGCGCGACAGGCTTGCCGGCCTTGTCGGTGCGGATCAAGTTGCCGCTGTCGGCATCGATCACGAGCGCGTCCTCCCCGATCGCCACGATCCGCGCGCCGGTGAGGTGCGCGGCGGCGGCCGCCGCGGGCTGGGCCCCTCCGATCGGGCGACCGTTCAGCGCGAAGGTCGGCGGCTCCGAATCGAAGCTGCGGACCATCTTGGCCAGCGCGTAGCTCGGGATGGTCGCGAGCAGGAGACCGAGGGCGAGCTTGTGACGCATGAGGGCTGTCGAACGAACGACCTCTCCCGGCGGTCTATTTCGCATGGACCCGGGACACCGTCCCGGCCGACGCAGTTCCCGCGAATCCGCGGGCCGGGGCCCCGAGCCAGTCGATCGGTTTCGGTCCGCGTCCTGAGGACCGAAACCACCCTGGGCGAGGGGGCCCCCTTTGTGGGGGCATCGCCATCCGTCGTCGGTCGCACCTCGATCACCGCCCGGATCACCTTGTCCCCGATCAGCAATCCATCCGCGGACTTCTGGCCACTCTCCACCGCTCCGATCCACGTATAGCGGCCGTCGAGGTGAGGTGCACGGCCGTGCATCACGAACCACTGCGAGCCCCCGCTGTCCCGGCCCGAGTCGGCGATCCCCACGCCACCCGCCACGAACCCCGGTCCGGCCGACGGCTCCGCGGGGACGGTGAACCCGGGTCCGCCCCACCCCGACTGGGTCGGATCGCCCCCTTGCACGACGAAGTCGGGGACGACCCGGTGAAACTCGAGGCCGTCGTAGAACCCCTTGCGCGTCAGCGCCACGATCGTCGCCACCGCCCACGGTGCGATGTCGGGGCGCAACGCGATCACGATGTCGCCGTGCGTGGTGAACAGGTGCCAGCGCAGCGTCCGCCCGATCGCGCCGGTGATGTCCACGGGCGGGGCGGTGGTCGCGGCGCCCGCGGCCGGCGCTGACGTGATGCCGAGCGCCTCGAGGCACTTCCTGGCCGCCGCAGCGAGCACGGGGCCGCCGACGAGCCCGACCCCACAGGCTGCCGCGCCGGCGACGATCTTGCGCTTGCCGATCAGCTCGTAGAGCGCCGCTCCGAGCTCGGGCTCGTGCTCGACCAGGGCGCGCGCGACGACCGCGGCATCGAGCTTCGAGTGATCGCCGGTGCCGAGCTCCTCGTACACCGCGGTGGCCGCGTCGACCGCGTTGCCGGCGATGATCGGATCGGTCGAGGCGAGCGCGGTCCACAGCGTCGAGATCGCGGCTTCATGATCGACAGAGTCGCCCTCCTTCCACATCACCGCGAGCGTGCCGAGCCCAGCGGCCTGCACCCGTGGATCCGCGTGGGACAGCAGCGTGCGCACGACAGCCTGCCGCGCGACGAGCGTGCCGACGCGGGCAGTCACCAGCTCGCCGAGCAGCGGCAGCCTCAGGTGATCCGGCAGCCCGCCATGCCCGCAGTGCTCGACACCAGGGAAGTCCGGTGACGCAGCGCCGCGCGCGAGCCCGACGCTCGCCAGGCACTCGATCCAGCCGCGTGCGAGGGGTGGCAGCGAAGCCCCGTGCGCGGCCAGTGCCGCGATCGCGGTCGCGATCGGAGCCCGGCCGGTGTGCGCCGCGAGTCCCCGCAGCGCCTCCATGATCACGTGAGCCTCGGTCGCATCGCCTTGCTCGAGCTGCGCGAATCGCGGCCCGAGGATCGCGGCCACCGCGTCGCGCCCGGCGTCATCACTTGCATCGCCGGTCAGCGCGCGGACCGCCTCGACCGCGACCCGCCAGTCACGATCGCGGAGCGCGAGCGCGAGCTCCTTGCGCACCGGCGTCACGAACTTGCGGCGTCCGAGCGCGGCCACGGCCTGGGCGCGCACGTCGGGGTCGGGGTCGCTCGCGAGCCTGGCCAGGTGGGTCCCCGCACCGCGCAGCCGCTCCGCCTCCCTGGCATCGGCTCGCGAGGGCAGCTGTTCGCGCGCCAGCGCATACGCCGCGGCATACCGAACCCCGGGATCGACATGTCGCGTCGCGGTGATCAACGCGAGGCGCGCGTCGTCGGTGAGCTCGAGCTTTCGGCGACCATACCGGCCGAGCGCGAGGCCACATGCCGCCGCGATCCGCGGCTCTGCCGCGAGACCTCGAACGAGCGCTGGCTGCGCGCTGAGATCGGCCGCCCGGCCGATCGCCTCGATCACGAGGGCGCCATGGAGGCCGGCGCGCGGCCATGCCTCGAGCAGCGCGCGGGTGATCGCCGGGTCTCCGGCGGCCGGCTCGTCGAGCGACGTCGAGATCCCGATCGCGCCCGCCGCGGCGCCCGTGACGTCGGGATCCGGATCGGCGAGCGCACCGACGAGGAGCTCGAGCGACCGCTTGCCACCCACGCGGCCGAGCCCCCGCAACGCGAGCAGGCGCTCGGGCTTCGTGCCGTGACTCGCGAGCCCGGCCAGCTC
>JAGSPR010000436.1 GCA_018262455.1 Deltaproteobacteria bacterium | reverse complement strand
CCGTCTTGCCGCACGATCGCCGCCGCGAGCTCTGCGAGGAGCTCGCGCTCGGGGACGACGAGATCGCCCAGTGGGACGCGATCAGCCACAAGATGCGGCTCGTGTTCCTCGAGGACGGGATGCTGGCGCAGTTCGAGGGCTACGATCAGCTGATCGAGCTCGACTGGGACGGCTACCGCGCCCGCTACGGCGACATCCACCGGCTCGATCTGATCCTGGAGTCCGAGAGCGATAGCCCGAACCGCTACAAGCTGTCCAAGCAGGCCGACGTCCTGATGCTGTTCTTCCTGTTCTCGGCGGAGGAGCTGCGCGCCCTGTTCGAGCGGCTGAGCTATCCGTTCGACAGCGCCGCGATTCCTCGGACGATCGACTACTACCTGCATCGCACGAGTGACGGCTCGACCCTCAGTCGGGTAGCGCACGCCTGGGTGCTCGCTCGATCGGCCCGGCCGCTGTCGTGGGAGGTGTTCCAGGAGGCGCTCGTCAGCGATGTCGCCGACATCCAGCATGGCACCACCCGCGAGGGCATCCACCTGGGCGCCATGGCAGGGTCCGTCGATCTGCTGCAGCGGTGCTACACCGGGCTCGAGCTCCGGGAAGGCGTGCTCTGGATCAACCCGCGATTACCCATCGGCGTGCGCCGGCTGTCGCTGCTGGTCCGCTACCGCGCGCACACGCTCGAGCTCGCGATCTCGCCGCACGACGTCGAGGTGAGCGTGGCGCGCTGCGAGACGCCGTCGATCAAGATCGGGCTCCGCGACGTGATCCACGAGCTGCGCGAGGGCGAGCGGCGCAGCTTCGCGCTCAGTTGACGACGATCACGCCCTTGTTCATGTCCATGCTGCACGCGTAGCCGAGCTTGCCGGGCTTCGGGAACGTCACCAGGATCTCGACGGGCTTGTCGAGCGGGAGCTCGCGCTCGATCTGCTTGCCGTCGTCCAGCTTGACGACCACGGACTTGGTGCACGTCGACTCGGTCTTGCGAGTGAACACGAGCGTCACCGGCGTCCGCGCAGGAACCGAGATCTCGTCGGGCTCGAAGCCGCGCTTCGTGACCTGGATCTGGAGGCGGGTGGGCGCCGGCGTGGGAGCGGGCTTGGGGTCGGCGGCCGCGCTGGCCGCGACCCAGGCAACGAGGGCGAAGGAGAGCCACTTCATGACGAGACAGCGTAGTTCATCGGGCCTCGATCGTCCCGTGGATCATGTCCATGCCGCACGCGTACGTGATCTCACCCGCACGATCGAGCTGGAGTGGAATCTCGACCGGGGTGCCCAGGGGGAGCTGCTCGTCGATCCGGGCGCCATCGGGCAGGACGAGGTGAACGTCGATGGCACAGGTCTTGTCGGACCTGCGCGTGAACACCAGGGTGACCGGCTGGCCGCGCGGAACCTCGACGTGCGCGGGCACGAACCCCGCGTCGGTCACCGTGATCTCGATGCGCCTGGAGCCGGCGACCTGGGGCACGCGGGGCCTGGGGGCGCCGGTCACCAGCCGCTCGACCTCGCTGGTGAGCACGAGCGGAGGCGCGGAGTGTTCCCACAGCAGCTTGCCGTCGCGGCCAAACACCTTGAGGTGGGGCAGCGTGTGGTCGCCGAGGTACGCAACGGACGCGGGGGAGTCGGTGTCGACGACGTTGACCTTGCGGACCGCGAAGTCGTCCGGATGCCTGCGCACGACCTCGGCGAGCTCGTGATCGACGACGCGGCAGGGTTTGCACCACGTCGCCCAGAAGTCGAACACCGTGATCTTGCCCGGCACCGGCACGAGCGGGACTGCGCTGCCATCGGTGGTGGCGTCCTCGAGGTCGAGTCCAGTCCAGTTGCCGGGCAGGGCGACCTGGTCATCGTGGTGATCGTGATCGTGATCGTGGTGATGGTGTTCGTCATCACCTTCGAACAGCCGGGCCTGCATGCCGATGCTGATGCCCACGAACAGCGAGCCATCGAGCTGCCCGCCCTGGACATGGGTGTAGACCGGAAGCTTCGCGGACGCCCCGAGGTGCCAGTCGTCGGTGACGCGCCAGGTGGCCTCGAGGCCGCCGAGCAGATCGGTGCGGCCGGTATTGCCTTCGTCGGTATGCGTCACGCCGTGCCAGGTCTCCGCGGTCTCGTGCTGACCCTCGAACGTGGCGCGGAACCGGAATTGCTTGGTGCCCAGCGCGGACGCCGCTCCGATGCCCGCGGCATAGCGATCGCCCGCCTGATAGCCATGGCCGTTCGCATAGAGCGATTGCACGGACAGCGCAAACGCATCGACGCGCACACCGGCGATCACGCGGGCGGCATCCACGCCGACGAGTGGCTCGAACGTGCCGCTGCCGAACTGGGAGTGCTCGTGCGCCACGCCCAGGTCGCCGAGCATGAACGGATCCGGCTCGGTCCGGCCCAGCGGGACGGCGACGCCGAGGCGGACGCCGAGGGTGAAGCCCTCGAGGATCTTCGCGGCTCGGCCAAGCAGCCACGGATCGCCCAGGCCGCTGAGCGTCTCGTCGTGGTGATGGATGAACGGGTCCTCGATCGCGACCGGTTGCCCGCTGGGATCGAGGTAGCGGATCGAGGTGTGGAACACGCGGAACGGCACCACGAGGCCCGCGGCGAACCAGCTGGCGATGCCGAGCTCCGCAGCGATCCGCGACTCGCTGTTGACGAGGTGCTGGTCGTGGATGACCGTCGACGGCGTCCCACCGACGATCGTCTCGATCGCATCATGGGTCGCATCGGCCGTGCTGCCGACCGCCGTCAGATCGAGCGTGAGGCGCCCGACCTCGATGTCGCTGGTTTCGGTCCCCCCGACCGGGAGGTTCGGATTGCTTCAACCCGCTCAACCACCGGCGATCGCACTGGGGAGATCCCACGCGATCATCGGCAGCAGCAACAGGGCGACGCGCAGGGGCAACACCACTCCATGTATACGCCCGCTGCGGGAGCGCGCGCCAGCTTGGGACCGGGTCACTCCCCGAGCGTGCCGGTCGGGCGCTTCCGGGGGCCCGAGCCGCATCGATCGATGTCGGTCCGCAGCGGAGCAAGGATCGACATCACCTCACGGGAAGGGCCCCCCTTGTGGGGGCCCAGGTGGAAGCTTCGCCACACGACATAGATCGCCGGGATCACGAGTAGCGTGAGGATCGTGAGCGAGACGAGGCCTCCCCACATCGGGGCCGCGATCCGCTTGGCAACATCGGAGCCCACCCCATCGTCGAGCAGGATCGGCAACAGCCCGAACACGTTGGTGAGCACGGTCATCAGCATCGGACGGACGCGCTTGCCGCCTGCGTCGAGCGCGGCGGTGGCGAGCTCCGGGACCGTCGTGATCGTGCCCGCGGCCCGTCCGGCGACCCAGGCTTCATCGAGGTACACGACCATGACGCTCGCGGTCTCCGCCGCGACGCCGAGTAGCGCGATCATGCCGACCCACACGGCGATCGAGGTGTTGAACCCGGCGATCCACAGGGTCCAGATCGCGCCGACCGCCGCGAACGGCACGCTCGCCATCACGATCAACGCCTGCGCGGCGCCTCGGAAGTTGAGGTAGAGGATCCCGAACACGAGGAGGATCGTGAGCGGGAGGACGAACGCCATCCGCGCGTGCACGCGCTCCAGGAGCTCGTACTGGCCGGTCCACTTGACGAGGTAGCCAGGCGGGATCGTGATCTCGCGCTCGACGCGCTGCTTCGCGGTCTCGACGTAGCCGCCGATGTCGCTGGAGTCGATGTCGACGTACGTCCACCCGGTGATCTGCCCCATCTCGCTCTTGATCATCGGCGGTCCCATCACGGGCTCGATCGTGGCGAGCTGTCCGAGTGGGACGAACGCAGCGCTCGCCGCGGCCGCGGCGGTCGCGCGCGTCCCACCACCGGCTTGCTCGGCCATGTCGCCGCCGGGCGAAGCCTCGGTGCCGGTGCTGGCCATCCCAGTCATGCCGCCTGACGCAGCGCGGGCCGCCGGCTCCATCGACGGTTCGGTCCACGGCTGACCCGTCGCAGGGAGCGCGAGCGGGGACAGGGGTGCGATCGGCACGAGCACGTTGCGGATCGCGTCGAGGTTGTCGCGCAGCTCGCGCGGGTAGCGCACGTTGATCTTGAACCGCTCCCGGCCCTCGTAGGTGGTGGCGACGTCCATGCCCCCGATCGAGGTCTCGACGACATCGAGCACGTCGCGCACGCTGAGGCCGTACCGGGCGATCGCCTCGCGATCCGGCACGACGTCGAGAAAGAACCCGCCCAGCTCGCGCTCGGCGTAGACACTGCGGGTATGAGGCACGGTGCGCAGGACGCGCTCGAGGTCATCGTTGATCTTCGTGATCACCTCGAGATCCGGGCCGAACACTTTGACGCCGATCGGTGTGCGAATCCCGGTCGACAGCATGTCGATGCGCGCCTTGATCGGCATCGTCCATGCGCCCTGCACGCCGGGCGTGCTCGTCACGTGCTCGAGCTCGGCGATGAGGTCTGCCAGCTTCTTGCCCGGGCGCCACTGGTCGCGCGGCCTCAGGTGCACGATCGTCTCGAACATCGAGAGCGGCGCCGGATCGAGCGAGGTCTCGGCGCGGCCGGTCTTGCCGAACACCCGCTCGACCTCCGGCACCCGCTTGATCTGCTGGTCCTGCCACTGCAACAGCCGCTTGGCCTCCTCGATCGAGATGCCGGGCACCGTGATCGGCATGTACAGCAGGTCTTCCTCGTAGAGCGGCGGCATGAACTCCGAGCCGAGTCGGGTCATCGGATAGATCGTGACGATCACGACCGCCACCGCGGCGACGATCAAGACGTGACGGGTACGCAAGCAGGCACGGAGCAGCGGCCGGTACAGCGCGATGCACAGCCGGTTCACCGGGTTCTTGCGCTCGGGCGTGATCTTGCCGCGCAGCAGGGTGACCATGAGCGCGGGCACCAGGGTGATCGAGAAGATCGACGCGAACGCCATCGAGAACGTCTTCGCGAGCGCCAGCGGCCGGAACAGCCGGCCCTCCTCGCCCTGCAGCACGAACACCGGCAAGAACGCGATCGTGAGCACGAGCAGGGCCCCGAACATCGACGGGCCGAGCTCGCGCGCCGACTTGATGATGATCTCGGTCCGGCTGAGCTTGGTGGCTTCGCGCTCCGCCTCCTCGATCCGTCGGTGCGCGTTCTCGACGAGCACGCACGCCGAATCGACCATGTCGCCGAGCGCCAGGATGATGCCGGCGAGCGACATGATGTTGATCGAGATCCCCAGGTAGTAGAACGTCACGAACGTCGCGGCCGTCGCGGTCGGGAGCGTGATCGCGGCGACGAGCGCGGACCGCACGTGGAACAGGAACACGAAGATCACCACCACGACGACGCCGAGGATCTGGAGCAGGTTGACGGTGAGCGTGGAGACCGAGTGCTTGATCAGCTCGCTGCGGTCATAGACGGTCACGGCCTCGACGCCCGGCGGGAACGAGCTCTGGACC
>JAGSPR010000022.1 GCA_018262455.1 Deltaproteobacteria bacterium | reverse complement strand
CATGCGCACCCTCACCGTGCTGCGCTGATCGGGGGGAACCCTGCCGGCGTGCCGGTAGGGGGGCGGAGCCCTGGAGTGATCGCGACACCGTTGTCAGGAAATGCCCGCCGACTGACGAACCGCCCGACGCTCGCTGACACGGTCGTTTGACCGGGAACCCCTGTGGAATCGCGGAGCTGGGCGCGAACTCGCGGCTGGCATCGCGGCTGCTAGGTAGCTCGACCATGATGAAGTCGATTGGCCGCCTCGCCTCGCTGCTCGTGGTCCTGGTCGCCGCGCCCGCGCTCGCGCAACCGTCCAACGCCCCGCCTACCGACGAACCACCGGTCATCGTCATCAACCCGGCACCCCAGAACGAACCGTGGAGCAACGTCTCTCACATCAACGGTCAGCTGGTGCCGGTCGGCGAGCACGGCAGCTACACCTACAAGTGGAAGACCACGAACGTCGCGAGCAACCCGCTCGGCTGGATGTTCGGGTTCTACGGCATCTCGGTCAGCCACGCGGTCTCGAGCAACGTCGCGATCCGCGGCGACCTCAACCTGTTCGAGATCGACAACACCTCCGGCTACGAGGTCGGCGCCAGCGCGGTGATCTACTTCAAGCGGGTCTTCCAGGGGCCGTTCCTCGAGCCCGGCATCATCGCCCGCGACTTCCACGACAAGTCCTGCATCGACTGCACGAGCTCCGAGTCGATGGTTGGCCCCGAGGTGCTGTTTGGCTGGCACTGGACGTTCGACTCGGGGATGAACGTGGCGATCGCCATCGGCGCCGCGAAGCGGATGAGCCAGGATTCCATGGACGAGTACAGCGACGACGTTCAGCCGGCCGGCTACTTCCGGATCGGCTACGCGTTCTGAGTCACCCCATGCGGCAACCCGCGGTAGACGGTCATCTGGGCGGCAACCGCGTTCGATTCCGGGCGTAGGATGCGCCCCACATGACGACCCATCTCCTCGCCGTGATCGCGATCACTCTCGTCGGAACCACGGCCTGCGGCGGTGGCTCGCAGACGGATCTCGAAGGCGTCTATACCGTCGCGACGTGGACCGATAACCAGGCGAGCTGCGACGCCGAGGGCCAGTCGGTCTTGGCCCTTCACGAAGGGTTCTTCTACATCAAGGAGGAGAACTTCCTCGGCAGCAAGTTCGTCAACGTGTCCGGCTGCATGGACGTCGCCGACTGTCAGGCGAAGGCCGGTGACGACGGCACGATCCATATCGGCGGCTACGGATTCGAGACCGGCAGCGACTCGGCGGGCTGGAGGTCGCACAGCGCGATCGCGTTCGGCAGTGGCGGCACCTGCATGGGCTCCGTCAGCGACGTGCTGATGACCTCGACAGCCGACACCGTCCGGATCGAGAGCCGCGCCACGATGTCGGCGCCGTTCACCGGTGACTGTACCGAGGCAGCAGCCGAGGCTGCCGCGGCTGGCCAGCCGTGCGCGTCGCTCGAGGTGGTGACCGCGACCTTCACCGCAGGGTTCTAGGGCGTTCAGGGCCACGGGATCAGGTGGTTGAGCCACGCGTCGGGATTGCTGGCCCCGACCTCCTTCAACACCTCCCTCGCTGCCTCGGCGCGGGCGAGGCCGAGCTCACCGCCTTCGATCTGACTGCGCCGGAGCCGTGCGAGTTGCAGGTATCCCATCATGCCGGCCGCCACGAGTTGCTCTTCCGCCCCGAGCAGCTCGACGCGCGCCGAGTCCGCGAGTCCTCCCCACGCGAAGGCCGCCGCGCGCACCAGGTGGCCGAGCCCGGCGGCCCACGGCGTACCTTCCTTGATCATCTCGTCGCCAAGCCGCCGCGCCTCGCGTTGGAGGTCCTCCGAGCCCGAGGACATCGCGAGCAAGCTCCGGGCGCGCAGCATCAGCAGCTCGATCCGTAGCTGCTGCAGACGCAGACACCCGATCCGCTCGAGCTGATCCCAGCTCTCGTCGAGCCGACGGGCACCCGCGATGGGGTCGCCGGTGTAGAGGTCGATGTTGACCGCCGCGATCATCGCCGAGACATGCGCGAGGTGGAAGCCGTCGCCGAGCGAGCGTTCGGCGATCGCGAGCTGCTCGCGCGCGTCGTCGGGTCGATCGAGCACGAGCCAGGCAAGGTTGCAGCGCCCGACCCTCAGGTTCTGCTGGGCCACGACGTCCTGGCGATCGATCGCGTCGCGCAGCAGCAGCTGGGTGACCCTCGCCATCTCGCGCCACTCGCCGAGATAGAACAGCGTGCCGAGCCAGAACGTCTCGCCGATGTCGATCTCCCAGCGCACCCCGGCGCCGTGATCGCGGAGGGTCGCGAGCCCCGTCTCGAGATGGCCGCGCGCATCACGCCAGCGGCCACTCATGTGCAACGCGATCCCGATCGCCGCATCCGCGAACCCGACCACATCGAGCCGTCCGAGGCGCATCGAGAGCGAGCGCAGACGCTTGGTCACAGCCTCGACGACGGCGCGATTGCGACTGCCGGCGCCGGCTGCGTAACAGACCTCCTGGGCCAGTGCCATGCACACGCGGACCGGCTCGCCGGCATCGAGCGCGGCGCGGATCAACTCGGCCTGGACGACCCGGCCGAGCACTGGATCCGCGAACGCGAGGCCGCTCGCGATCGAGTACAGCACATCGATCGCGAGCAGCTCGCCGGTCGGGATCGTGCTTTCATCGCGTTCCGCATAGTCAAGTCCGCGCAGCTTCGCTTGCATCCACTGGGTCACGAGCCGGGCTCGCGAGGCGCGCGCCCCGAGCGGGATGCGAATGCCGATCTGGAGCAGCAGCGCCTCGGCCGCGGGCAGCGCCTCGTCGAGCCGGCCGCGCCGGAGCAGCGCCTCGATCCGCAGCCGCTCGAGGTCGATCGCCTCGGCATCGTCGAGCAACTCCGCGGCGTGGGCGTAGACCTGAACCGCCTCATCGAGCTGGCCCGCGCACACGAGCGCCTGGGCCTGACGGCGTAGCAGGTCGCGCTGGCCCGCCGCGTCCCACGGCCCGTAGGTGAGCGCCAGGTGATAGAGGTCCGCGGCGCGCCGGAACGCGAACGCCTGCTCGGCGTGAAGCGCGGCCGAAACCGCGTGGTGCGCCGCGCTCGCCGGATGTCCCGCGGCCAGCCAGTGCTCGACGACGGCTTCGGAATCGAGCTGGTCCTCGCCCTGCACTGCCTCGAACGCTCGCGCGAGCGCCTCGTGCCAGGTCGCCTTGGCCTCGAGATCGAGGCTCGCCAGCACCGAGGCTCGCACGTAGTCGTGAGCCGGATGCAGGATCATCTGGCCGCCGACCTGACGCAGCGTCGCGAGGCGCTCGATCGAGAGCTGCGTCGCCGCGTCGTGACCGCCGACCACGCCCGCCGCGTGCGCCGCGATCTCCACCGGCAGCGGCCGCGCCGCGATGCTCGTGACCGCCAGCATCGCCTGGACGTCGGGCGCGAGCTTGCTCATCCGGATCCTCACGAGGTCGTCGATCTTGGTGCCAACCTCGAGCACGGGTGCCCGCGCCATCTCCGTGAGCACGAGAGGATTGCCGCCGGCCGCGGCGATCGCGATCTCGGCGTGCGTCGAGTCCTTCGCGAGCTCGTCGACGAGCTGGCTCGCCTCGACGTCTGACAGCGCCAGGATCTCGAGCTCGCGGACATCGCCGCGCCGCGCGTTGCCGCCTGGCGGGCGCCGGAGCTGGACGACGACCCCGAGGTAGTCCTCGGGGCGGTGGGCGACGATGATCAACATCCCGCGATCGGCTCCGTGGATCAGCTCGGCGAGGAACGTGGCGCTGTCGGCGTCGCCCCAATGCGCGTCGTCCACGAACATCACGACCGGGCGTACGCGGGCAAGCCGGGCGATCAGCTCCTTGAGCCCCCGGAAGCCACGCCGTCGCAGCTCCTGCGGATCGACGGGTGCGGGGCTGTCGGTCGCCAGCTCGGAGAACCGCTCGACGCGTCGCAGCACCGGGAACATCCGGACCAGCGATCCGAGCTCGCGCGGTGCGAGCTGCGCGGTGTCCTCCGACGACAAGCTCATGATCGCGCCGGTCAACGAGTCGACGACGCCGTCCAGCATCTTGAACGGCACGGCCTCGCGCTCGAAGCATCGCCCCTCGACGGCGAACACCGTGTCGCGCAGCTCGCGCATGAACCGCCGGATCAGCGTGCTCTTGCCGATCCCACTCTTGCCACGCACCATCATCGCGACGCCCGCGTTCCGGGCATCGGCCAGGGCTGCGTGCAACTGCACGATCTCGCGCTGGCGGCCGACGAAGGTCGCAGGCAGATAGCTGCGCGCGAGCGTGCTCGTGCTGATCGAGGGTGCCGATCCGAGGTGATCGAGGATCGCGAGCCCGGTCGGCCGGGCTGACGGACTTGGATGCAGCAGCTGCATGCACAGCTGGCCGAGGTCTGCCGGGATGTCTGTGGGAGGTGCCGGCTGCTCGGTCTGCTTGCGCGTCATCACCTGTTCGGCATCGCCCTCGAACGGACGGCGCCCGGTGAGCGCCTCGTAGAGCATCGCGCCCACGCCATACCAGTCACTCGCCTCGTCGAGCTTCTGATCCGAGGCCTGCTCGGGCGACATGTAGACGGGCGTACCGACGGCGAGGCGCTCGGGATCGCCCTCGGCGACACTCGCCACGAGCCCGAAATCGAGCAACGCCAGCCGGCCGGTCGCGGTCACCAGCACGTTGGACGGCTTGAGGTCGCGATGCAGCTTGCCGGCCCGGTGCAGCGTGATCAGGCCATCGACCAGCTGGATCAGGGCGGCGCGCAGCCGGACGTCGTCGAGCGTGCCGTCGCGGATGTCGGCTCGTCCGCGGGTCGGCCCGAACAGCATGCCGGGCCGGGTCCAGTCGATGAACGAGACGCCCTCGACCAGCTCCATCGTGAAGTACCAGTCCCCGCCCGTCGAGTGCAGCTCGTGGAGCGTGACGAGGTTCGGATGGACGATGTCGGCGAGCGTCCGGAACTCGCGCTTGAACCGGAACAGGTCCCGCCCGCTCGCCTGCTTGAGCAGCTTGACCGCGACCTCACGCCCGAGCTGGCGATCGAAGGCGCGATAGACGACCCCGGCGCCGCCCGCTCCGAGCGTGCCCCGCACCTCGAACCGACCGCTCGCCAGCAGCGATGCGGCGTTCGCGAGGACCTCCATCTCCATCGAAGATACCGCGAGCCGGACGCGATCCGCGCCCGCCGGACCGGCTGGCTACGGAGATCGCCCGTCTCGACTCCCGAGGTAGTCCTGGAGCTGCCGCAGCGCCCACGTCCGTGGCACGCGGAGCTTGCCCGGGCGCGCCCCGCGATCGCGCGCGAGCCGGCGCAGCAGCAGGCGCGCATCGGCCGCCTTCCGATCCGGCTTGGGCCAGGCGGCGAGCCCATCGAGCTGGCGGCTTGGCAGGCCGGCGGTGCGCGCATCCGCGATCAGCCGGTCCCAGCTGC
This sequence comes from Deltaproteobacteria bacterium, assembly GCA_018262455.1. Next base: position 22,795 of record JAGSPR010000022.1, on the reverse strand, counting down.
GCTCGCGATAGAACCGCGCGCTGGCCAGCGCAACGAGCGCCGTCCGGCTGCGCGCAGACAGCATGGGAGCGCGCGCGATCCCGTGACGCAGGTTGACGAGCGCGTCGCTGATCGCGCGGTAGCCGTACTCGGCCGGCAGGTGCGCCACCGCGACCTCGTCGTCGGCCTCGAGCTCGCCGCGCGCGAACGCGCGATAGATCGATCCGACGCCGATCATGCCGAACGGCGCGAGCTCGGCGGCGCGCAGGGCGCCCATGCTCGCCGCGCCCCACACCGAGATCCCGCGCTCGAGCGCGATCAAGATCTCCTTGTGCCAGACCGCGGCCATGCGCTCGAAGTAGCCGTCGAGGATCGCGATCCGACGGACGCCTCGCCGGCGCGCCAGCCGGAGCACATCGCCCACCGACACCGGTGGCACGATCTCGGCGCCCGGGAGCCGGCGGGCGACCTCGGCAGCGGGCAGCGTGGGGCCGACGAAGACGATCGTCGTCATCCCATCGCCTCGACATCGGTCGCGAGTCCGGGGACGATCACCTTGGCGACCGGGACCCCGAGCTCGGGATGCGTCAGCTCGACGACCACGACCTGTGCGTAACCCGCCGCCACCACGCACTCCACGAGTCGCTCGAGCTGCTCGCCGAGGCTGCGGGCCTCGATCCGGGGCAACTCGGCGGCACTCGCGGGCTCGTCGCACGGGCTGGCGAGCTGGTCCCACAGGTCAGCGAGTCGGGCGGGGTCGGTTGCCCGCGCGTAGTCGAACGGGAAGAAGTCATCGCGACCGCCGGTGATGTACGTCAGCCGGGTCTGCGCGGCTTCGGTGAGCGCGCGGGCGATCGCGATCTCGGGGACGAGGTGGGCTCCAAAGCCCTGATAGAAGCCGAGGGTCCGCCACGCCGGCTCGCCTGGATCCTCCATGATCGCGCAGCCGATCACCGGCACGCCGGTGTCGCCACCGAGGTCCCACACGAACACCCGTGCGCCCGCGGCGGTGATCCGATCGATCAGCGACTGGCACGCGGGATCCGCGATCGAATCGAGGACGATCCGACGGTCGCCGCCGGATCGCCGCCACGCCGCCTCGGCATCGCGCTCGATCACCTCGCACAGGCCGTGGACGATCGCCTCGACCAGCACGTTGCCGGACGCGAGCCCGTTCGACGACACATCGAACACGGGCGGCCGGGCGAACACGGTGTCGAGCGTCACGGCCTGCCGCGGGACGAGCACCGGGACGTCGTGCACGAGGTCACGCCCCTCGACCCACGCCCACCGCGCATCGCGGTCGAGCCGGCCGCGGGGCCGGGCGAGCCTGCGCACGTCGACGGCCCGACCCGCGAGCCGGCGCGCCGAGCTGCGGATCACCGGCAGCTCGATGTGCTCGGCCGTCCAGGTCTCCAGGCTCTCCATCAGGGCGCTGACCCGGGCGGCGAGCGGGGTCAGCCCCTTGCCCTGCTGGGTCGACAGCGAGAGGCCCATGGGCCGGATCGCCGCGAACACCGGGATGCCGAGGGTGTCGAGCCCGGTGAGCTCGGCGATCCGCGTGATGCCGGCTCGCCGGGCCGCTGGCGCGAACCGCCGCCACGTGGCCTCGAGCGTCGCCGCACGGTGCGTTCCGTCGCGCAGCACCGACGTGGCTTCGAGCGCGCGGCCGTGGAAACGAAGCGTCATGGATCGACGGCGGAGCATACCTGCTAGGATCGATGCCCGTGCGCCACGCCGCCCTCACCTGCTGGATCCTGCTGACGATCTCCTCGTGCAAAGCGGGCGGTGACTACGCCCAGGGCACGCGTCAGGCCAGTGATGTCGATCGCGGCGAGGCCAATGGCCGGATGTTCGACTTCGTCTCGAACAAGCCCGAAGGAGATGACTGGCAGATCCGCATCCGCGGCAGCTCGATGTGGGCAAGCTACGGCAACGAGGAGACGACCGACGATCTCGGCACCACCAACCTCGATGCCAAGGAGGCCCGCAAGGTCTGGAAGATGATCGACGCGTTGAACCTCGGCGAGCGCAAGAAGGGCAAGAAGGACGAGGACGAGGGCTACGTCCAGCTCCGGCTGCGCGAGCCCGGCGGCGAGGATGGCAACCACGACGTCATCAGCGTCTTCGTGTCGCGGGCGACCGCCGACGAGGACGTGACGGATCTGGCCGAGTACCTGCGGATCCTGATCAGCAAGCACCACAAGGAGAAGCCAAACTTCTGAGTCCCTCGTCGGTCAGGCGTCGGCATCGGCCTCGCGCTCGAGGATGCCGGACCATCGCAGGTAGAACAGCAAGTACGGATCTGGAATCACGAGCACCTGCTCCTGGTCGTCCCACTCGAGCGAAGGTCCGGTCGGAGCGGCGAACCCAGCGGCGATCTGGCCGAGCGCCACGCACGTGCGGACGATGCTCGCGCCATCGGGGTGCTCGTTGCCCTTGCACAGCTCCTCGAGGCGCTTGCCGAGGTCGGCGTATGCGATCGCGAGCTTCGGCGGATCCATCGCGACCGCACGCATCACCGTGAGGTAGACGTCGGCCTTCTTGCCATCGCGGTGCAGGTACTTCTTGCGCTGATCCGGCCGGGCTTTCGGACCGGAGATCAGCGCGCGCACGAGCGACCGGAAGTCGACCGTGCAGGACGTCAGGAACAGGATCTCCTTGCGCGCGGCGTCATCGAGCGTGATCGCGCGCGAGGGCTCGACGGTGTCCCGCACGCCCAGGTGGTTGCACATCCACAGACAGATCGATTGCATGAGCTGCGGCGAGCCGGCTGCCTCGGTGGCAAACATCCCGAGCGAGCCCGAGTCGATGTGGATCCCGAGGTGCTCGCAACCGAGGTTCGGGATCTCGAGCAGATCGCGGCGGTTCCAGTAGTCGAGATCGATCGCGAGCACGCGGCCGCGCAGCTCGGGCAGCGCTCGCACGACGTTGTCCGCGCGATGCGGCACGCTCGCGACGCAGATCCGCACGCCCCGGCTCGCCGCATCCTTGAGCTGCTGCGCGACATCGCCCTGGATCGCGGCCGGGATGTAATGGAAGTCGTCGAGCAGCACGGTGAAGCGTGTGCCAGCGAGCTCCTGGACCACCTGCGGCAGGCCACGGCGATTGACCGTCGCCTGCGTGGTCTCGGTGCTGCCCGTGCCGCTCCCGCTCGCGTGCTTGTGGCTCGCGCCCGTACCGGACAGCCCGAGCGTCACGGATCTGTCGGCAGTCTTCGATTCGGTGGTCGAGTCGACACGGCTCGCGCTCGTGCTGTGGGGCTCACCCCACCAGTCGAGGACGCGCTCCCACAGCTGATCGGGCGCGCGTACCGACGCTCCGCTGACAGTGATCAGGTTGCCCTCGCCGGTCACGCGCTGGACCAGCACCGTCTTGCCCGCCTTGGACGGCCCGGAGATCGATGCGATCTGCGTGCTGGTCTGGGTCCACTGGCGGAGCAGGCGCTCGTGGTGCAGATCGTCCCGTGGCACGTACGTGTAGGTCGGGTACGAGGTCGGCGTGAACACCTCGGCGGCAGACAGACGCGGCATGTGCCGCATCATGACCGATTGCCCTGACGGTCGGGCCGCGCGTGCCGCGTGCGTCGGGTCCGATCATCGCTGGCCGGCGGCAGGCAGGATCGAAGTCGGTGTATCATCTGCGCATGATCGCTCCCCTGCCGTCGTGGTGAACGGCGACGAGCCGGCCGAGTCAGAGCGGCACCTCGCAAGTCACATCTTCAACTTCGCCGTCATGATGGTGGGGGGCGTCGCCTTGTGGTGGATGCTGAGCCACCTCGGGGGCGCCGAGTTCTTCGGCCAGCTCCGCAGCATCGGCTGGTGGTTCGTCGTCGTCGTCGGCCTCGACCTCGTGGCGCTGTGCATGGATGCGGCCGCGCTCAACACGTTCATGCGGCCCGAAGCGCGCATGATCTCGTACTGGCGGGTGCTCGGCGCGCAGGCAAGCGGGCGCGCGATCAACGTGCTCACGCCTGGCGGCGCGCTCGGCGAGGCAACGAAGCTGTCGATGCTCGTCGGCCATGCACCGAAGACCCGCGTGCTGTCCTCGCTCGTGCTCTTGAACCTCACCCAGGTCTACCTGTCCGTCATCATGATGTGCATCGGCACGCCGATCATGTTCTTGCTGGTCGACATTCCCCACAGCCTCAAGGTCGTGATCGCGCTCGGCTTCGCCATCCTGATCCCGCTCATGATCCTGCTAGGGATCATGATCCATCGCGGCGCGGTCACGACCGTCGTCGTGCTCGTCCGGCGGACTCGACTGATCTCCGCCGAGCGCGCCGACAGCTGGAAGCAGCGGCTGGTCGACGTCGATCGCCACATCCGCGAGCTCCACCGCAAGCGCAGCGCGGGCACCTGGAAGGGCATCCTGTGGGTGTTCGCCTCCAGGCTGGTGAGCACGGTCGCGGCGATGATCTTGATGGATGCCGCAGGCCTCACGCTGTCTGCCGCGCTGGTGATCGGAACGCTCTCGGTCGGCGTGCTCATCACCTGGGGGGCCGCGGTCATCCCGATGGGGATCGGCCTCGCCGACGGTGGCAACTACGCGCTGTTCGACCTGGTCGGCGCCACCGGCGCCACCGGTGTGGTGATCACCATGCTGAACCGTGGCCGGACCGTCATCGTGGCGATCCTCGGGCTGCTGGCGATGGCCGCGATCAACGTGGCCAATCGTGTGGCGCAGGCGCGGATCGATCGCAAGCTCCGGGCGATGCGTCAGCGTCTTCAGGCGCGGTGAGCGGGTCCGGATGCGACAACGTGAAGCGGATCTCGCTCGACGACGTGCGCCACCGACACGACCCGGGCTGGTTCGCACATTGATCGGATCTCCCCCGACGGTGGTACTCTCATCTCGTGGCTTCGGATCCATACGGGTTGGCGCTGCGCAACGTGCTTTATCCAGCGTGGGAGCGGCTGCGTGGTCGTTCGACATTCGATCTGCTGGCATCGCTGCGGCGATCGGAGCGCGCGAGTCTCGACGAGCTCGCGGCGATTCGTACCGGCTATCTCCGCCGGCTGGTACGACACGCGTATCACCACACCGCCTACTACCGCCGGGTGTTCGATGCCGCCGGGCTCCGGCCCGAGGACATCCGCGGTGCCGATGACGTGCGCCATCTCCCGCTGCTCGCGCGCGCGACCGCGCAGACCTCCGTCGCGGACCGGACCGCACCCTCGCCCGCCGTCGCGGTCTCCAAGACCACGAGCGGATCCACCGGCCAGCCTCTCGAGGTCCGGTATTCGCAGGAGTCTCGGCTGTGGCGCGATGCCACCAAGTGGCGCGGCTTCGGCTGGGGTGGTTACCACATGGGCGACAAGGCGATGCATCTGTGGGGCGTCCCCGCGATCGCTCCGACGCCGCTGACCCGCGCGAAGCTCGCGGTCGATCACCTGCTCCGGCGCGACATCTACGCCAACTGCATGGTGCGCTCGCCCGAGAAGTTGCGAGCCATGGTTCAAACGATCGTGCGAGAGCGTCCGAATGTCATCGCCGGCTACGCGCAGGCGATCGCGGATCTGGCGCGCTTCGTCAACGCCGAGCAGCTGCGCAGCTGGGACACGATCCCGGTCATCTATGGCGCCGAGCGGTTGTGGCCGCACGATCGCGCGGATATCGCGCAGGCGTTCGGCCCGGCCGTGTTCGAGACCTATGGCTGCCGCGAGTTCATGCTGATGGCCGCCGAGTGCGAGGCGCATGACGGCCTGCACGAGTCGATGGAGAACCTGATCGTCGAGATCCTCGTCGCCGAGCCCGATGGCAGCTACCGATCCGCGGATCCCGGCGAGCAAGGCGAGGTCGCCGTCACCGATCTCCATAACCTCGCCTGCCCATTCATTCGCTACCTCACCGGCGACCTCGCGGTGGCCCGCGCCCAGGCCCCGTGCGCGTGTGGACGAACGCTCGCCCGGATCGGCGCGGTCGAGGGGCGCGTCACCGATACGATGCGCGATGCCGATGGCAATCCCGTCGAGGGCATCCTGTTCAATATCCTGTTCTTGAACATGGCCAAGCACACGCGCCAGTTCCAGGTGGTGCAGCGACCGGATCTCCGGATCACGCTACGGATCGTCCCGGTGGGCACGTTCCTCGATCAGGGCGCCGAGCGGCTGATCCGCGAGTTCGTCGGTAAGCACCTGCGCGGGGTCCCCCTCGACATCGAGATCGTTGCCGAGATCTCGCTGTCGCGCGCCGGCAAGCTTCGACGAGTCATCGTCGAGCCACCGAACAACTGACGCGATTCTCGCTCGGCTACGTCGACGTCACTGCGCTCGCCGGGCGTTGACGCACGCTGGGTGTCCCAGCCGCGCGCGACCGTGCTCCACCCCGGCGTCCTGTCACGCGCGAAGGCTGGCACGAGCTGCGCAGCGCTGTGATCCGAAAGGAATCAAGGACCATGCATATTATCTGGATGCTCATCATCGGTCTCGTCATCGGAGCGCTCGCCAAGCTGGTCATGCCCGGCAAGGATCCAGGCGGCATCCTCATCACGATGCTCATCGGTGTGGCCGGCTCCCTGATCGCGGGATTCCTCGGGCGCTCGATGCACTGGTACGGCCCCAACGAGGGAGCAGGCTTCATCGCCTCCGTGATCGGTGCGCTGATCCTGCTGGGAGGGTATCGCCTGATCGTGGGACGCCGCGCTGTCCACGCCTGATCCCGGCGCTGGTCGTGGCGCCGCGAACAGCCTCCACGCTTTGCTCATGCGGGCTCGCCCTTCACAGACGAGCCCGCACGGCCGTTTCGGCGTGCCAGTTGCAGCCTGTCCGGACAGCGCGATGAGTCAGCTCCGCGTTCCCATCAGCCAAGGCGACCACATCAAGGGGTCGTCGCAGGCTCGGATCACGCTCGTCGAGTACGGAGATTACGAATGCGCGTCTTGCCGCCGCGTGGTGGCGGTCCTCGATCGCGTCCTCTCATGTTTTCCGTCGGACGTTCGCTTCGTCTACCGCCACTTCCCGACGTCCGAGCTGCATCCGCAAGCGGTGGCAGCCGCGGAGATCGCGGAGGCCGCAGCGGCCCAGGATCGGTTCTGGGACATGCACGCGCTGCTCTACGAGCAGCACCAGGCGCTCACGCTCGGTTCGCTGCTTCGCCTGGGCTCCCTGCTCCACCTCGATCTCGATCGCATGCGTGCGGAGCTCGCGCGCCACGCGTACCTGCCCAAGATCGAAGCCGACTTCAAGGGTGGGGTCCGGAGCGGCGTCTGGGGGACGCCGTCGGTGTTTCTCGGTGACGTGCGGTACGACGCGCCCCTTCAGGTCGCCGGGATCGTCGCGACGATCGACCAGATGCTCGACTCGGATCTCGCCGCCCGCCCGCCGCGCTGAGCGCGTCGGTGATCACGAAGCGCGGGCGCGCCACACACTGGCGAGCCATGGCTGCTCGGCGCGTGGCAGGCCGGCTGGCCGGTAGTAGTGCTCCACCTCCTCGAACCCCGCGGCGGTCACCAGGGCACGCCAGGTCTCGAGCGAGTGGAAGGCGCCGTAACGCGCGCCTGACCAGCCCTCGCGATCCTCGCCGCGCGGGTTCGAGCAGAACAGCACGCCGCGGGGCAACAGCGTCTGCTGTAACTCGTGGAGCACCCGCGGCAGCTCCTGTCGCGGCACGTGGAACAGCGACGCGTTCGCGAACACGCCATGAAAACGCATCCGCGGCAACGCGAGCCCGAGGAAGTCTTGCAGCCAGACCTCGCAGCCGGTCTCCCGCGCCATCTCGACGAATGCCGGCGCGCCGTCGAGGCCGATCGCCTCGTGCCCGAGTGAGCGAAAATACGCCAGGTCACGCCCCGGTCCGCACCCGAAGTCGAGCAGCGTGAACGGCGGCGGGGCTTCGATCGCGCCGAGCAACGCGGCATGATTCTGCGAGACGTCGTGGTCGAGCGTGCCGTCTCGGAACGCTCGAGCCGAGTTGTCGTAATGCGCGATGGTGCGCGCGGTGAGGTCGTCGAGGTCAGCCTTGGTGAGCATGTGCGCCGGCCAACTCTACCGTCATCGCCCGACGAGCGATCCCTCTCGCGTGCCCGCGCTGCGCTGGCGCATGTGTCAGGCCCGCACGCGGCCCTGGCGGTCGACCGGTCGCCCTCGACGGCGGTGGGCGCAGGCCTTGCTCGGAACGGACGATGCACGCGGAGCCGATCATGGCAACGCGAACCACCAAGCCGAAGTCACGCAGCAAGTCCTCCAAGCGCTCGACGAGCAGCCGCAGCCGCCAGCGCGCCGGCTCGAGGAAGTCCCCCCGGTCGACGTCGGCGAACACCAGCAAGTCCGTCTCGCAGCGCACCGGCAAGCGGGCCCGCTCGGCGGAGCCGCCCGAGACCGAGCGCGAGCCGCAGGCTCAGGGCACCGAGCCACCGCCGTCGGAGGCCGCCCCGGGCGACGATCGCGACAGCTGGTAGGCCCGACGAGCTGTGAGGGACCCGTGACGTGGGCGCACGGCCGCTCGACCCGGCTGGACGAGCGCATCGCAAGAAGCTCGTGAGTGGCGCTCTTCGATCGCGCTTCGAGGCCGGTCGCGATCCAACGTGTTGGCATGTCCGACAAGACCCACGAGATCGCCCGCACCGTCATCAACGCGACCAACCGCTGGGAGCTGATCGCGGTGTTCCAGGAGGCGACGAACACGCTCGACTTCCGGATCGAGAACATGCGCACCCGGACCGCCCACCCGGTGACCGAGCGGGCCGCCGGGATCCTGCTCGGGATGCGCGAGAAGGATGTGCCGAGGTAGTCCGGTCTCGGAGCGAACATGACGCGCACCGCGGGCATCCTGCTCCACGCGACGAGCTTGCCGGGGCCGCATGGAACCGGCGACCTCGGCAACGGCGCACGGGCATTCGTGGAGTTCCTCGCCGCGGCCGGCCAGGGCGTCTGGCAGTTCCTCCCGGTCAACCCCGCCGGCGTCGGCGGCTCGCCCTACAGCGGCGCCTCCGCCTTCGCCGGCGACCCGATGCTGATCAGCCTCGTCGATCTCGTCGACGAGGGCTGGCTGACGGCCACGGAGCTGCCGCCGGAGATCCCGGCAGCACGCACCGACCACCAGGCGGCGCGCGAGCTCCGCGACGTCCACCTGCGACGTGCCTTCACGCGGTTCCGGCCGGGGCGCGAGTACGAGCGGTTCGAGCGCGAGGCCGCACGCTGGCTCGACGATCACGCCCTGTTCCAGGCGCTCCATCGCGCGGATCCCGGTCGGTCCTGGACGACGTGGCCCCAGCGCCTGCGATGGCGCGATCCGGCCGCTCTGGCGGCCGCGACGGCGACGCACGCAACCGAGATCTCGTACCTCAAGTTCCAGCAGTTCGTGTTCGCGCAGCAATGGGCACGGCTGCGGCTCGCGGCCCGCGTGCGTGGGATCCAGCTGATCGGAGATATCCCGATCTTCGTGGCGCACGAGAGCGCGGATGTCTGGGCCCATGCCAGGTACTTCCAGCTCGACGAGGCCGGCGAGCCGGCGCGGGTCGCCGGCGTCCCGCCAGACTACTTCAGCGCCACGGGCCAGCGCTGGGGGAACCCCCTCTACCGGTGGAACCGGCTGCGTCGTGATGGCTACCGCTGGTGGATCGATCGGTTCACCACCCAGCTCGAGCGGTTCGATCTCGTGCGGCTCGATCACTTCATCGGGTTCGTGCGCTACTGGGAGATTCCCGCGAGCGATCCAACCGCAGCGCACGGACGGTGGATGCGCGGGCCGGGCGACGACTTCTTTCATCAGGTGCGGCAGGCGCTCGGCCGGCTGCCGTTCATCGCCGAGGACCTCGGATCGGTGACCCCGGCGGTGCGCGCGCTGCGCGACGCGTTCGGACTCCCCGGGATGCGCGTGTTCCAGTTCGCGTTCGACACCCACGACGACGCCGCGGGATTCCTGCCGCACAGCTATCTGCCCAACTCGGTCGCGTACTCCGGGACTCACGACAACGACACGATCGTTGGCTGGTTCGAGCAGCCGGGCCCGCGCACACCGGCGCGGGCCGCCGACGAGCGTGCCGCGGCGATCGAGTACCTCGCCGGCCCGGGCGCGCGCCACCTGCACGGTCCGGTTCACCGCGAGGTCCTGCGCGCGCTGTATGCCAGCGGCGCCGATACCGTGATCGTGCCGATGCAGGACGTGCTCGGGCTCGGCAGCGACGCCCGGATGAACCTACCCGGCCAGGCCGAAGGCAACTGGCGATGGCGGGTCCCCGCCGGCGCGCTGACCGACTCCGTGGCGCGGCAGCTTCGCGACCTGGCGCGCGTCTACCACCGCGGCGCGGCTTCGAGGACCACGCGTTGATCGATCGCACCGTGGACGCTCATGCAAGCTCGCTGCCGAGCCCGGGCGCACAGTGGCGGGCTCCGCGGTACGAAATCTCAGGTAGCTCGGCCCGTGGCGTGCTGGCACGGCTGCATCGAGCCCGGTCGCGGGTTGGTCCGGCGCGGTGCGCGTGAAATACTGCGTGAGCAAGCATGAAGCGCGTGTTGATCGTGGATGACGAGCCCGACCTGCTGGAATCGCTCTCGATGGCGCTGGATATGACCTTCGAGGTCCGGACCGCGGTCAATGGCCAGCTCGCGCTCGAGATCCTGCTGACCGAGCCGGTGGATGTGATGGTGCTCGATCTGATGATGCCCGTGCTCAGCGGCGAGGAGCTCGCGTGCGAGCTCGCACGTCGAGGCCTCCACGTCCCCACGGTCGTGGTGTCTGCCGGTCGCGAGCTCGCGGCGACCTGTCAGCCCCTCGGGATCCAGCACTACCTACAGAAGCCGTACCGACTGCCGGCCCTGATCGCAAAGCTCGACGCTGCGATGGCCGAGGCCAGGCCCCCCGGCACGCCGAGCGGACCCGGCGACGGATCCGCCACGCTGGATGACGAGCCCGCCGGCGCAGCCGCCGCCGGTGCAGCCGCTCGCGAGGGCTGAGCTTTCGCCCACCGGGTCGAGGACCTGTGGTTCTCGCTCGCGCTGCGCGAGGGTCGCGAGTGCTAGGGTGTGCCGGCTGTACCGACCATGGCTGACCGCTCGTTCTCGACCCTCCCCCTGACCCAGCCGTGGCTCGATAACCTCGCGCGGATCCAGTATCGCGAGATGACGCCGATCCAGGCGCTCGCGCTGCCGGCGATGCTCGACGGTCGCGACCTGCTCGGCCAGGCCGGCACCGGCACCGGCAAGACGGCCGCCTTCGGGCTCTCCCTGCTCTCGCGAATCACGCCGCGTGGGGATCGTCCGGGCGCGCTCGTGCTGTGTCCGACCCGCGAGCTCGCCGCGCAGGTCGCCGAGGAGCTCCGCCGGCTCGCCCGGCCGCTCCCACACACGCGGGTACTCACGCTCAGCGGTGGCAGCTCGATCCAGCGCGAGCGCGCGTCGCTCGCGCACGGGGTCGATGTCGTGGTCGGCACGCCCGGCCGCGTCCAGGATCACCTCGTGCGCAACCGGCTCGATCTGAGCGCGATCCGGACCGTCGTGCTCGACGAGGCCGATCGCATGCTCGAGATGGGGTTCCTCGACTCCGTGACCGCGATCGTGGGCGCCACCCCCGGCGACCGCCAGACCCTGCTGTTCTCGGCGACGTTCCCGGAGGCTGTTCGCACGCTGAGTGCCACGTTCCAGCGTGATGCCCTCCACGTCGTCGCGCCGGTCGGCGATGCGACCGCGCGGGTCACCCAGTTGCTCTACGACCTCGGCGACCTCGACCGCACCGCCGCGCTCGGCCGGATCCTCGCCCACCATCGGCCCGAATCGGCCGTGATCTTCTGCAACCATCGCGAGACCTGCGAGGTGGTTGCCAGCGCGCTCACGTTCACCGGCTTCGCGGCGTTCGCGCTCCACGGCGGCATGGATCAACACGATCGCAACACCGTGCTCCTGCTGCTTCGCAATAACAGCCTGCGCGTGCTCGTCGCCACCGATGTGGCCGCGCGTGGCCTCGATATCGACGAGCTCGGCGCGGTCATCAACTACGACCTGCCGCGGGAGCCCGACGTGTTCGTGCACCGGATCGGGCGCACCGCGCGTGCGGGCCACGCCGGGCTCGCGATCAGCCTCGTCGGCCCCGCCGATCGCCGCACCGTGGACGAGCTACGCGAGGGCCCGCTGGCCGGCGTGGAGCTCTCGCCGGTCCCCGCGGCCGTGCCCGGCCGTGGGAGTCCTCCGGCGATGATCACCATCGCCATCCAGGGCGGCCGACACGATCGGCTCCGCCCGGGCGATATCCTCGGAGCCCTGACCACCGAGGTCGGGCTCGCCGCGTCCGAGATCGGCAAGATCGCGATCACCGATCGGATCAGCTTCGTCGCGGTCGCCGCAGCGGCCGGCCCGCGTGCGCTCGCTGGCCTCGAGCGCGGGCGGATCAAGAACAAGCGGTTTCGCAGCTACCTGGTCAAGCCGCCGGATGGTTCGCGCGGCGGGGGGGCGTGAACGAGCGGGGTGGACGATCCGTGCGAGCTGGGGGAAGCTTGGACTGCATGCAACGAATCGGCCTTTGCGCGATCCTCATCGCAGGGTGCGGATCGCCCTCCCCGGGTCCTTCCGCGGGACCTGCGCTGGTGCTGGGCCAGCCGCCATCGGAGTGGTTCGAGCCCACGTCGTCGGCGCAGCCGCTCTTCGCATCTCACGGTGGCACCTGGGAGCTCGACCTCGATCCCGTGCTCGCCACGCCGCGCGCCCTGCGCGGATCGGGGGTCCCGTTCGTCACGTCCGGCACGTCGGAGGGCGCGCTCGAGCGTGCGGCCCTCGCGTTCGTCCGCGAGCAGCCGGGACTGTTCGGCACCGATGAGCTCGTGTTCGACGGTGCGGTGCTCGATCGCGAGCTGTGGTCGATCGCCCTCGCCCAGCGTCACCACGGGCTGCCCGTCGTGTCCGCCCACCTCGGTCTCACGATCTCGCACGGTCGGCTCATCCTCGTGCAAGGCGTGACCTATCCGATCCGCGACGTCGACACCACGCCGCGGGTCGCGCTCGCCACGGCGATCGCGTCGGTGCGTGACGCGCTGGAACAGCCCGGCACCGGCGATCGCGACTCGGCGCGGCTCGTGATCCTCCCCGAGCGATCTCCTGGCGCGGTCGCGTATCACGTCGCGTGGGAGGTCACGGCCTGGCGCGGCCCGCTCCAGGCGGTGGCCTACGTCGACGCGCACGACGGCCGTCTACTCGGAGGCTACGACGCTAACCGCTACGACTATCCCGGCGTCGCGACCAACCACGTCGACGAACGGACCGTCGGCGATACCGTCGTCCCCTTGCCGGCCGCACACCTGCGCCTGCACTCCGCCCGCGGCACGGCCACCACCGATGCCACCGGAGCGTTCGTGTTTCGCGGCGAGGCCGGGCCCCTGTTCGTGACCGCGAACCTCCACGGCGCCTACGTCGACGTCCAGAACCAGCAGGGGCCGAACGCCAGCTTCGTCGGCGTGATGCGCGCCGATTCGCCGTACGCGCTCGAATGGACCGAGTCGCGCTCGACGCCCGAGGAGCGTGACGTGTTCCGCGCGGTCAATACCACCAACCGGTTCGTGGCGACCGTGTTCCCCGATCTCGCATGGCTCGCGCAACCGCTGGTCGCGAAGGTCGATCACCCCCGCACCTGCAACGCGTACTGGAACGGCAGCTCGATCAACTTCTTCGTCGCCGGCAACGGCTGCAACAACACCGGCCGGATCTTCGACGTCGTCGCGCACGAGTGGGGCCATGCGCTCGACGCCCATGCACCCGGCGCCGCGATCGACGGTGGCCTCGGAGAGTTCATCGGAGATCTGATCTCGTTCGTCCAGACCAACAGCCCGCTGCTCGGCCCGGGCTTCTTCACCGACGGCGGGCCCGTGCGCGATCTCGACGACCCCGCATTCCAGTGCTTCGACCCCAAGAAGCGCGAGGTCCACGACGCGGGCCAGCTCCTGGGCGCGGTCATGTGGGACGTGTTTGGCGATCTCCAGCGGATCGGCATGACGGGCGAGGCCCGGAAGCGCCTCCTGCTGCGGCCGATCGCGATCGCGCAGACCCGATCGGAGTGGTACGGCGCGATGCTCGCCGTCGACGATGACGACGGCAACCTCGCCAATGGCACGCCCCACGAGTGCCTGATCTACAATCAGTTCAAGGCCCACAGCTGCGGCGGCGCGCGGTGGCCCGGCATCCCGGCGAACGATCCGCCGCACTGTACGAACACCGGGCGCTGATCGCGCGATCGGGTTCTGGTCTAGAGTGCCCGGATGTCAGAGCGCCCAGGTCGCAACGACCCCTGCCACTGCGGCTCGGGTTCCAAGTACAAGAAGTGCTGTCTCGAGACCGATGAAGCCGCTCGGGTCGCGGCCGCCGCCGCCCAGGTTGCCGCCGCTGCCGCCGCCGGTCCTTCGGCCCCGCCTGTCGATGCTCGTGGCGCCCGCGCCAAGCAGCAAGCGCCCAAGCCGGAGGCCGCGTCGCGCAAGATGTCGACGGCCGCACGACGTCGCTCGGTGTGAGCATGTCCTCCGTGGACCACAGGCTCTCCCGGATCGCGATGGATCTCACCGACGAGCAGGTGATGATCGCGCGGGCGGCCCGCAGCTTCGCGACCAGCCGCCTCGCGCCGCGCGCCGCGGAACGGGACCGTGATGGCACCTACCCCCTCGACGAGCTGACCGGGCTGGCCGAGCTCGGCCTGCTCACGATGAAGGTGTCTGCCGAGCTCGGGGGGGCCGGCACCGACAATGTTGGCTACGTGCTCGCGATGCAGGCAATCGCCGAGGCCTGCGCGTCGACCGCCGTCGTGCTCGCGTCCAGCAACCTCGTCGCGAAGATCCTCGCCGATCACGGGTCGCCCGCGCAGCACGACCGGTGGTTGCGGCCGTACGCCGCAGGCACGCTGGGCATCGCGAGCTTCGCGCTCAGTGAACCAGGTTGTGGCTCCGATGCCGCGGCGCTCACGACGACCGCGCGACAGGACGGCGACGACTGGATCCTCACGGGCTCCAAGGCGTGGATCACGAGCGGCGCGCACGCGGCCTTCCACCTGGTGTTCGCCCGCACCGATGGCCCCGGGCCCGCCGGCATCAGCCTGTTCCTCGTGCCGCGCGGCACGCCGGGCCTCGTGGTCGGCAAGGAGGAGCACAAGATGGGGCAGCGCGCCTCGGGCACCGTCGCGCTGCACTTCTCGGACTGCCGGATCTCGCGCGACTGCCTGGTCGGCGCGCGCGGGCACGGCTACGTGCTCGCGCTGTCCGCCCTGGGCGCCGGCCGGGTCGGCATCGCCGCGCTCTCGATCGGCATCGCCGAAGCTGCCCTCGCCGCCGGCGTGAGCTACGTCCGCGAGCGTCACGCGTTCGGTCGCGCGCTGGCCGACTTCCAGAACACGCAGTTCGTCCTCGCGGACTGCCGCACCGAGCTCGACGCGAGCTGGCTGCTCGCGCTCCGTGCGGCCCGCCTGCTGGATGGCGGGGACAAGGCGCCGGCCGAGACGAGCATGGCCAAGCTGTTCGCCTCCGAGGCCTGCGGCCGGATCGTCGATCGCGTGGTCCAGCTGCACGGCGGCTACGGCTACTCGCGCGAGTACCCGATCGAACGCATGTACCGCGATGCCCGCGTGACGCGCATCTACGAAGGCACCAGCGAGATCCAGCGGCTGGTCATCGCACGCGAGCTGCTGCGCGACCTGGCGTGACCTGGCGTATCGTCGGCCTCGATGAAGCCGACGTCCCGCCGCGTGATCGCCGACCTCGAAGAGCTCGCTGCCCTGACCTCGGACGAGCGGGGCGCGCAGCGCGTTGCGTGGGGCCCGATCTGGCGCAAGACACGCGCCTGGTTCACCGCGAAGCTGCAGACCGAGCTCGGCCTCGAGCCGCATCGCGACGGCGCCGGGAACCTGTGGGCCACCCTGCCCGGCGGATCGCCGCGCAGCATCGTGATCGGCAGCCACCTCGACTCCGTGCCCGGCGGTGGCTGGCTCGACGGCTGTCTCGGCGTCCTGGCGGGTCTCGAGGTCCTGCGCCGCGAGCACGCGCGCGGCACGCCGCCGCTCACGTTGCACCTCGTCGACTGGGCTGACGAGGAGGGCGCGCGGTTCGGGCGCAGCCTCACCGGCTCCGCCGCCTCCGCTGGCGCACTCGATGCCCACGGCGAGCTCGCGCACCTCGTCGATCGCCAGGGCGTCAAGCTACCCGCGGCACTCGCCGAGAACGGCATCACCCTCGATGGCATGGGCACGGCGCACGCCTACTTCAAGACGCTCAGGGCCGTCGCCTATCTCGAGCTTCACATCGAACAGGGACCCGTGCTCGAGGAGATCAAGCGGCCCGTCGGCGTCGTGCTCGGCACGATGGGGGTCGAGCGCTACAACCTGAAGTTCGTCGGCCAGGCCGCGCACTCCGGCGCCGCACCGATCCATCTCCGCAAGGACGCGTTCCTCGCCGCCGCCGAGTTCGCGCTCGCCTGCCGCGAGATCAGCATCGCGTACTCGGGCAAGACGCCACGCACCCGCGTCGTCGCGACGTGCGGCGTGGTCAAGGTCGAGCCCAACTTCGTCACCGCGGTGCCGGGCTCCACCGAGATCTCGATCGATCTGCGCGCGCTCGACGGCAAGGTCCTCGCGAAGATGCTCGCCGATGCCAGAAAGGCCGCGGCGAAGGCAGCGAGGAAGCACCACGTGACCGTGGCCTGGAGCCCGCTCCTCCACATCACGCCGCGCCCGTTCGACGAGGGCCTGATGAAGCTCGCCCGCGCGTCGATCAAGGAGGTCACCGGCAGTGCACCGGATCTCCCGTCGGGCCCGCTCCACGACGCCGCCGAGATGGCGGCGATCGTACCGACCGCGATGGTGTTCGCTCAGAGCAGCCCGGGCATCTCGCACACGCGCCTCGAGGACACGCCGCGCCGCGCGCTCGATCAGTCGATCCGTGCGTTCCTGCTGACGGTCGAACGCGCGCTCGCCGCGTACGCGGCGTGACACCGGCGCGACCACGTTCACCTACCTGCGCCCGCACGGACATTCGATCGACCACCTCTCCCCCGATGACAGATCGCCTCAGGTGGAGGGTAGTTCCCGTTCGAGCCCGCCTGGAAAGAGCCATCTGCTAGCGTCAATCATGGATCGTCGGCAGGTCTTGGGTCTCCTGAAGGGCAGCGCGATCGCTGCGTCGGCCTGGCCGCTGATCCGGGAGCGGCCTGCGCACGCGACCACGTCCTCGCGACCGCGCTTCTACCTTCACATCATCCCTCAGGGCGGCATGGACGCCATCTACGCCACGGACCCCAAGAAGGTCAGCGAGGTCGACCAGGGCATCGATGTCCCGTTCGGCCCCGGCGAGATCGTCGAGACCAGCGGCGGCCGGCTCGGACCGGGCTTCCGGGCGCTGGCCCGCTGGATGCCGCGGCTCGCGATCGTCAACGCGTTCCGCCAGAACTCGGCCAATCACGTGACCGGGCTGTCCAATGTCATGCACTGCAAGACCCGCTCGGCGCCCGGTTCGCCGACGCTGATGGAGATCCTCGGGGCTCGCCGCGCGCGCGAAGCCACGGGCGCCATCAACATGGGTGCGGTCAATGCCGGCGCGTTCACGCCCGCGTACCTGGGTGAACCCGGCACCATGACCTATGGCAACCGACCGGGACTGTTCGAGCACCTCGACCAGGCGGATCCGGACGATCTCGTCGAGGCAGCCAAGGCGCTGCGTCGCGAGGCCGGGCGGCTCGGTGGCGTGCGTGCGTCCGCGGCCCAGACGACGACCGCGGAGAGCCTGCGCTCATCGGCCGAGCTGTTCGCGCGGGTCGCAGTCGCGCCGAAGTTTGCACCCGTCGACTGGGGGGCCGGGCGCAAAGACTCCTGCTGGAGCTCCGGGCCTTGTGAGGACTCGTATCGCAATGGTCGGGACCTGCAACGAGTGCTCTGGTTGTTCGAGCACGGCCTGACCCGCTGCGCGACGTTGTGTGTCGGCAACCAGGACTTCGATACCCATCTCTGGAACACGACCATCCAGCCGACCATGATCGAGTATCTGGCGTTTCTGCTCGACAGGCTGTTCGTCGAGCTCGACCGCCGCACGGTCGACGGCCGGCCGCTGTCCCAGCAAACCGTGGTCATCGTCGGCAGCGAGATCGGGCGGTTTCCCCGGCTCAACGGAGCGCACGGAAAGGACCACTTTCCGCAGAGCCCCCACCTGTTCTACGGTCCTGGGTTGGTGACCGGCGCGACCTATGGGGCCACCGGCCGGGACATGGCCGCGGTGCCGATCTCGCTCGCAACCGGACGGCCAGCCCCGGGTGGGCACCTGCTGCGGGTCGACGATATCGGCACCACCTTGATCGCGCTGGACGGCGGAAACCCGGAGCTCTACGGCTACGCCGGCAAGCACCTCACCTTCCTCACCGGGGCATGATGCGACCGCTTCTTCACAGCGTGGTGGCGATCGGCATGGTGATCTCGGCCTGCGGACCCGAGCCGCGGGCTCCCAAGGCCATGCCGGCCAAGGCGGATCCCGAGCTGCTGCGGACGCTCGCCGTGCTCGCGACGAGCCAGACGCCATCTCCTTCGGAGCTGGAACAAACCCGACGCCGGCTCGACGCCGGCCAGCTCACGGTGGCCGGTTACATCGATGGCCTGCTGGCCACCAAGGCGTTCGAGTCCGAGGTAGCCCCGCTGATCATCCTCCGGCAGTTCCTCAACCAGAATGCGCTCGGCGCGCCCGAGGGGTTTGGGCTGTCTCACACGGATGGCCCGCGCTCCGTCTACTACCTGTTCAAGCCCTGCAAGTGGGAGGAGGCCGTGGCGGTCCGTCCCTGGTGGGCGCTGCTCGAGGGAACCGAGGACTCGATCCGGGTCTGCCCCGACTCCTATCGACCCGACCAGTGGATGGTGGAGGTCCCCAAGGGCGAGCCCGAGATGGCGTGTCTATCGGAGAACACCCCTTATCTGGAGACGACGACGAATCGCTGCGGCTGTGGCCCCAACCTGATCCGCTGTTTCGACTCTTCGGACCGACACAAGCAGCTCGCAGCCAGCATGCGGGATGAGGTCAAACGATCGGTCGCGTACAACATCGCCCACAACCTGCCGGTCGAGCAGATCTTCACCTCCAACGAGAGCTTCCGCGATCGCAACGCGGAGTTCCTCATGCGCACGTTCACCGCGGAGAACGCGCGCCGCGAGATCCCGGAGGCGTCGTTCCGCGAGCTGGCCTCCTGGCCGACCGCGGGCAAGTGGGCCCCCCGCGAAGATCTGGCGCCCGGACAGAACGCCGGCATTCTCACATCGCCGCAGATCGTCCACTTCAACCTCGACCGGCGTCAACGGATGACGTCCATCGACGACGTGCTGTGGTGCATCGACCCCGACTCCGTCGGAGCGAGCCCCGAGACCCTGCTCAGCATCGTGGGCGCGGACCTGCAGATCAAGAGCGAGGGCTGGAAGGACCTGGCGGCGCGTCCGATCTGCACCAACTGCCATGCGCGGCTCGACTACGGCTTCCAGTTCTTCTGGGGCTTCACCAACGACAACCTCCAGGCGTTCTTCACGCCCAAGCTGCAGCTGACCGGTCGCGGTCCGCTCTACGTCCGCGACATCCAGGATTCGCGTGGCGAGGCGGAGCTCAATCCCCACGGCTTCGCCCAGCTGGCCGTCGCCCAGCCCGAGTTTCGCCACTGCATGGCCCGTGACTTCGCCGAGTACGTGCTCGGCAACCAGGTCACCCCAGGCCAGATCTCCGCCGTGGAGGCCAGCATGCGCCCCAACGCGACGTCGGCGCGCGAGCTCATGCGCACCTCCCTGCACGCGCTCGTCACCGTCTGGCCGGCGCGCCACGCGGCCGCGACCGCTCAGCGGACGCCGGAGCCGGCGCGCCCACCGCGCGACACCATCTCGCCGGTCGGTGAGCTGCACGCGCAGCTCGAGACCCACTGCCTGGACTGCCACGATCACGAGGCCGGGCGCCCAGACCTGTCCGCGGCCCGGCTCGACCGCTCCACGGTCGTCGGCATGCTGGAGACCGTGGCTTTCGGCAAGATGCCCAAGGACCACCCGCTTGCCGAGCCCGAGCGCACCCGCTTCCTCGATGCCTTCATCGGATCGATCTGGGCCGGCCCGGACGCCACGGCCGCGCGCGCCTACTTCATCGATCGCTCGGACGCGATCCCGTCGTACCGACCCGAAGTCGCCTTCGCGCTGATCCACCGGATCGCCAGCGCCAAAGGCCCGACGAGCTGGCGAATGATGGAGGACTCGGTCCGTTCGGACCTGCAGCAGGTCACCCCGGGGTTGATCACGGTGACGAGCCTGGCCGCGATCGAGGCCTGCCGCGTGAAATACAAGACGCGGGCCGAGCTCGACCGCTGCATCTCCGACGCGATCAAGCTCTCCAACCTCAGCGGTCGCCCGCGGTGAGCGCCGTCGCGGCGATCGAGGTCCTCGAGCTCTGGTTCAGCGATCGGGCCCGGGCGCTGTGGTTCGACAAGGACCCGGTGTTCGACGACGAGATCCGGCAACGGTTCGGTCCGGTCATCTCGGCCGCTGCGAGCGGCGCCCTCGATGCCTGGATGGCCGATGGTGATGGCGCGCTCGCCCTGACCATCGTGCTCGACCAGTTTCCGCGGAACATCCACCGGGGCTCGGCCAGGGCGTTCGAACATGACAGCCGAGCCCGAGACGTCGCTGACCGGGCGATCCAGCGCCAGCTGGACCTGGCCGTGCCGCTCGATCGCCGGGTGTTCTTCTACTTGCCGTTCCAGCACAGCGAATCCCTCGCAGATCAGGATCGCTCGGTCGAGCTGTTCTCGCGGTGGGCGAAGCAACACCCGGGCGCGACCGCAGACGACGAGATGATCTACGTGCTTCGGCACCACGAGATCATCCGTCGGTTCGGCCGGTTTCCGCACCGTAACGCGGCGCTCGGTCGCGGTTCGACGCCGGCCGAGCTCGCATTCCTCGCAGAACCGTTGTCCTCGTTCTGACGGCGAGATCGCCTGCCCGCGTCGCGCATCTCGTCGACCGACCAGGTAGAACAGGAGCCGATGTCTCTCCAGTGGTACCCGGGCCACATGACCAAGGCCCGGCGCGAGCTGGCCGCGCTGATGCCCTCGCAAGATGTCGTCATCGAGGTCCTCGATGGGCGGCTGCCCAAGGCGAGCTCGAACCCGGTGGTCGCCGAGCTCCGCGGCAGCAAGCCGGTGATCAAGGTGCTCACGAAGAGCGATCTCGCCGACCCCGAGGTCACCCGCGCCTGGGTGGCTTACCTCGAGGCCGAGCCGGGCGTGAAGGCGTTCGCCTCCACGACCGATCGTCCGGAGGTGACGCGCAAGCGGATCGCCGAGCTGTGCCGCCACCTCGCGGATCACCGAGGTCCTGACAAGGCCGTGCGCGCGCTGATCGCGGGCGTCCCGAACGTCGGCAAGTCGACGCTGCTCAACACGTTGATGAATCGCGCCGTTGCCAAGGTCTCCGACAAGCCCGCGGTCACCAAGGACCAGCAGGCGGTCACCCTTGCCAGCGGGATGATGATCACCGACACCCCCGGCCTGATGTGGCCGAAGATCGAGCACGAGCCGCGCGCGTTTCGGCTCGCGCTCGCGGGCTCGATCCCGGATACCGCGATCGACTACCTGACGATCGGGATGTTCGGTGCCGAGTTCCTGCTCGCTCGGTATCCGCAGCTGATCGTGACCCGCTACAAGCTCGCAGCAGCGCCCAGGGACGCCCAGGCGCTGCTCACCGAGATCGGTCGACGTCGCGGCGGGCTGCGCAAGGGCGGCGTCGTCGATCTACACAAGGCGGCGGAGCTCCTCGTCCACGAGTTCCGCGCTGGCACGCTGGGGCCGATCAGCCTCGAAGCGCCGCCTGTCGATACCCGGCCGCTCGACGAAATGCGTTGACATCCCCGGGCCTGGCCGCTTAACCCTGGCGACATGCGCAACGCGTGGGTGTTCTCGGTGGTGACGGTCATGGCCTGCGGGGAAGACGCTCCCCCGCCGCCGATCTTCGAGCCGCTGCTCGAGTTTCAGTACATGGTGACGACCGGGCCGGATCCCGATCTCAACGTCGCGTTCGACAGCACCGCGCGCACCAGCCTGTACCTGCCCGCCGGCGAGATGCTGACCGGCGAGCGCTACGAGGTGCCGGGCTTCCATTGCCTGCGCGCCGATGGCACCGACTGGAATGCCCTGCCCGAGGCCGCCGAGGGCCCCGGCGAGTCCGCCTACTTCGAGGTCCTCCGGCCGCTCGCGGGCACCGACACCCAGACCCTGGTGTTCATGCCCCACGGCGACAGCCTCGAGTTCGAGGAGTCCATCGCGATCGAGGTCTACAAGCTGTCTCCCGAGCTCGCCTCGACCTTCGGCGTCGATCCCGACCATGGTACGCGCGGCGTCGAGCAGAGCACCCGCAAGGGCGCCAAGCGCAACATCGTGTCGACCTCGGTCGGTCGGAGCGCGGTGGCGCTGGCCCGGCTCGGCGCCACCGTGGTCCTGCCCGGCAATTGCTGGGGCGACGCCGGCCACGGCACCGGCGCGGACGGCGACGGCTATTACGGCGGTCGCCGCTACGGTGGCTCGTTCGATCACGCGGTGTGGGTCTGGGCGCGCGCCGAGCTCGCCCACGACCCGGCCCGTGCGGTGGCGGTCGGCTGCAGCGGCGGCGGCCACCGGATCGCCGAGGAGCTGATCCGCGATCCCGCCGCGTTCCAGGCCGCGATCATGGACAGCCCGGCCGACAACGTGCGCGAATTCCAGACCGACCCGGTGCCCGATCTGCTCGATCAGTCCTACACGATCCTCCGGCCCGCCAAGTTCGACCCCCTGATGAACGCGTTCTACCAGGGCACCTTCGGCGGCAGGGACCAAGCCGCGCGCGCCGCGCGCGGCGCGGGGCTACCAGAGGGCGCCCACACCGC
>JAGSPR010000435.1 GCA_018262455.1 Deltaproteobacteria bacterium | reverse complement strand
GCTGATCCCGAGCGCGGACTCGAGGTGGCAGACGCACAGCTCGCCGTGGACGAGCAGCGCGACGATGCGCACGCGCGTCTCGTCCCCGAGGGCACGAAACACGCGGGTCAGCGGACGAACATCTTCGAGGTTCGAGGCACTAGACAGCACGTCATCCATATATCACGATATGCGCATCTCTCAAGGTCACCGATGACATCGAAGAGCATCTTGTTTCTGTGCGTCGCGAACTCGGCACGCAGTCAGATGGCGGAGGGCTTGGCCAAGAGCATGCTCGGCCCGACCGTCCGCGTTCAGAGCGCCGGCAGCAAACCCTCGAAGGTGAATCCCTACGCCGTCGAGGTCATGCGCGAGATCGGGATCGATCTCGGCGGCCATCACTCGAAATCGGTCGACACGATCGATCCCTCGACCGTCGACACCGTGGTCACGCTGTGTGCCGAGGAGGTCTGCCCGGTGATGCTCGGGCAGATGAGCCGGCTGCACTGGCCGATCCCCGACCCGGCGTGCGACGATCCGAGGCTCACGCGCGACGAGCTGCTCGAGCGGTTTCGCACCGCACGCGATCAGCTCCGTGGCCGAATCGAAGTCCTCGCAGCACTCCGAGACGTCCCTCCTGGCCCTCAGCCGAGCGAGTTCCACGCGAGCGTGCGGGTCGCCGACCTCGCGAACAGCACGCGCTTCTATGCGTGGCTGCTCGGCGTCGGCCCCAAGGAGTGGACGCACCGGTACGCGACGTTCGTGCATCCGTCGCTACACACGAACTTCGTGCTCGTCGTGTCCGACGGAAAACAGCTGCACCACGACACGCTGTATCACCTCGGGATCGCCGTCGCCGACAAGGCCGCGGTGATCCGCACCTACCAGCTGGCGCGCGAAGCCGGCCTCACGATCGAGAAGCCGCCGCGGACGACCTGGCGAGGCACGCCGCTGCACGAGCTGTGGCTCGCGGATCCCGATGGCACGCTCGTGGAGATCTACGCACGGCTCACCGACGAGGAGCTCGCGCACAAGCCCGCGAACCTCGAGCCCACGCCACTCGCATGATGAATCCGAGCGGCTTGCCTACGTAACGATATCCGGATGTAGCGATACAGGCACAACACAGGAGACCAAGCGTGAGGTTCGAAGCCGGCTACCGCGCGGACGTCCTGCTCGTGACCGGGCTGGGCGCGTTCGGGGTCGTGTTCGCGATCAACTCGTCCGTGCACTCGTACCTGATCCTCGCCTACTCCGACAAAGACAAGGTCACGATGAACGTCGGCTTCTAAGGGCGAACGCGGGCGGGCGCCTTGCGGGCACCGTGCTGTCGCGTGATGTATCAGCAGGGGGCCTGACCGGCTGCCTCGCCGCTTCAGCCGGGTTCGCCGCAGCCACCGCCATGCTCGCCGCGCTCCTGCCACGAACGAGCGGAACATTCGAGTTGCCGAAGGGGCCGAGCTCGGCGGTGAGTGAGACCAGCCCCGTGGCTCGGTGACATCACTTGCCGTGCATCATCGAGTGGTCCATCGCACCACCGATCTGCGAGAACGCTTGCTCGTCGACGATGTCCTGGCGATACATGGCATGGCACCCGACGCAGGTCTCGAGCGTGGTTCCGAGCGCGGTCGCGACGCCGGCGCGGTCGTGCTGCTTCGCCGCCTCCACGATCCCTCCGGCCGCGCGGTGGAACTGCTCCCCCATCTCGGCGAACCCGGGTGCTCCGGCGCCCATGTGCTTGCACATCATCGCCTTCTTGTCCGACCACGCGATGCGTGTCGCCGACGCCGCGATCGCGTCGAAGTCGTCCTTGCCGAGGGCAAGCGCGATCTCCTGCACCACCTTCAGGTGGTCCCGCATCTCCTGCTTCTGATGGTTTGCCATCATCGCGGTGAGCGGCAGTGGCTTTCGCGCGTCGAGCGCTGCTGCCGCCGCCGTGCCACTCGGCGCGACTGGCTTCGGCGCGGTCACCGGAGCGGGCTCCGGCTGTGGCTTGGCCTCCGGCGCGCTGCGGCTACATCCGGCGGTGACCGCGAGCGCGAGTACGAAGAGCTTGCTGTTCGTCATGATGGCTGTCCTTGGTCGAGATGAAGTCGGTCGACGCGACGATGTCACGAGTGCCCGCATTTGGTTGCGGACGCAACCATCGAGTCTCCCTGCGACGACCTGTCACCTTCGCGGCGGTTGCCGAACCGTCGGGTGTTTGTACGGTGCCGACATGCGGAGTCTCGGGCGTCACGCACCGATCGCGCTGGCGCTCGTGCTGTTCATCGGTGCGTGCAGCGGAGGCGGCGACGAGCTCGCGACGCAGACACACGAGCTGGAGCAGCGCTTGCTGGCCCCGTGCTGCTGGCGCCAGACGCTCGGAGATCACGAGTCACCGATCGCGACGGCGCTGCGCGCCGAGATCCGAGATCGACTGGCGCATCGGGAGGCGGCCGCGTCGATCGAGGACGACCTCGTCCGGCGATACGGAGCCAAGATCCGGGCCGTTCCCGAGGGAAGTGATCCGCGGTGGATGATCGGGGCGATCGCCGGTGGTGCCGGCCTGCTCGGCCTCGTTGCCCTCGGATGGTTCGTCAGGCGCAGGCGCGTGCCCCGCATCGACCCGGTATCGAGCGCGACCGTCTTCGAGGGTGAATACGCGGAGCGGCTCGACGACGAGTTGCTCGCAGTCGATTGACCATCTCAGATCAAGCGCAGCCACTCGGGGCGGAGGATCAACAGGAGCCCGAGCGTGATCATCGCCGCGCCGCTCACGAGCTTGAGCACGCGGCCGGCACGCTCCTGAACCTTGCGGCGGCTCAGCGTGACGATCGCGATCGCGAGCATCGCGGTGTCGTCGAGCATGTACGCGACGATGTACAGCAGCATGTACGCGTGGTGCTCCCACCACGACAGCCCGTGCGCCGAGAGGACCTGGGTGAACACCGCCGGCAGGCCAGCGGTGCACAACAGCTCGACCAAGTTCACCATCACGGCGAGCGCGAGGGTCATCGCGAGTGCAGCGGTCAGGTTCTCGGCGTAGACGATGCGGCGCACGCGCGCGTAGATCTTTGGCTTCGCACGGTCGGGAATGCTCAGCGAGAGGCCGCGGTGGGGCGCGATGAAGTCTTTGACGTGAACCGCGCCGATCGCGATGGCGATGAGCCCGAGGGCGGCCTCGAGCCACCGCGACACGCCGACGAGCAGGAACATCCCGAGCCACGCCGTCATGAACAGGTAGTAGGCGACGCCGCTGACCAGGACGAAGGTGCCGCCGATCGCCGCCATCCGACGGCGGCTCTGGAGATTCACGAGCAGCGAGAGCAAGAACAGCAGGACCCACATCGCACACGGGTTGAAACCATCCACGAGCCCGAGGACGACCGCGAACAACGGCAAGCCCAGCTCGCGCGCGCGCACCGTGCCGACGACAGGGAGCTCGACCGCATCGAGCGCGTCGTGCTGTTCGTCGAGCCAACGCTCGATCGTCGGGCCCGTCGTCGCCGCGGAGTCAAAGCCCACCACCAGGTGGTCGCCCACCAAGAACGTGGGAACCGCCATCAGCGTGCCGTGGCGATCCGCCAACTCGCGCAGGCGAGCCCGCGACGCCGGGTCCGCGACGATATCGGAGACGATCACGCGCACGTCTGGCCGGCGCGCGCGCAAGTCGTTCACGTATTCCTTCGCGCGTGCGCAATGACTGCATCCGGGACGCGTGAACACCTCCAAGACCGGTGGTTCGCGGGTCTCGGCGCGCGCGATCTTCGGGGCGAACCACGACAAACATGCCGCGACGGTCAGCCAAGTGAAGATGCGACGCAGCGGCATGACAACCGCCGGTGCAGTCAGGGTGCCAGTCGCTCGTTACTTCGAGCGGTACGCGAAGAAGTGACCGTGCATCTTGCGAAGGAAGGCGTCGTCGATTCGATGCGACGAGGCGTTACCGATCACCGAGTCGGTGCCACACCCCGGGCACAGCGCGGTCTGCTTCGCGTCGATCCACGCCTTGATCGATGCGGGCGGGAACGTGCGAAAGCAGAAGAAACAGCCGCACCGCGTGCTCGCCTCGAGCTCGACGCGGTGGCGCGACGAGCGCTTGTGGGCTTCGGCGAGCGCGGGGTCGACAGACTTGGTCGTTGCAGTGGTCATGGTCACGACGGACTCCGACGATCCGGATGACCGGTGTACCACGCGCGCCGCGTCGACCACGCACGAGTTTTTTCCACGGGATCGCGGGCCAACATCCGAGGGCCGTCGCAGTGCGAGCGTGCTACGGTGCTTGACACGTCGGTGAGGGCGCGGCTCGGCACAGTGCCGAGAGAGCGCCTCGTGCGCCACCGGGGTCCCTCAACGCGGTGAGGTCGTATGTATCGCACTGAAATGCAGAAGCTCGAGGGTGTGTGGACCGGGACCGAGCAAATCCATGACGAGGACGTGCCGCGCGAGGCGCTGGGCCGATGGGAGTTCCATACGGTGTTCGATGGACGGTTCCTGTTGTGCGACTACATCCAGACCGCGCCCGATCGACCGACGTCCGTCGGCCACGGCGTGTTTCGCAAGGATGACAAGTCCTCGGCGCTGACGGTGTCGTGGTTTCGCAGCCCCAGCGCGACGAGCCACCAGCAAGGGGATGGCGTCGCGGAGGGCGACCGGCTGTGCTTCGTGGAGAAGCTCGACAATACGTGCACGCGGACGACGTACTCGGTGGCGCTGAACCGGCTGACCGTGATCACCGAGCAATCGGTCGATGGCAGCGAATGGAAGACGGTATTCGAGGGATCGTACCGCCGACCGCGCGGCTAGCTCTGGTAAGAAGCCGCATGGCGTTCGAGCAAGAACAGCGCAGCGCGCTTCGCATCCTCGAAGGAATCGAAGAGGGAACCATGAGTGCGACGGACTCGCTCGCACTCGTCGAGGAAGCCGATCCGGCGCTCGTGTATCTGATCTTCACGTGGCTCCGCAAACGGTATGCCGATCACCCGAACTCCGATGCCGTGATCGGCCGGGTGGTCGAGATCAGCGGCCGCGGCTCGGTAGCTAAGCTTATGAAAGAGGGCCAGGCCGACCCGGTCGTCCAGTGGTTCGAGGAGAGTTATGCCTACCGGACGCTCGAGAAGCGGGAGTTCATCGAGCTGATCATCGAAAAGCTCGAGGGCTAGGGTCGATTGTCGCAAGATTCGTTCGACATCTGACCCGTTTCGTTGCACGAAGCCCGGATGGCTGAAGGTACGATCAAACGACTGACCGATAAGGGTTTTGGCTTCATCTCGAACGCGTCGGGGAAAGACTTGTTCTTCCACATGTCCGCCGTCGAGACTGTCCGCTTCGAGGAGCTCCGCGAGGGACAGAAGGTCTCCTACAACGAAGGCGTCGGACCCAAGGGTCCGCGCGCGGAGAACGTCCGCCCCATCTAGTAGCGCGACCAGGACGATCGGTGAAGATGGGCGCGCTGCAGGCTTGCTGCGCGCCATCGC
>JAGSPR010000434.1 GCA_018262455.1 Deltaproteobacteria bacterium | reverse complement strand
CGCAAACTGTCCATCATCCCGATTTCAAAGGAACACACCGAAAACGAGGTGTAACCCATGTCCCTTTACTGATCCGTTACCTATGTCCGTGCTTGCACCCAAGCGGGAAGATAGGCGAGGGTCCACGTCGACGCTGTCCGCTCAAGTCAACGTCGCCGTGAAACGTCGCCGTCGCCGTCGCCGTCGCCGTCGCCGTCCCACGACTACAATAGCGAGGACGACCACGGCTCCCGCGTCGCCTACTCTCAGGGACAGGCTCGCTATGCCGACGCGGCGGTGAGCGGCGCCTGCTCGCGGGTCTGGAGGAACCGGAGCTGCGGCCAGTCGAGCTTCGCGCGGTTGAGCTGCCACTCGTTGCGGGCGAGGAACACGGTCGCGCCCGAGTGATCCTCGGCGATGTTGTCGCGGTTGGCGTCGGCGAACCGCTTGATCAGCTTGGGATCGTCGGCATCGACCCAGCGCGCGACCTCGAACGACGTCGCCTCGAAGTGGCACGGCAGCTCGTATTCGCTGCGGACGCGATCCGCGAGCACGTCGAATTGCAGTGACCCGACCACGCCGACCACGAAGTCGGAGCCGAGGAACAGCTTGAACACCTGCGCGGCGCCTTCCTCGGCGATCTGCTCGAGCGCGCGGCCGAGGTGCTTGGCCTTCATCGGATCGTCGGCGCGGACGCGGCGCAAGAACTCCGGCGCGAAGCTCGGGATGCCGGTGAAGTGCAGCGGCTCGCCCTCGGTCAGCGCATCGCCGATCCGCAGGGTGCCGTGGTTCGGGATGCCGATGATGTCGCCGGCCCACGCCTCCTCGGCGAGCTCGCGCTCGTTGGCCTGGAACAGCATCGCGTTGTGGACGGCGAGCGCCTTGCCGGTCCGCGCGTTGGTGAGCTTCATGCCGCGCGTGAAGTGCCCGGAGGCGAGCCGGACGAACGCGATCCGGTCGCGGTGCTTCGGATCCATGTTCGCCTGGATCTTGAACACGAAGCCCGCGACCTTCGGCTCGTCGGGGGAGACGGCACGCTCGCGGGCGGGCTGCGGGCGGGGCGGCGGTGCGAGCTTGGAGACCCCGCTGAGCAGCTCGCGCACGCCGAAGTTGTTGACCGCGCTGCCGAAGAACACCGGGGTCAGGTGACCCGCGCGATAGCTCTCGAGATCGAACTTGGGGCACAGCCCGCGGACCATCGCGACGTCCTCGCGGAGCTTGGCGACCGCGCTCTCGGGCAGCAGCTGGTCGAGCTTCGGATCGTCGAGCCCGGAGACCGTGATGCCCTCCTGCATGTACTCGCCGCGCGAGCGCTCCATCAGGATCAGCTGATCGCGGAACAGGTCGTAGCAGCCGCGGAACTCGCGGCCCATGCCGATCGGCCAGCTCGCGGGCGTGATGTCGAGCTGGAGGTCGTGCGAGATCTCGTCGAGCAGCTCGAACGGATCGCGGCCTTCACGGTCCATCTTGTTGATGAACGTCGTGATCGGGACGTCGCGCAACCGGCAGACCTCGAACAGCTTGCGGGTCTGGGTCTCGATGCCCTTCGCGGCGTCGATCACCATCACGGCCGAGTCGACCGCGGTGAGCGTGCGATACGTGTCCTCGCTGAAGTCCTCGTGGCCGGGCGTGTCGAGCAGGTTGAACGTGCAGCCGTCGTAGTCGAACGTCATCACCGACGTCGTCACCGAGATCCCGCGCTCGCGCTCCACCTTCATCCAGTCGCTGCGGGCGCGCCGCCGATCGCCGCGGGCCTTGACGGCACCGGCGAGCTGGATCGCGCCGCCAAACAGCAGCAGCTTCTCGGTCAGCGTGGTCTTGCCGGCGTCGGGGTGCGCGATGATCGCGAACGTACGCCGCCTCGCGATCTGCGCCGATTTCGGCGGGACGACAGGTGCCGGTAGCTCGAGCATGACGGCGTAACCTACGGGCCAGAATCGACGCTGGCAACTGCCAGGGGACGGCGATCCGGTGGTCGCGCCACCGCGGGTTGCGCCACCGCAGGTCGTGGTGCCGCGATCGCGGGGGCCGCCGAGGCTCCCTGCCAGCAGCCGGCCGAGCCGGCACCGCCCGGGCCGACCGAGCCGGCGCCAATCGAGCCGGCGCCAATCGAGCCCCCAGGCCTTGCGATCGGCGAAACCCTCTCCGAAGCGACCTGAGCGGACGGGGCTCGCACGCGGCGCGTTGTAGACTGTCGGCATGGCGAATCGATCGCACCTCTACGCCTTCGATCGGTTCGAAGCGGGCATGCCCCTGCGGCCCCGCGGGCTGCACGAGTGGAGCGGGTCCATCCCGATCTCTCACCTGCTCATGATGTCGGGCAAGCCACGCCGCTACGCGTCCTTGCTCTCGGCTCACAAGGTCGCGATCGTGGCCGACTACGAGCCTGGCGTGACCCGGTTCCTGGCATTTCTCCACGCGCTCGAAGCCTCGCAGGCCCTGCCGGCGGAGTTCGCCAGCGACGTCCGCGCAGCCGAGCAGTTCCTGGCCGACGACAAGGCGAAGGGCAGGTTCCTGCTGCTCGAGCCCGTCGAGATCTTCGCGTTCAGCGCCAAGCCCGACGAGGAGCAATGCGCCAAGGTCGTCGAGAAGCAGATCCCCGCGCTCGTCGCCCAGGTCGACGAGGCCCTCGGCAGGCCGCCGGCGCAGCTGTTCGTGAAGGCGCCGAAGTGGCTTGCCGCGATCAAGAAGGACTGGACGACCGCGGACCTCGGGCTCGGCCAGTGGTCCAGCACGCTGTACTACGCGCTCGACGCCGAGCCCGCCTGAGCTAGCCGGCCTCGAGATGGAGGCCGCAGTCGGAGCACGCGCCCTCGACGAGCGGCGCGGCAGTGCCGCACGCGGGGCAGGGCAGCTCGTCGCCTGTCATCTCGAGCGCGACGGGCGCGAGCCCCTCGCGCGCGAGGTGATCGCTCCAGTCACCGCGGACCAGCGCGCCGAGCTTGGGAAGATCGTCCTCCTGGACCAGGAGGTGGGTCTTGGTCCCTCAACCCTTCCCGGAACCGGGCGGACACCCGACGATCGCGGGGATCCCGGCGTCGAGGCAGCGATCGCGCAGCGTCTTCATCTCGGGGATCGAGCCCGCCATCGCGGGGATGAGCGGCTTGCCGTCGAGTAGACCCGCGGCGACGGCGGCTGTCAGGGACTCCATGCCCCCCAGGCTAGCAAAGCCGATCGCGACCTGGTCAACAAACATTCGGTGTACCGTCGCGAATCTGACCGAGGGGGGACCGTGAAGAATCTCAAGATCCTGATCATGCTGTGCGGCGCCGCGTTGCTCGTCCTCATGGTGACCGAGGGCCTCGGCGCCCAGTTCGAGGCCGACAAGCTCAACACGCTCATCATGCTCGCCGCGTTCGCGCTGCCGACGCTGATGGGCCTCATGGGGACCATGAAGCCGCCGTTCCAGGCGTGGCAGGCCGGCATCGCGCTCGCCGGCTTCGGCGTGGCCGCCGTGCGCACGCGGATCTGGGAGGCGCTGCCCAAGATCGCGGACTACGACGGCAAGGGCAAGGCCGGGTTGATCCTGCTCGTGGTCGGCGTGGTCGGCTCGGCGCTCGCGCTCGCCAAGCCCGAAGCCAAGTCGTAGCGACGGCTCCGCGTGGCCCTGCGCGGCGTCACCGCGCGCGCCAGGCGGCGGGCGGCCGAGCCGAATCACCGCACGGCGAAGGAGTCGGTCGAACAAACGGCTCGGGCCGCCTGGCGAGCAACCGCGGGCGCTTCGCGACGAACCACGCGCCCCCCGCGCTCAGACAAGTCCTCGCGGGTGACCGTTGGTGCGGAGCGAACCGCCGACGTGCCCGCTGCGGAACTCGCTCGGGGGGCGGTGGTTCGTCGCTTGCGCGCTCGCTGGCTGCTCGTGCCGCGCGGCGGCTCTTTCAGATCAGCTGACAAGGGCGCCGGCGCGATCGCGTCGAGGGTGCTCCAGCACGCGTCGACACGGTTGTCATGAGCGGCGTCACCGCGCGCGCCAGGCGGCGGGCGGCCTTACGGCGAGCGGTAGCTTCCACGGCCGTCCGCTGCATGGCACAGGTAGTTGAGTGTTGCGTCGGCGGGCGCTGCACGTTGCGGCCCTCCGCTGTCACCCGCGAGACGAAGGCCGACCCGCCGCCTCAGCGCGCGGGGTGCGCGGTCTGCTCGGAGTCCGCGCCGCAGGCATTCCCCGACGCGGTTCGGAGCGGGGGAGCGAACTTCGTTCGCGGCTACTTCCTGAAGAACTTGTCGAACGCGCGGCGCACGCCGCCGGACTTCTTCGGCGCGTTGTAGCCCTCGTTGCCGTACGCGATCCGGGCCGAGGGATCGATGCCGTACTGGATGTAGAGCGACAGCAGGTCGTGGACCATCGCCGAGATGCCGGTGGTCCGGAGGTCGTACGACAGGCAGTAGCTATCCGGCTTGTTCCGGATCATCGCCTTGGCGATGATCATCATGATCGTCGGATCGATCAGCTCGCCGTTGCCGTCGAGGTAGTGCTTGTAGCTGAAGAACCGATCCTCGGGGGCGAGCTCGGGCGCGCCCTGGCCCTCGGGCTTGGGCGCGCGCATGTTCTGGATCGTGCGGTACTCGTGCTCGATGTACGCCGCGATCGAGTTGTTCTCGTCGCGCTTCTCGTACTCGACGAACTTGCGGAACGCGTCGTACAGGTTCTTGGGGTTCGCGTACGCGCCGGAGATCAAGTAGTAGAAGACGGCGCCGAGCGAGTAGATGTCGGCGGGGCGGCCGACGCTCTTCACGACGCGCCCGCGCACGTTGATCTCGCTGGGCTCGGCGAACGGGCGGTTCAAGAGGATCTTCTTGCGCGCGCGATCCGCCGCGGCGATCGAGTACATCTCGTTGCGGTTGAACAGCGAGAACGTGTCGTTCTCGAAGATGTCGATGTAGAAGTCCTCGAAGAACTCGACCTCGGGCGAGCCCTGCGTCGTGTTGACGAGCAGCTCGAACGTGTTCGTCTCCTGCTCCGGGCTCTGGAAGTAGAGCGTGCCGGGGACGGCCTGGAACCGGGTCATCGAGACGTCGAGGTCCGCGTCGGCGACCTTGCCGACGTTGAAGTCGGCGAGCTTCACCTTCATCTGCGAGCCGCGCAGGTTCGGATCCGGCAGCTTGACGAGGATGTTGGCGGGCTTGATGTCGCGGTGGCAGGTGTCGCGCACGAGGTGCGCGAACTCGACCGCCGTGGCGACGGGCACGGTGTACTCGAGGACGCGGAAGATGCGCTCGCGGAGCGGGACGGCGAGCAGGTCGTCGCGGCGGCGCTTCTGGCGCGCGCCCTTCAGGCGCTCCTCGAGCGACATGTCGAGCAGCTCGAGGATCATGAAGTCGTTCTCGACGCGGTCGCGGACCGCGGGCGGGACGAACCCGGCGCTGTCGCCCTCGCCGGAGCCGAGCAGCTCGACGATGTTCGGGTGACCCTGGACGCGCTCCAGGATCTCCTTCTCCATCTGGAACCGCATCTGGTCCTCGC
>JAGSPR010000152.1 GCA_018262455.1 Deltaproteobacteria bacterium | reverse complement strand
TCGATGTCCTCGACCGTCATCGACATGTTCCACACGACGAAGTGAACCCGGTCGATGTCGAAGCTGTAATTGTCCGGGCCATACCGACGGAACCAGGTGGCGCCCTCGTCGTACCAGTCGTGGTTGCCGGGGACCGGGACGTACGGGATGCCCAGACCCGCGAGGTTGTCGTCCACGAGATCGAACTGGGCGTCGAGGTTGCCCGAGGTGACGTCGCCGAGGATCGTGAAGAACGCGGGTCGCGGCTCGATCGCGGTCGCATCGGCCGCGACCGTCCCGAGATCACCGAAGAACGGCTGCGCGATCGTCAAGTGCGTGTCGGCCGTGACGACGAACGTGATCGGCCCGCGCAGCGGTGCCGGGAGGCGATGCAGGCCCAGCTCGAGCTCGGCGTGGCCAGCGACCGCCGTCCACACCGGGCCGGGGACGAAGCCATCGGGCACGCGGACCCAGACGATCCCTCGATCCCCCTCGACCTCGAGCTCGAACTGACCGCTGCGGTCGGCGGTGACGAAGCGCCGGATGTCGTACGCGACCACGGCGCCCGGCACGCCGGGTTCGCCGGCCGACGGGTGTCCGTCGCCGTTGGTGTCGTCATAAACCAGGCCGCGCAGCGTCCGCGCGGACGCGACGCTTGCCGAGCACAGCGCGAGGCCCGAGCACACCGAGATGACGAGGGAGGCGCGCATCTCAGTCGAACGGCGAGATCTTGGCGGCCGCGGTCTTCGCCTCGAGCAGCACGCGGAGCCGCTCCACGATCTCGGGGCGCAAGTTGGCGAGGTTCGTGCGCTCGTCGGCGTCGCTGTAGAGGTCGTAGAGCTCGAGCGCGCTGCCGTTGTCGATCACCTTCCAGCGACCCGCGGCCAGCGCGGTCACACCTCCCGGGTTCGAGCGATCCTTGATCATCGCCGCGAACGCCGCGCCGGTATCGGGTGCCGAGCCGCGCTTGCCGGAGGTCAGGTCGGCGAGCGAGCGGCCATCGATGTTGGCGCCGCTCGGAGGCTGATAGCCGGCAAGCTCGACGATCGTCGGCACGAGGTCGGTCAGGCTCACGGTCTCGGGGATCGTCTGCTGGCGGATGCCGGGCCCGGTCATCACGAGCGGCACGCGCATCTGCGAGTTGTAGAGATCGGTGGAGTGATACTGGTGGCCGTGCTCGCCGAGCGCCTCGCCGTGATCGGCGGTGACGATGACGATGGGGGCGTGCTCGGGCGACCGGTTCGCGAACGCACCGACGAGCTCGCCGACCATCGCGTCGGAGTCCGCGAGCGCCTTGTCGTAGAACTTGTGGCGCTCCGCATCGTTCCGCGGCTCCCCGACCCCGACGGTCCAGTTGTGCGGCTCGAGGATGTGCATCCACAGAAACATCGGGCGATTCCCCGGGCGACGCTCGCGCTCGTCGAGCCAGGCGCGCGCTGCGGCGGCCAGCTTCCTGCCGTTCGGCTCGATCTCGAGGTGCTCGAGTCCGCGCTGCAAGCCGGTGTGGACCTCGGGGCTCCAGAACCCGTAGCAGCACATGAAGCCCGCGGTCTCGTAGCCGCCGGCACTCAGCCGCTCGGCGAGCAGCACGTGACGCGGGTCGACCCGCAGCGCCCAGCCCACCACCCGACCGCGGATCCGGTTCGGCGAGAGCCCGATCACCATCGACGGGATCGAACGCCGGGTCACGTTGCTCGGCGCGAACGCCCAGGTGAACACGGTGCCGCGTGCCGCGAGCTCGCGCAGCACCGGCATCTCCGCGGTGCCCCCGTACGGTGGGGTGTGATCGGCGCGCACCGTATCGATCGTGATCAGCACGATGTCGGGGTGCGAGGCACCCGGCCGATCGGTGGGCCGGAACGCCGCGAGCGACACGTTGGCCCGGATCGAATCGACATCGAACACCCAGTCGATCGCCATGCCCGCGAGCGGACGATCGCCCCAGATCTCGAGCGTCAGCGACGGGCGGGTCAGCCGGACAACCAGCGCGGTCGCGATCGAGGCCACCGCGACCACCGCGAGCGCGGCGCCGACCACGGCCCGGCGCGGAGTGCGCGACCACGCGAGGTGCACGGCGACCGCGACGGCGATCGCGACGGCCGGCCCGTCGAGCGCGCTCGTGTCGATCGGCCCGAGCCTCGGCTTGACGACGCCGAGCCACAGGACCGCGGTCGCGAGCGCACCGGCGACCGCCGCGGCGACCAGGATCGCGCGCGGCCGGAGCAGCGTGCCGTGCCCCGCACGTCGCCACCGCGCATCGAGCCGGCGGGCCAAGGCGGACAACCCACGTGCGCCGGGGCGTGACAGCGCGAACAGGACGAGCGTGCTCGCGAGCGCGATCACGGGCTCCGCAAAGCCGACTCCGAGCGGCTTGAACTCGAGCCACGAGGCCGACGCCAGCGCCCACGTGCCCTCGTAGACCGCCCACGCGAGGGCCAGGCTGCCGAGCCACACGATCGCCATCCAGCCGGCGAGCCGTGGTGCCCCACCCTCGGGCTCGACGAGTCGGGTCACGAGCACGCGGGGCTGCCAGGCCGCGACCAGGCCGCGAACCATCAGCCCCGCCACCAGCAGGGCGGGCATGACGAGCAGTGCGAGGAACCCGGTGGTCGCGACGACGCCAACCACGCCATCGCCGCCCGCGCCCTCGACGAGGCCGCCGAGCAGCGCACCGGCGCAGGCCGCCACCGCGCTCGGCGCGACCCAGCGCGCGAGCCGCCTGGCGGGGGAGATGGCCGGGGGGATGCCTGTCACGCGGTCACGGCATTGTACTTCGCCGTCGACGCTCGCGCCTGCTCCGTCCCCTTGGTAGCGTGCTCCGAGATGAAACGGCGATTCGTAGCGGCGGTCCGGCGCTGCATCGCCACGCTAGGCAGGTTACCGAGTGCCGCGCTCGTGACCGCTGCCCTTGCCACCGCGGTCATGTACTGCGCGAACGACAACCGCCGGTCGATCTGGACCGCGATGCGCGACGACTTCGCCCCGGGCGCGACGTACCGCCCGCAGCTGGCGCGCGGCGATGGCCACATGCACTTCCAGATCACGCGGTCGATCGTGTTCGACCGCGACTTCAACTTCGACAACGATCTGGCGCTCTACGGCGATCCGTGGAACCAGCCGAGGACGGTCACCGGCCGCAAGAACGTGATGCAGCAGATCGGGCCGTCGCTCGTGTGGGCCCCGCTGCTCGTCGTGGCGCACGGCGTGGCGCTGGTCGGCAACGTGTTCGGCGCCGACATCCCGACCCATGGCTACACGATGTTCCACCAGCGGATCCTGTACGCGTCGAGCGTCGGGTTCGCGTGGCTCGCGGTCGGGCTCGGGATCCTGGTCGTCATGCGCCTGGTCGGCGGACGCTGGGCCGCGACGTGGGCCGCGATCGCGGTGCTGCTCGGGACCTCGCTCACGTACTACGCGACGTTCATGCCGAGCTACGCCCACGCGATGGATGCTGCGGCGTGCGCTGGCTTCCTCGCGCTGTGGGCGCTCACGCTCGGCGACCTCCGGTGGCGGCGCTACGTCTGGCTCGGCGTGCTGCTCGGGATCGCGACGATGGTGCGGATCCAGGACGTCGGCTTCGGCGTGGTGCTCGCGCTCGAGCTCGGCGTGCTGGCCTGGCAGCGGCTGCGGGCCGGTGCGCGAGTCTCTTCGATCATCGCCCTGCTCGGGCGCGGCGCGCTCGTCCTCGCGATCACGGGCGTGATGTTCGTGCCGCAGCTCTACGTCTGGAAGATCACGTACGGCTCGTGGCTCACCACGCCGCAGGGCCCGGGCCAGATGCGCTACGGCCATCCGATGGTGCTCGAGCTGCTGTTCTCGTCGCGCAATGGCTGGCTGTCGACCCACCCGATCGCCTACCTCGGCACGATCGGACTCGTGGTCGGCATGATCTCTGGACCGCGGCTCGGCAAGCACGTTCGCCTCGTCTCCGGCGCGCTGCTCGCGAGCATCGCGTTCCAGGTCTACGTCAACGCCGTCACCTACGAGTGGTGGAGCGCTGCCTCGTTCGGTCAACGCCGGATGTGCTCGGTGACGCTGCCGCTCGTCGTCGGGCTCGCGATCCTCGTGCGGTGGACCGGCCTGCGGATCGGCGCGCGGATCCCGTTCATCGCGAAGCAAGCGATCGCGATCGGGGGGCTCGGCTATCTCGTCGCCTGGAACCTCGCGTGGGTCGGGCAGCTGACGAGCGCTCGATCGGCGGGACGCGACAACCTCGCCACGTGCTGCAGCGACGTGCCGGCGCCGCTGTCCTGGATCGCCAGGCCGGTCTACGCGGTGATCGGTAACCCATTCGAGTTTCCGGCCAACGCGTGGTTCGCGGTGCGCCACGGCGTCGAGCTCCAGCGCTGGGACACCGCGGTTGGCAACTACGCGCTCGTCCCCGGCGTGCTCGGCTACAACGATGGCAGCTATCGCAAGGCGACCGCGACGTGGAACGCGCTCGACGAGCGCTACCTGCTCGGGGGCTGGAGCGCGCAGCAGCGCGAGGCCGGCAGGAGCTTCCGCTGGACCGTCTCCGACACCGCGAGCCTGCTGGTCCCGCTGCTGATGCCCGAGCCGCATCGCATGACGATGCCGATCCGCGCGAACGCCGCACCGGGCGAGCGGCTGTACGTCCAGATCGCGTGCAACGACCGCGTGGTGGCGGAGACGTTCGTCGGTGCCGAGTGGACCACCGTCGCGTTCGAGACCGATGGCAGGATCGGAGAGAACGAGGTCACCATCGTCGCGAACGTCCGGCCGGCTCGCATGGCGTCGGGGCCGAAGGTGCCCGTCGGGGTCGCGATCGGCCCCGTGCGGGTCTCACTCCCGTGAGCCGGCGGTAGCGTACGCATGTCGAAGCGCGCGCGCGTCGGTTTCACCCTCCGGTGAGATCGGGGTAGCTTGCGCGCGTGGCGACCGTGAGCTTCACCGCGAACCTGCAACGACACGTCGAGTGTCCGTCTCGGGACGTCGAAGGCGCGACGGTCCGCGCGGTGCTCGATCGCGTGTTCACCGACAACCCGCGGTTGCGCGGCTACATCGTCGATGAGACCGGGGCGTTACGGCTCCACATGTTGATCTTCGTCGATGGCACCCAGATCGCCGATCGCGAACAGCTCTCCGATCCCGTTCGATCGACGAGTGAGGTCTACGTCATCCAATCGCTGTCCGGAGGCTGACATGAGCTTGATCCTGATCTCGACCCGCAAGGGCCTGTTCACCGCCGAGCTGGTCGGCGGCAGCTATCGCATCACCGGCGGTCACTTCGTCGGTGACAACGTCTCGCTCGCGATGGTCGATCCGCGTGGCGGTTGGTACGCCGCGCTGGAGCACGGCCACTTCGGTCCGAAGCTCCACCGCTCCGACGATCGCGGCGCGACCTGGGTCGAGGTGGCAACCCCCGTGTATCCGGCCAAGCCGGAGGGGCTGGTCGAGAAGGACATGTGGGGCCTCGACCTCAAGTGGGCCACCACGCTGATCTGGGCGCTCGCGCCTGCGCTCGACCGCGATGGCGCGCTGTGGTGCGGCACGATCCCGGGCGGGTTGTTCCGGTCCGAGGACCGCGGCGAATCGTGGCGCATCGCCGAGTCGCTGTGGTTCCACCCGCAAAGAAAGGACTGGGGAGGCGGCGGTCGCCCACCCAACCATCCGGGCCTCCATTCGATCAACGTCGATCCGCGCGATCCTCGGACGGTTGCGATCGGCGTGAGCAGTGGCGGCGTGTGGCGTACGCGAGACGCCGGAGCGACCTGGTCGAGCGCGTCGAAGGGGTTGCGCGCCGAGTACCTGCCGCCGGACCAGGCGTACACGACGATCGCGCAGGATGTTCACCTCGTCGTGCAGTGCAAGTCGAGACCCGAGGTGTTCTGGACCCAGCACCACAACGGCATCTTCGTGTCGACGAACGATCTCGAGACGTGGACGGAGATCACCAAGGCCGGGCCATCGACGTTCGGGTTCACCGTCGCGGTGGATCCCAACGATCCGAACACCGCGTGGTTCGTGCCCGGGATCAAGGACGAGAAACGCATCCCGGTGGGCGGCAAGTTCGTGGTCACGCGCACGCGTGATGGCGGCAAGACGTTCGAGATCCTGTCGAACGGGCTGCCCGACACGTACGCGTACGATCTCGTGCTCCGACACGGGCTCGCGGTCACGCCAGACGGGTCCACCCTCGCGATGGGCTCCACCACCGGAAACGTGTTCGCGAGTCGCGATCGCGGCGAGTCGTGGGCCGTGGTCTCGAACTACCTGCCGCCCGTCCACGCGGTCACGTTCGCCTGATCTCGCTGGGCCGCGGAAGACCGGGAACCGAGGGGGTTCTCCGCGGCA
The DNA here is from genome assembly GCA_018262455.1 of Deltaproteobacteria bacterium. Next base: position 7,077 of record JAGSPR010000152.1, on the reverse strand, counting down.
TCCAAGCATCATGAAGCGGCCACACGTGGTGATCATCGGCGGCGGGTTCGGCGGGTTGACCGCCGCGCGTGCCCTGGCCCGGGCAGAGGTCAACGTCACGCTGATCGATCGCCGCAACCACCACCTGTTTCAGCCGCTGCTCTACCAGGTCGCGACCGCCGCGCTCAATCCCAGCGACATCGCCTATCCGATCCGCGCGGTGCTCGCGAAGCAGGCCAATGCCCGCGTGCTGCTCGCCGCGGCACGGTCGATCGACGTCACGGCCAGGCGCGTGGAGCTCGACGACGGCGTGCTCGAGTACGACTACCTGATCGTCGCGACCGGTGCGACCCACTCGTACTTCGGCAAGGACTGGGGGCAGGTGGCGCCCGGCCTCAAGTCGATCGAGGATGCGCTCGAGATCCGCCGCCGCACGCTGATCGCGTACGAGGCGGCCGAGCGCGAGAGCGATCCCGTCCTCCAGCAGGAGTGGTTGACGTTCGTCGTCGTCGGCGCCGGCCCGACCGGGGTCGAGCTCGCGGGCGCGCTCGGCGAGATCGGGCTCAACACCCTCGCGAACGATTTCCGATCGATCGACTCGAGGCAGGTGCGCGTGCTGCTGTGCGAGAGCGGCGAGCGGGTGCTCCCGGTGTATCCGCCCAAGCTGTCGGCGGCGGCGAAGCGGGCCCTCGAGCAGCGCCACGTCGAGGTCCGGCTCAACACGCGCGTGACCTGCATCGATGATCGCGGCGTCACGGCGAAGGTCGGCGACATCGAGGAGCGCATCGGCGCGCGCACGGTGATCTGGGCTGCTGGCGTGGAGGCCTCGCCGCTGGCCGAGAGCCTCGGCGTGCCGCGCGATCGAGCGGGCCGCGTGGAGGTCGAGCCCGACCTCTCGATCCCGGGTCACCCCGAGGTGTTCGTCATCGGCGACCTCGCGCGGATGGTGACGGCCGAAGGCGCGCAGGTGCCCGGGGTGGCGCAAGGCGCGATCCAGGGCGGCAAGCACGTCACGGCGATCATCGCCTCCGAGGTTCGCGGCAAGCCCGCGCGGCCGGCGTTCGCCTATCACGACAGGGGCAACATGGCGACCATCGGCCGGGCCTCGGCCGTGATCGCGACCAAGCGGTTCGCGAGGTCCGGCCTGATCGCGTGGCTCTTGTGGTGGGTCGTCCACATCATGTTCCTCGTCGGGTTCCGCAACCGGCTGCGCGTGGTGTTCAGCTGGGGCTGGTCGTGGATCAGCTTCACGCGCGGGGCTCGCCTGATCACGGGGCCTGTCGGTGCGCTGCCCGCGGTTCGTTCGATCGATGCCCACGGCGAGCCGGCGCTCGGCGAGCCGGCGCGTGTGATCTCCATCGAGCGCTAGTCGTCGAGGGCGCGGGCGACCTCGTCGGCGAGCAGCGGGGACACCACCGTGCGCAGGATGACTTCGCGGGTCGCGCTGCGGAGCCGGCGTGGCAACGCGTGGGTCGCGAAGTAGGCCTGCGCCTCGGTGGCGGGGAACATGGCATCCTCGAGCCGCACCGCGATCCACACGAAGTCGTCGTCGGCGTGGCCCAGGCGGCGCTTGCCGGCGACCTGGTGACCGAGCTCGCGGAGGAAGCTGGCATGCTCGGTCGAGGTGGGGCCGGGCGTCTCGGCGAGCAGGGCGAACTGTGCCTGGACGAGGTCGCTGAGCTCGGCGCCCGGAATCTGCAGCGAGGCCTCGAACATCTGCTCGAGCTGGAAGCAGCTCCACCGCGGCGTGGTGGTGTGGGCGGCGAGCGACAGCAACATGAGCCGGCACATCTGAACCCGATACCGGCGCGATACCGGTGGCTCATCGGGATCGGCCGCGAACACGGTGCAGCCCAGGAACCGAAGGCATGGCTCGAGCCCGTGCAGCCCCTCGTGGCTGCGCAGCACCTCGCACGTGAGGAACGACAGCCGGCCGAACCCGCGAAGCTCTCGCTCGACCGCGCGGAGCAGTGCTTCGACCTCGTCGACCAGATCGCTCACCCGGATCTCAGAACGCGTAGCCAGCACTGACACCGAACCCGCCCGCGACGGAGGTGAACGATTGCGCCTCGGCTCCTTCCGGGGTCACGTTCCCGAGGGTGACGTTGAGCTCGGGGCCGGCTTGCAGCACGACGCGCTTGCTCGGGAAGTACGCGAACGGCATCGCGATCCGGACGAGGCCTGCGACCTGGCGCGCCCGGACGACCATGCCGGGGGTCAGCTCGCTGTTCTGGTTGCCGACCAGCAGCCCCGCGCCGAGGGTCGGCCGGAGGAATGCGCCCAACCCGAGCCGGAGGTGGAGCGAGCCGAACAGCGTGCCGCCGAACGCCGTCGAGTACGTCGTCGGGCTTTGACGATCGTAGTTGAACAGGACGTTCGCGCCGGCCGACAGGTTGTTGTTGATGAAGTGCTGGAAGCCGGCGCCGCCCAGCGTCGACATCCGCGTCTGCGCCGCGCCGTCCCCGGCCTTGTTGTAGCTGAGGACGAAGACCCCGCCGAGGTCCAGCTCGTTCACGCCCTTGCGGATGCCGGTGACCTTGCCGGCGTCGTTCGGGTTGCCACCGAGCTCGTCGGCGTGGGCAGGCGCGGTGGCGGCGGCGGTGGCGGCGAGCGCGAACACGATCGCTAGTCGATGCTTCATGCTCCTGGTGGCGAGCGGGGCCCAGTTGTCGCATCGCGATCGTGTGATTTCTGGAAACTCCAGTGACCGCGAATGGTTACGCGGCTCCCTCGACCGCTGGCGAGCGCCCCGAACGCGACATTCGGCGTTCGATTGCCGATCCATCACGCCGCCCGCATGTAAGCTACGTGATGGTGGCGAACGTGCATGCCACGTGCTTGCTCGGATACCTCGACTCGCCCCGGCGAGACGAGGTTGCCGCGATCGGGGATCTCGAGCCGTTGCTCGGGCAGCAGCTCGCCGAGGCGGCCGCGGCGTGGCCCACCGTCCAGCTCGACCCCACGGCGTACCTGCATCATCTCGCAGACAAGCTACGTGAGCGGAGCGACGAGCCTGCAGACCGCGTGATCCGGACCATGCCCGCTGCCGATCTCTTCCTCGCGGCCGCGTGCACGGCCGCGGATCCGGCCGCGATCGCCGCCTTCCACGAGGCCATCCTGCCGGTGATCCGTCCGGCCCTGGCGAAGCTCGGGGTGCCCGAGGCCACGATCGACGAGACCGAGCAACGCGTGCTGATCATGGTGCTCGTGGGCGATCCCCCGCTGCCCGCGATCGCCACTTTCGGCGGTCGCGGCCGGCTGCGCAGCTGGCTGCGGAGCGTGGGCGTTCGCACCGGCAGGCGGCTCGTCGGCGCCACCGCCGCGCCCGATCACGGCGATGACGAGCTCGATCGGCTCTCGGCGAACGTCCACGATCCCGAGCTCGCGCTGCTTCGCAATCGCTATCGCGACGAGGTTCGTTGCGCGCTCGATGGGGCGATCAAGAGCCTCGCCGAGCGCCAGCGCAACGTGCTTCGCCAGTACTACATCGACGGTCTCACCATCGACCAGCTCGCCGCGCTCTACCGCGTCGATCGGGCTACCACTGCGCGCTGGGTCGTCGCTGCTCGCGCCGCCATCCTGGCTGGCACCCGCGACTACCTGGGCTCCGCCCTCAACGCCTCCACCAACGAGGTCGAGAGCATCCTCCGCCTCCTCCGCAGCCAGCTCGAGCTCAGCCTCCGCCAGCTCGCCTGACGAGGGCTCCCTGCTGTAATGTCCGCGGCCGTGTCGCTCGCCCGGTTCACGATGCCCATCACCGCGACCGCCGCCGACATCGACGAGCTCGGCCACGTCTCGAACCTCGTGTACCTGCGCTGGATCCTCGAGGTCGCGATGGGCCACTCACGCGCGCTCGGCTGGGATCACCCGGAGTACCGCGCGCTCGGCGCCGTGTTCGTGGTGCGCCGTCACGAGATCGATTACATCGCGCAGGTGCGCGAGGGCGAGCTCCTCGTCGGCGAGACCTGGGTCGAGAGCTGGCGGCTCGCCTCGTGCATCCGCAAGACCGAGCTCCGGCGTGGCGAACAGGTCGTCGCGCGCGCGGCCACCACCTGGGCGATGATGTCGATGACGAGCGGCCGTCCTGTGAAGATCCCCGACGACCTGCGCGCGCTGTTCACCTGAAGCGGTGCAGCGCCTCGGCGAGGGCCTGCGGCCGCTCGAGGGTCGGATCGTGGCCGCAGTCGGCGATAAGCTCGAGCGGTGCGCCCATCGCGCGCGCGATCGCCACGTACTTTGCATCGTCGGCACCTGCGACGAGCGCGATCCGATCCGGCGTGACCGCGCCTCGATAGTCTGGCATCTCGGCGAGGCCCACCACCTCGAGGCTGCGAGCGAGCTGCTCGGGATCGAGGCGGATCCGGCGGTCGCGGCGAGCCGCACGCCGTTCATCGGACGCCCGTGCCTGCGTCGCGAACAGCGGCTGCCCCTGCCAGGCAGAGGCGAATGCCTCGATGCCACGCTCGCGCAGCAGCGTCGCCCACACCGCATCGCTCGCCCGCCGCGCCGCGCGCTCGGCGTCGGAGATCCCGGGGTTGACGCTGATGAGGATCGCGCGCGGCGCACGCCCGGTCGCCACCAGCCCGAGCGCGATCCGGGCACCGAGCGAGTAGCCGACGACGAGCTCGCAGCCGGAGAGAGCCCGCGCGACCTCGGCGAGGTTGCCGTCCCACGTGTCGCAAACGGGGACCTCACCGTGGCCCGGCAGCGCGACCGCGACGAGCTGATCGTCGCGCACGGCCCACGCGGCGATCGTGTCGTCCCAGTCCGCGGGGCTGCCGGCGAAACCGTGGAGCAGTGCGATGCGCATCCCCGGGCTCAGTGTACCCGACTAGCGGATGACGTTGACGCCGCGTGCGGCGAGCGCGTTCGCGGACGCCAGGCCCTGCGGCGAGAGCTTCGTACCGACGAGCCCGAGCACGCGTAGCCTCGGCAGCTTCGTGAGGGCCGCCGGGTCGTGGACGTCGGTCCCCGTGAGATCGAGGGTGACGAGCGACATTCTCCGCGCCAGGACCGGCAGGGCGTCGTCGCCGAGCTCGAGCCCGCTCACCGACAGCGTGCGCAGGTGCGGCCAGGCGTCGAGGTTGGCGATCTCGCCGTGCATGCGAGTGTCACCGATCGTGAGCTCCTCGAGCTGGGTGAAGCCGCGCAGCACGGGAAGTGCATCCTGCGAGACGTCGGTGTTGGCGAGGTGCAGCACCTTCAGCTCGCGCAGCTTGCCGAGCGCGGCGAGCGTCGTGTCGTCGGCGCGAGTCGTGTCGAGGTACAGCCGCTCGAGCTCGTGCAGCGCGCCGAGCTCGACGAGGATCTCTCGGCTCGATCGCAGCTGCGACAGCACGAGTGTCCGTAGCGCGGACAGTCGGGCCACCCGCGTGATGGTGGCATCGCCAACCTGGGTCTCGCCGAGGCCGAGCGCTTCGAGCTTCGGGGTCGCCGCGAGGACCTCGAGCCCGACATCGCTGACCGCCGTGCGGGACAGGTAGAGCTCGACCACCACCGGGCTCGGCGTGACCTTCAACGCCGCATCGGTGATCGCGGTCCGATCGAGCCGCAGCACGCGCATCCGGGGCATCGCGAGCAACGCCGCCGCGCTGGCATCGTCGACCGGCGTCTCCGCGAGATCGACCTCTTCGAGGTCGCGCCGCGCCGCGACCGCCTTCACCGCATCGAGCGTGATCGGCGTGCCGGCGATCCGGATCTCGCGCAGGTGCGGCAGCGCCGCGAGCGCGAGCACGAGCTTGTCGTGGACGCGCGATCCGGACAGCCCGGCCTCGACGAGGTTCGGCGCGCCGGCGAGCCAGCCGACATCGCCATCGGTCGGCTTGTACGCCGCGAGCGACGACGCCTCGAATCGCACGAGCCCGGGGGCGAACGCGGCGAGCGTCGCGATCTCCTTGCCGACCCGGGTGCCATCGAGGAACAGCTCGCGGATCGCGAGCGGCCGGAGCGCGGCGATCGTCCTGGCACCGACCGGCGTGCCGCCGAGATCGAGGATCGAGAGCTTGGTCAACCGACCGAGCTGGGCACCGCCGGCATCCGTGATCCGCGTGCCCGCGAGGTTCAGCGCGCGCAGCTCGGGGAACGCGCGGAGTAGCTGGACGGTCGGGTCGCCGATCGCGCAGTCTTCGAGATCGAGCACCTCGAGGCCCGCCAGCGCCGGGCGGCTCGCGAGCTTGCCGATCGCGGAGTCGTCGATGTGGGTGCGCGCGAGATAGAGCCGGTGCAGCGGCAGGTCGAGGGCGTCGAGGGCCGCCGCATCGACCGCGGTATCGTCGAGGATCAGCGCGACGAGCTCGGGCAGCTCGTGGAGCTCGTGGAGCCAAGGCGCGATCGGCTGGCCGCGCAGCGACAGCCCGGGCACGTGCTCCTCGCGAACGGCCGCGACGACCCGGTGCCACATCGCCTGGTCGAGCGTGCGGGTGGGCTCGACGTACCAGGGCGTGCTGGGCAGGGATTTCGGCGGTGCCCCCGGGAGCTCGCCGACCTGGATCACCCCTTCAGGCGTCCAGGTCATGACGCGCATCGGCACCGGCCACGGCGAGACTGCTGCCGCGGCGGGGGCATGCGTCACGGGCCCCGGCCGCGCTACCACGACGGGTGCTGGCCGGGGATGCGCACATCCGCCGCCGAGCAGGGCGCCGAGCAGGGCGCCGCGCAGGGCGCCGCGCAGGGTGAGGGCCACAGCGCGCATGGCGATCAGACAGCGCATCCTCGAGCCGGTTGCGTCAGATCAGCGTCGACGTGGGTGTCACGACCAGCTTGATGAACTCCTCGCGCGTCGCGAGCTCGAGGAACACCCCGCGCACGCCGCTGGTGACGAGCCGCGCCTCGTGCGCACCCACCCCGCGAGCCGCCATGCACATATGCAGGCCCTCGATGTAGACCGCCGAGCCCTGGCTGGCGAGCTGGACGTGCAAGGCGTCGGCGAGCTCGTGCGTGAGGTCCTCTTGCAAGCGGGGCCCGCGCGCGATCATCCGCGCGAGCCGCGACAGCTTGGACAGCCCGAGCACCTTGGACGTCGGGATGTAGGCCATCGAGATCCGGTAGATCACCGGTAACAGGTGGTGAGGGCACACCCCGAACGCGGTGTTGCCCTTC
>JAGSPR010000433.1 GCA_018262455.1 Deltaproteobacteria bacterium | reverse complement strand
CTGCCGGAACAGGTGCTCCGGCGAGCCCAGCAAGCGCTGATCGACCTCGATGGCTCGGGGATCGGGATCCTCGAGCACAGCCACCGCGGCCCCGAGTTCGCTCGCGTACTCGAGCGCACCGAGGCCGCGATCCGCGAGGTCGGCGGCATCGACGACAGCTTCGCCATCCTGTTCGTGACGGCGGGCGCGACCCACCACTTCTCGATGGTCCCCCAGTCGTTCCTCGCCGAGGACCAGACCGCCGACTACTGCCATACCGGCGTGTGGTCGGGCAAGGCGATCGACGAGGCGAGGCGCTACGGCATCGTCCACGTCGCGTGCAGCGGCGAGCCCGAGTTCGCGGCGATCCCGGCCACGCTCACATGGTCGGCGTCACCGCGCTACGTCCACTACACCAGCAACGAGACGATCTACGGCACGCAGTGGACCGCCCCACCGGCCGCTGCGCCGGCCCCGCTGGTCTGCGACGCGTCGAGCGACGTGTTCAGTCGGCCGCTCGCGCTGGCGAACCATGGCCTCATCTACGCGGGCGCACAGAAGAACCTCGGCCCGTCGGGCATCAGCCTGGTGATCGCGCGCAAGGACTTCATCGAGACCGGCCGCAAGGACCTCCCGCCGCTGGCGCAGTACCGCACGTTCGCGCGCGAACACTCGCTGCACAACACCCCGAACACGTTCGCGATCTACATGATCGGCGAGGTCGTCGCGTGGATCCGCGAGCAAGGCGGGTTGACCGAGATGGCGGCCCGCAACACGCGCAAGGCTTCCTTGCTCTACGATTTCCTCGATCAGAGCAAGCGGTGGCGCGGCCACGCCAGGCCGGGCAGCCGGTCGATGATGAACGTGACGTTCCGCGGAGCCACGAAGGAGCTCGAGGAGACCATGCTGTCCCGCGCCGAGGAGCGTGGGATGAGCGGGTTGCGTGGCCATCGCTCGGTCGGCGGCCTGCGCGCGAGCCTCTACAACGCCTTCCCGGAGCAAGGCGTGCACCGGCTCGTCGAGCTACTCGACGAGGTCGAGCGCGCCGCGCCAGCCTGAGCGCGGACTCCGAGCAGAGCGCGGACCCGCGCGCTGGGGCGGCGGGTCGGCCTTCGTCTCGCGGGTGACAGCGGAGGGCCGCAACGTGCAGCGCCCACCGACGCAACACTCGACTCCCTGCGCCACGCAGCGAACGGCCGTGGAAGCTACCGCTCGCCGGAAGGCCGCCCGCCGCCTGGCGCGCGCGGTGACGCCGCTGGGGACCACAGTGTCGACGCGAGCTGGAGCACGTTCGACGCCCCTGTGCATCAGGGTGGCCAGGATGTCGGAGATCCTCAGTCGGCCAGCGCGGCGCAGAGCGCGGCGCGGACGCGCTCTGCGAGCCACGTGTAGCGGCGCTTGGCGTCCGCATTCTTGACCGCGAGCGAGATCGCGCGCTTGCTGCCGACGATCACGACCAGCTTCTTGCCGCGCGTCACCGCGGTGTAGAGCAGGCTGCGCTGCAGCATCATGTAGTGCTGGGTCGCCAGCGGGATGACCACGGCGGGGTACTCCGAGCCCTGGCTCTTGTGGATGCTGACGCAGTAGGCGTGCGCGAGCTGGTCGAGCTCGGCGCGCTCGTAGCTGACGACCCGGCCGTCGAAGTCGACGCGCAGGATCGCGTCGTCCTTGTCGATCGACGCGATCACGCCGATGTCGCCGTTGAACACGGCCTTCTCGTAGTCGTTGCGGAGCTGCATGACCTTGTCGCCGCTGCGGAACACGCGGTCACCGCGGGTGAGCTCACCGGACTGTGGGCCCTCGGCGGAGGGTGGTCCTTCTCGATGTGGATTGAGCCGGTCCTGCAGCGCGCGGTTGAGCGCCTCGGTGCCGAGCTCGCCACGGTGCATCGGCGCGAGGACCTGGACGTCGGTGATCCCCGCGAGGCCGAACCGCTGCGGGATGCGCTCGGCGACGAGCTCGACGATCGTGGCGCGCGCGGCTTCCGGATCTTCGCGGCTGATGAAGTAGAAGTCGGTGGTGGCGCCCGCGGGCGACTCGAGCTCGGGCACCCTGCCCTGGTTGATCTCGTGCGCCGACACGACGATCTTGCTCTCCGCGGCCTGGCGAAAGATCTCGGTCAGCCGGATCACCGTGGCCGCCTCCGAGGCGATCACGTCGGACAGCACGGCCCCCGCGCCCACCGACGGTAGCTGATCGATGTCGCCGACCAGCACGAGCTGCGCGCCCGGCGGGATCGCGAGCAGCAGCGCGTGGACCAGCTGGGCGTCGACCATCGAGGCCTCATCGACGACGAGCAGGTCGACCTCGAGCGGGTTGGCCTTGTTGCGCACGAAGCCGCCCTCGTGCGGGTTGTACTCGAGCAGGCGGTGGATCGTCAGGGCCTCGTGGACCGTGGCCTCGCCGAGCCGCTTCGCGGCGCGGCCGGTCGGTGCCGCGAGCGCGACGCGCCGGTGGACGAGCTTCGCGAGGTGGACGATCGCCTTCACGATCGTCGTCTTGCCGACGCCTGGGCCGCCGGTGATCACCACGCACTTGTCGGTGAGCGCGGCCTCGACCGCGCGGCGCTGCTGGGTGGCCAGCGTGACCCCAGTGACCGACTCGAACGCATGGATCGCGGCGTGGAGGTCGAGCGCGAGCCCGCGTGCCGGGGTCCGCGAGAGCTCGGCGAGCAGCGCGGCCGACTCGGCCTCGGCGGTGTGCGCCCACGGCAGCTCCGTGCAGGGACCCCGATCGCCGAGCGTCTCGCGCACGACGAGCCGGCGGGCTTCGAGCGCGGCGAGCCGCGCGGGCAGCGGCTCGTGGGGCACCGAGAGCAGCTCGGCGGCCGCCGCGATCAGCTCGTCGTCGGGCAGGTGCAGGTGACCGTCGCTGGCGCTGGTCTCGAGCGCGTGGAGCAGCCCGGCCTCGAGCCGCTCGGGCGCATCCCGCGCGATGCCGAGCTTCTCGGCGATCGCGTCCGCGGTGCGAAACCCGATGCCCCACACCTCGTGCGCGAGCCGGTACGGGTTCGCGCGCACGACGTTGATCGCGTCCTTGCCGTACTTCTTGACGATCCGCGAGGCGAACGCCGCCGACACGCCGTGACCGCGCAGGAACACCATGACGTCCTGGACGTGGCGTTGCGCCACGAACGCCTCGGCGATCTTCGCCGCCCGTTGCGCGCCGATTCCGGACACCTCGACCAGCCGCTGCGGCGCGCGATCGATCACCTCGAGCGTCTCGATGCCGAACTTCTCGACCAGCCGGCGCGCGATCTCGGGCCCGACCCCGGGGATCAGCCCCGAGCCGAGGAACCGCTCGATGCCGACGAGGGTCTCCGGCGAGCGCAGCTGGTAGGTCGACACCTTGAACTGGCGACCGAACTTGCGATCGACGATCCACTGGCCGCGCAGCCGCAGTGGCAAGCCTTCCTGGACGCCGAACAGCTCGCCCACGATCGTGACGTGCTCGTGGCCGGGCGTGACGAAGCGCGCGACCGTGAAGCTCGTGTCCTCGGCGCGGTACACGAACCGCTCCAGGGTGCCATCGACGGTGACTTCGGCTTCCTCGCCCACGTCGGCACTATACGGCGCTCGGCCGTTCAGCGCGGCTTGGCCGTGGCGCTCTTGGCCGAGCGGCCGTCGATGTACTCGACCGCATCCGGGCAGGTCAGGCTCTCGTACGCCATCAGCGAGTCCCGATCTTCGAACACCTCGGGGCACTCGGCGGTGCACTCCCGGCGGGCGCCGTCCGAGTGGCCCGGCTTGCACGCGACGTAGTGCTCGCAGGCGCCGTCACAGGTGCCGGTGAGCCGCGGGCTCATCAGCCGATGGACGACGCAGCTCGCGATCAGCGCCGTCATCGCGAACCCGACGAGGAGCCCCCGGATCATGTCGCGCTCCCGTGCCGACCGGCACCCGACGAGAACCGCTGCGCACCCTGGATCGCCTCGGCGAGCGCGCGCGAACCGAGCTCGAGCTCCTGCATCAAGGCGGCATCGAACGGGAGAGCGTGCTGGAGGTACGCGCTCGTCCGATCGGCGCGCAGCGCGGCTTGCGGGAGCTCGGCCAGCTGGTGCGCGAGCTGCTGCGCGGCGGCCAGCGCCCCGCCGGCCGGGACGACGCGGTTGACGAGGCCGAACGCGAGCGCCTCGGCGGCGGGCACCGGTCGACCGGTGAGGATCAGATCGAGGGCGCGCGACAGCCCGATCAGGCGCGGCAGCCGGATCGTGCCACCGTCGATCAGCGGGACCCCGAACCGCCGGCAGAACACCCCGAGCACGGCGTCGTCCGCCGCGACCCGCAGATCGCACCACAGCGCGAGCTCGAGGCCTCCCGCAACCGCGTGGCCCTCGATCGATGCGATCACCGGCTTGCCGAGCAGCATCCTCGACGGGCCCATCGGGCCGTCGCCGTCGCGCTCGATCCGGTTGGCGGTACCGCTCGCCATCGCCTTCAGATCGGCGCCGGCGCAGAACGTCCCATGGTCGCCGTGGAGGACCGCGACGCGCGCCGTGTCATCGAGATCGAACGCGCGAAATGCGTCGGCGAGCGCCTCGGCCGTCGCGCGATCGACCGCATTCTTGTGGGCGGGGCGGTCGAGGATCACGGTGATCACGGGGCCGTCGCGCTCGGTACGCACCATCTCGCCAGTCTATCCCGAACGCTCGGCGTGACGATGCCGGAACGTGCCGCGACTGTCGGGTGACGACCGTGGGTGCGTGCCCTAGGCTGGTGCCATGCAAGTGTCGTGGATCGGCCTCGTCGCGATGGCCATGATGTCGCGGCAGGCGTCCGCGGGTGTGCTCGATGGCATCAAGCTCGACGGCTGGTACGGCAAGGTAGGACTCGAGTCAGGCATCGTGTTCGCGCGCGAGCGCGGGAGCTCGCCCCTGCTCGGCGGGGTCGCCACCCTGGTGAAGGCCAACGATCAGTTCGAGTGGACCGGCTTTCAGGCCGACCTGCTCGCGGACTGGAACGGGGACCGCGCCACCGGCGCGCGCTGGAGCTTCGGTCCGGAGGCCGGCGTGTACTTCTATGGCGCCGATGTCAGCTACTTCGGCGAGCGGGTCGATGGTGAGACGCATCATGGCCTGCAGGTCCGCGCGAAGCTGACCGTGGGACTGGTCGCGCTCTACGTCCGCGGGGCCTATGCGCTGCGCGGTGCCGACGAGTCCTCGATGGACATCGGGATGCAACTCAAGGCTCCCGTGTTGATCAAGCGGCCGAAGCGCCGGGTCGTGGAGGTCGCGCAGATCCGCTGACCTCGGCTACGACACCGGGAGGCCGCCTGCGAGCGCGACGCCATCACGCGCGAACATCGCGACCAGGGCGTCGATCACGACGCGCAGCCTCGTTTCGGTGCGCCGCTCGGGCAGGAACACGGCATAGACCTCGCCCTGCGCCACCACCTGATCGGTCAGCCGGACCAAGCTGGGGTGCGTCGACGCGATGTAGCAAGGCACGACGCACACGCCGGCG
>JAGSPR010000151.1 GCA_018262455.1 Deltaproteobacteria bacterium | reverse complement strand
CTGCTAGCTCAGTCCGGAACGAGCTGGAGCGTGATGGCGAAGGTCGCTTCGCTCGCCTCGCCGTCCTTGTCCTTCGGGATCGGGAACCGCCAGCCACCCATCTGCGCGGTGATGCAGTCGTCGACCTCGCTCGCGAAGCCCTTGGCCGAGCCATTCACCGTGCGGCCCGTGGCGTTGACGGTGAGTGACAGGGTCACCTTGCCGCGCGCGCTGGAATCCTTGTTGAGGTAGGTCTTGTAGCAGCGCTTGAGGCCCGCCATGTAGACGCTCTGGATCTTCGAGAGCACGATGTCGGGCGTCAGCGAGGACTCGTCGAACGACTTCTTGTCGCTCACCGAGATCCGGCCCGACGGACCCTTCTCGCTGGTCTTGCCGCCGCCCGCGCTGTCGATGCCGCCGGGGCCATTGATCTTCGTGCCGGTGCCGGTGCCGACGCGTGCGTCGCCATCTCCGCGCGAACCGCGCCCGGTGCCGCCGCCGACCGCGACCGTCTTGTTGCCTTCGCGGATCGCGTCGGTCTGGGCCTTGAGGTCGGCGCCTGGAGACCGCTTGTTGATGTCCGCGGCGTCGGTGCCGTTCGGACCATCGACGGTCATCTTGTTCGCGAACGCCTCGGCGTCATCCTCGGTCATCGCGACGTCCTTCTTGGCGTCTCGACCGCCGGGATCCTTGTGGCCCGGGTCCTTGGCGGGCTGCTTGTCCGGAGTCGCCGGCTTGGCGGCGCTGCCCGCGGCAGATCCGGCCTCGGCGACCGGCTCGGGCTCGGGCTTGAGCTCGACCTGATACTTCTCGGGCTCGAATGTGAGCTCGTACGCGCGCTCTGCGGCGGTCTTCTTCTCGATGTCGCCCATGAGCGCGATGATCACGATCGCGAAGTGCGCCAGGATCGACGCACCGAGGATGACGAGCAGCCGAGGATCGAACCGGTCTGCGAACGTGCCGCGCACCGAAGCGGGCAGCATCGGCTTGGGCTGACGAGGCGGCTCGGTGACGAACTGGAACAGGATCGTCAGGTCGCCGAGCGAGAGCTTGCCGCGCGCGCTATCGGTGAGCGGCACCTGCCAGTAGTTGCCCTGACTCTGCGCGCCTCGCGCCTTGAGCGCGTCGAGCGTGTTGACCTGGCCGCCTGCGTCGCTGAGCCGACCATCCATCTTGTCGAAGAACCGGAGCGAGTACTTGCCTTCGTCGAGCGCGAACAGAGTGAACTCGAGGGGCAACGCCTCGATCGGGATCGAGAAGGTGTTCTTCATCGACTGGCCGATCGAGACCGCGGTGCGCTCGCGGATCAGCCGCTCCTCGACGATCTTGCCTCCGAGCAACACGCCGATGCGAAGGATGCGAGGGCGTGGCGGCTGGGCACCGTTGCCTGGGTTCGCGGGCCGCCGAGCCTGAGTCTGGGGTGGGCGCTGGGTCGCCATCAGAAGGGCGCTTTCTTCACGGTCGCCAGGATGAGCGGCATGAAGTCCTGCTTGAGGTTCTCCCACTCGTAGTCGATGTTCTTGGCCGTGAGCACATAGACGACGCTCGGCCGCGGGACCTTGCCGCACACCGACACGATCGTGTCGATCACGGTGACCGGCCTGCCGTTGATGTATTCGATGTGGAACTTGCCCTGCTTCTTCTCGGCGGCATCCTCATCGGGACAGCCCTCGGCGCGCGCTGCGGTGGGTGCGTAGGCGAGCATGCCGACCACACACACCATCCACAGGGTGGCGGGCGACGAGATCCTGGGTGGGTGCTGCATGTGGTTCTCCGAGTATGAGGGATGGCGCCGGAAGTTCAGGGAGTCTTCGCGGGCTTCTGCTTCTTCTGGGCGCGCTTGATCGCCTTGTCGGCGTCCTTGACGCGGCTCTCGTAGAGCTTGAGGTCAAAGCCCGGCTTGTTCTTGTACTGCTCGAAGTACGCCTTGGCCGCACCTAGCCGCTGCAACGTGTCGGGCAGGCCCGGAAACGGATCGGTGTCGAGGTAGAGCAGTCCGAGATTGTAGTAGGCCGGGCCGTAGTCCCCGTTCGCCTGGAGTGCGCGCTTGTAGGCAGCCTCGGCCGTGCGCACGAACTGATCGCGCTCCGGAGCGCCCTGCGGATAGTCCGCCGAGCGACCGCGGTACGCCGAGCCGAGCGAGGTCAAGGTGATGACGTCGTTGCGACCGAACTCCTTGGTCAGGCGCTCGAACGTCGTCTGCGCCTCGCCGTACTGGCTGTTCTGCAGCTGGTGGACGCCGAGGTTGACGAGCGCGCTCGCGTGCTTGGGATCGAGCTCGACAGCCTTCTTGTAGGCGACGAGCGCGCGCTCGGGTCGGTTGGTCCGGTCGTAGATGAGGCCGTAGACGTAGTAGACGTTCGCGTTCGACTTCGCGGCCTCGCGCTTGAACAGATCGTCGAGCACGAGCTCGGCGGTGTCGAACAGCTTCTTGTGATAGTAGGCAAACGCGACGTACGCCGCCGCGTCGACGCTCGTCGCGTCGAGCGCCAGCGCCGCGCGAGCCTCGCGGAGCGCGGTGTCACCATCGGGGGTGGGCTGCGAGAGGGCGTTCTTCGCGATCGACAGGTGCGCGTCGACCTGTTGCTTGGCCTGCGCGGGATCGGGATCGAGGTTCGGCGCGACCACCCCGACACCGGTTCCGACGTCGATTGGATCGCCGCCGGTCGAAGCTCCACCGCTGCCGCCGCCGGGAGCGCCGCTGCCAGCGCCCGTTCCAGCCGCGCCGCCCCCGGTGGGATCGCCCGGGTCGGTCATCGACTGCGTGCCATCGCCAGAGCCGGCCTGGTTGCTCGGCGTGGTCTTGCCGCCCTTGCTGCCGCCGCCGCAGGCGACGGCGAGCAACGAGCACACGACAACCGCCCCGAGGCGTCGGGTCATGGATCTGGTAACGCGCGAGGTGGTCATGGGATCTCCTTCGACGTTCGGGCTCACGGGGCCTCCGTGCCCTGGACCAGCTCCTGGCGCAACACGGTGAACTCCTTCGGGAACTCGCGACCGAGATTCTCGAGTGCGAGCCGGCTCCACTTGTTGGAGACGCCGGCCTGCTTCGAGACGTCGACCACCTGGATCCACTGCGCCTTGGCGGCGTCGAGGTACTTCTGGACGTTGGCGTCGAGCTTGGTCTGGTAGGCGGCCGTCGCGCTCTCGCTCTTGGCGACCGGCACCGGGATCGGCGCGTCGGCGAGCTTCTGGCCGTAGTTGTACTGGATCTCGCCGTAGCGAACCTTGGCCGCCATCGACAGCTCGGCGACGCCGTATGGATCGAGCGCG
This sequence comes from Deltaproteobacteria bacterium, assembly GCA_018262455.1. Next base: position 15,045 of record JAGSPR010000151.1, on the reverse strand, counting down.
ATGTACTTGTCCTCGGCGCGGGTCTTCTCGTCCGTGAGCGCCTTGCCCTGGGCCTCGGACTCCTTGAGGTTGCGCGCCGCCTTCTTGATCGCGTAGGGCTCCCACCGGCCGGCGAAGTTGTCCTCGGCGAACTGGAGCTCCCACTCGCCGGCGAGCTTGGCGCCGCGGCTGTTCTTGATCGCGCCGCGCTTCTTCCACGCGTCGATCGCGGCCTGGCCGGCGGCCTTCGCCGCGACCGTCTGACCCTTGCGCTTGCGGAGCTGCGACTCGTCGTAGAACGTCTGGACGAAGTCGTCCTCGTTGTTCGGCGCGCCGCCGAACTTCGCGCGCCAGCGGTCCTGGAGCTCGGTCATCGAGCCGACATCGCCCGACTGGCGGTGGATGCCGATCACCGACCACATCGCGCGATCGATCTTGCGCGGATCCTTCTCGATCCGCTGGTACTGCGTGTAGAGGTCGATCGCCTTCTTGAAGTCGCGGTTGAGCTCGGACGCGAGCGCGGCGTTGTACAGCGCGTCGAGCCCGATCTGCTCGAGGGTGCGGGGCGCCTCGCCCGGCAGCGGATCCGGCGCCTTGATCTTGAGCCGCTGCGCCTTCTTCGTGGTGTCGTAGAGCTCGAGGTACGTGCGCACCGCGTTGTCGTAGTCGAACGCGGCCTGGTAGCTGCCGGCCTGGAGCCGCAGCGCGTCGAGGTAGAACGGGCTCTCGCGGAAGTTCTTCGCGGGGTTCGCGGCGAACTCCTTGAACAGCGAGATCGCCGTCTTCGGCCGATCCGCCAGCTTGTAGCTGACCGCCGAGTTGTAGAGCGCGACCGGGAGATCGACGTCGGTCTGCGGCGCGGTCTTGTAGAACCGGTAGAACGACTCGGCGGCCGCCGCGTACTGCTTGCCGGCATAGAGCGCGTTGGCGCGCGAGAAGTTGAGCGAGCGGTTCTGCGCGATCGCATCGCCGATCGTCTTGGCATCGCCGCACTTCGCGGTGATGAACTTCTTGTTCGTCGCCTCGATCGCATCGAAGTTCGATTGCGCCTCGTAGATCGCGAGGATGCCGTCCTTCGCCTTCGCCGCGTGGGGCTGGCCGCAGAACTTGTCCATGACCTTGGCGAACCGGAGGATCGCATCGTCGACGTGGAAGTACGCGAGGCTGATCAGCGCGGCGTTCGTGCCTTGCTGGGGCGCCGCGGCGGGATCGTTGACGACGTTCTGGAAGTTGTCGTACTCGGCCTGCAGCTTGAGGTAGATGTCCGGGATCGGCTGGGCCTGGAACGGCTGGGGTAGCGTCTTCAGCTCGGCGACGGTCGGCACCTTGAGCGGCGCGAGCTTGCCGTCGTTGACGAGGCGCTGGGCCTCGGCCTCGTAGGACTGGACGATGCTGCGTGCGGAGTCGATGTAGAACGAGGTGCCGAGATCGCGGTGATCGCGGACCCAGGTGTAGGCGACGATCGCCTCGGGGTAGCGCTCGCTCCAGTACAGCGCCTCGCCCTGGTTGTAGGTGAACTCGTAGGTGTAGTCGGACTCGGGGTACGTCGTGATGAACGTGCGGTAGAGCTCGACGGCCTTGTTGTACATCGCGAGGTACTCCGCCTTGGCGGCAGGGTCCTTCGTCTTGGCGCCCTCGTAGTCCTTGCGCATCGTCGTGAACACGTTGACGATCTCCTGGTGGACGACCGGGTTCTTGGAGTTGAGCTCCCACGGGGGGCCGATCGCGGTCCGATACGCATCGACCGCCTGGTCCCACGCCTGCAGCTCGGCGAACGCCTTGCCCATCGCGACCCAGACATCGCGGACGTGCGGCTGGTTCTCTTTGCCCTTGTAGAACTCGCGGGCCCGCGCCATCGCCTTGTTCGGATCGGAGTTGGTCTCGCCCTCCCATGGATCGGTGAACGCGACCGCGATGTACTGGATCGATTCGTCGCGGAGCTCGAGCGCCGGCTGGCCACCGCTCGCGACGATCTGATCGTAGAGCTGCACGCTCTCGTCGAACCGACGGATCGAGTCGGGCAGGCGATCGCGCTTGTAGTAGGACCACGCGAGCTTGTAGAGCGACTCGGCGTAGAGCTTGGAGTCGTTGCCGCCGTTGGCGACCTTGAGGTACGCGGCGATCGACTCGTCGATCTCGCCGGGCACCGTGAACTGGTAGTCAGCGACACCGCGCACCCAGGCATGGCGGATCAGCTCGACGTCGCTACCGGGATACGGCGTGCAGTCGGCGTACGGATCGCGCAGCTGCTTGGCCTCCGCGCGCTTGATCGCTTCCTCGCGGGTCGGCGGCTTGGACGGCGGATCGCTCCACTTGAACTTGTTCGCGCACGCGAGCGAAAGGAAGATCTGCAGCGACCGGCGCTCGTCCTTCTGCTTGCCGTAGTACGCGAGCAGGTACAGCGTCGACGGAGTCTGGCGATACTGGGGAAACCGCTTGAGGATGTCCTCCCACAGGCTGACCGAGCGGCTGTAGTCGGCGATGATCGCCGCCGCGTCGGGGCGGTTCGGATCGGGCGCGAGCTGCTCCTGAGCTGCGAGCCGGGCGTCGACCTCGTCGTCGGCGGCCGCGAGGTAGAGGTCGGCGAGCCGGAACATCGCGTCCGGGGTGAACTGGTCGTGGTTCGGGTGGTTCTTGAGGAACTTCTCGAGCAGCACGATCGTGTCGCCGTGGTGCTTGCTCCTCCCCGCCTCGGTCTTGGCGATCCGCTCGGCGTAGCGCTTCGTCAGATCCTCGGTCCGGGTGTCGTATTCGCGGCGCGCGATCGCACGCATCCGCGCGTCATGCGCGTTGGCCGAGCCCAGGAAGCGGGTGTAGTCGGCCTCGATGTCCTTGAGCTCCGCGAGCTCCTTGTCGCTCAGCTGCAGCGGCGTGACGTTGACCGGCGGGGCCGGCGGTCGTGGTGGGGCCGGCTGGGTGCCGAGCCCTGGCGCAGTCGCAGGCTCGGTGACCGGGACGGCCGGCGACGAGCCCGAGCCCGAGCCCGAATCAGGCGGGGGAGCCGGGGGCTGACCGGGCTGGCCGAGCGCGCCGTGGGAGAGGACAGCGGTCGTGACGACGGCGACTGCCAGGCGGAGGAGCTTCATCGCGTACCTCCCTTGGGCGGGGTGCCCTTGGGTTGTGTGCTGCCCTTCGACGAGTCGGGCTTCACCGACGGCTGGGTCGGTGAACCCGTACCAGTCCCCGGCGTCACGCGTCCATCGGACGTTCCCTTGTCGGGGCTCCCGGAGGGGGCCTTCGAGTCCGAAGGCGGCGCCTCGAGCGGCGCGGGCTTCGCGGGGCTGGGCTTGAGCGAGCCCGGGCCCTCGAGGATGTCGCGGAACTCATCCTTCAGCTGCTTGAGCTCGCGCTGGCGCGACAGGTTCAGCCGCTTGAGGTCGTCGTCGCTGTCATCCTTCTGCGACCAGCTCACATCGACGTTGCCGACGTCGGTGCGGATGATGATGTCGTAGAACTTCGCCTTGACGTCCTTGAAGCTGCCGCCGAGCACCGAGCCGCCGATCGACTTGACCTCGGCGTCATACGCGGCCAGCTCGGTCCGGTAGGCGGTGACGTTGGTGCGTTCCTGGACGAGCGCGGCCTTGACCTGCGCCATCCCGCGCTCTGCGGCCGAGTCGATCTGGGCCTCGGTCTGGGTGAGCGAGTCGGCGACGCGCGTCGCGCGATCGGCGAGCCCGACGAGCTGCTGCGACTTGTTGCGATCCCGACTCGAGCTGGCGAGCCCGGCGAGCTCGCGGTGTTCGGCGTCCTCGGCCGCCTTGAGCTGACGGCGCGCCTCCTGAGCCTTCGCCATCGCCTCGTCGCCGACCCCGGAGAGATCACGACCGAGCTCGATCTCGCGCTGGATCGCGGTCAGCTCGGCCTCGATCGCCGCGGCCTCGGTGGCCGATTGATCGAGCGTCTGCGTGACCGCGGTCTGCTGGTCGGCCGGCAGCTGCGGAGTCGCATCGACGGCGTACTTGCGAAGCGCGACCGCGACCGCCTGCGTCGAGTCGATGATCCCGCTGACCTCGGCCGTCGATTGCTCGACGGTGTCGTACTGCGCCTGCGCCTGCGCCTTGCGATCGGCGAACGCCTGCTCGGCGTTCGGCATCGCGGCGTACTGCTGCATCAGCTGCTGGCGCGTCGCCGTCAGCGCCGCGAGCGAGCCCGCGCCATCGACGAGCTTGAGCTGCTGATCGGCGAGCTCGCTCCGGATCTTGATCAGATCGTCCTGGATCTGACCGATCCGAGAGCGCCGGCTCTGGAGCGCCGGATAGACCGCGCTGCGATCTCCCGCGGCGAGCACGCCATCGAGGTGAGAGATGATCGCTTCGGACTGCGCGATGTTCGCCTCGACGTCGCCGAGATCGACCACGACGCGCACGACCCGCTGAACCTCTGGCTCGTCACGCAGGTACTGTGCGGCGGCCTCCGGGATCGGCGCCGCAGACTGGAACACGTGGGGCGAGCGCCCGGCGATCTGGTCGAGGTACCGCGCCGGATCCCCGCCACCGTCGACCATCTGCGCGAGCGTCGTGTACGACGGCATGTAGAGATCGTGGGTCTGGGTGAAGACCTGGGCCGCCTTGTCGTACTCGAGACCGGGGTCGGCGTCCTTGAAGTTCGCGTCGAGCGTGCCGCTGATCTTCGCGTTGCGGATCATCTGGGCCTTGCGAATCCGCAGGTTGCCCTCGAGGATCCGGACCGTCGGCGTGTTGTTCGAGTTGGGCTCCGAGATCGCGAGCAGCTCGAGGGCGCGCAGCGCCTTGTCGTACTGCTTGCCCTTCACGTAGACCCACGCGACCTCGTACAGCGCGTCGGGGAACAGATCGCTGTGGCGATCGACGAGCAGGTAGCTGTCGATCGACTTCGATGGCTGATCACGCTCGTAGAACAGCCGGCCGAGCGCGAGCTGCGAGAGCTCGATGACGCGGCGATCGTTGGGGGTCCGCGGCTTGCGCGCGATCAGGTCGGTGAAGACCTCGGTCGCACGGCCGAGATCCTTCTTCGCGACGTGCGTGGTGCCCGTGTAGTACAGCGCCTGGAGCTCGAACTCGCTGCCCTTGGGGACCTCCTGAAAGTACCCCAGGGCCTCGTCGAGCTTGCCGTCGAAGAACGCGAACTTGCCGCGGACATAGGGCACCTCGGGCAGCCGCTGCCCGGGCGACATCCGATCGAGCGCCGCGAGGTGGGTCGCGACGTTCGACGTGTCACGCATCGCGATCGCGATCTCGATCAACCGCAGCAGGCTCGGCTGGTAGTACCTGTCCGCCGGGTTGTTCGCGGCGACGATCTGCTCGTAATAGCTGCGTGCCGCGCCGCGATCGTGCTTCTGGAACAGCGACTCGGCGAGGTAGAAGGTAGCCGCCTGCTGATCCGCGCCCGGCTTGCTCGACAGATCGAACAGCATGAGCGCGGCCGTGTCGTAGTCACCGAGCGAGTAGGCGACCTCTGCGTCGACGAGCCGGCGTTGACCGGCGGCACCGGTGAGCTGGTTCGGCTGGGGCAGATCCGTGCCGATCGCCCGCGCTTCGGTCTCGTACGATGCGAGCTGCCGGTCGATGTCGGCGCGCGCAGCCCCCTGCAGACCCAGCGCACTGAACAGGAACGACGCAAGCCAACGCGATCGGCGACGCATGTTTCACTTCCCCGGCGTGGTGGCGGGAGCCGGCGTGCTGGCCGGGGTCGGCGGCGTCGCGACCGGGGCCTTGTCAGCCGGACGCTCCTGCGCCACCTGCGTGACCTTGCACTCGACCGAGGCGCGCTTCTCGAGTGGCGTGGTGGGACCGCCCTTCTCGAAGCCCTTGCAATCGACCTTGGCGACCTTGCCTTCACCGGCGGTGAACGTCTGGCCGCCCTTGGCGGTGAACGTGTACTTCGAGAGGTACTCGAACACGCCGTAGCCGTGGCCGCGATAGGTCGCGACGACCGCGAGGGTGTGGTTGCCGGGCGAGATCGGGCCCGAGAAGATGTCGAAGCTCTTCGTCTTGTAGAGGTTGTCGCCGGTATCGTCGGTGCGGACGAACACCTGCGTACCGTCGAGCGAGTAGATCAACTTGGTGAGCCGGAACGAGCTGCCCATGTCGTTCGCATGCGAGATCAGCGTCTGCGCACCGACGCCACCGCCGAGCATCTGCTCCTTGAGCATCTGCACGCGGGCCTTGAGCTGCCAGGCGCGTTCCTTGAGCGCCTGCGTCTGCTGCTCGAGCCGGCGCATCCGCACGGCGGTCGGCATGTCCGCAGGATTGACCGACGCTGGATCCGTTGGAGGAACCGGATCTGGCGAGGGCGCCGGCGCGCCGGCGCTGCCCGTCGCTGCCGCGCTGCCGCTTCCCGTCTTGGCCGGCGTGGTCTTGGCCGGGGCGGAAGGTGTTCCGCCCGCCTTGTCACCTGAACCCGCCGCCGCACTCGCCGCGATCAGCAGCGATGACAAGACCACAACAGTCGAAGAAGCTCGCATGCCTGATTCTCCAACCGGCTCAAGTTTGGCCGGCCCTTGCAGGGTCCCTCAAATGCACTGCCCCAAGAGAGAGATGACGTCGTATGTTTTCTAAGTGGCAGCGCAAATTCCGTTAGGAATGGCCCGGTTGTAACATCAGGGCCAGGGGGCATCAACTAAGCACCCGGTGGTTTTGCGATGTCATGGGCGCTCATGGGGGTCGCTGGAGGTGAGACCACAACGCCTCGAGCACGGCGGCCGTGCCCTCGCCGGTCGCGGCCGACATCGTGAGCAGCTCCACACCCAGCGCGGCAAAGCCACGCCGGTGCTCGGCGACCTGGTCGGGATCCGTGGCATCGACCTTGTTCAGCACGACGACTTGCGGCTTCTTGGCGAGCTCGGGGGCATAGCGCCCCAGCTCGGCATTGATCACGCGATAGTCCTCGATCGGCGAGCGCGTGGGGCCGGTCGTGAACGTGCCCTCGACGATGTGGAGCAGCACCCGGCAACGCTCGACATGCCGCAGAAACTGCAGGCCGAGGCCCGCGCCCTCGGCGGCACCCTCGATAAGGCCTGGGATGTCCGCGATCACGAAGTCGCGCTCGCCCGACATCCGGACGACCCCGAGGTTGGGCACCAGGGTCGTGAACGGGTAGTCCGCGATCTTGGGGCGGGCCCGGGACACCTGGCTGATGAACGTCGACTTGCCGACGTTGGGGTAGCCGAGGAGCCCGACGTCGGCCAGCAGCTTGAGCTCGAGCCGGACGGTGCGCTCCTGCCCGGGAGTGCCGGGCTCGGCGGTGCGCGGTGCCTGGTTCCACGGCGACTTGAAGTGGATGTTGCCGCGGCCCCCGATCCCGCCCTTCGCGAGCACGAAGCGCGCGCCGTCCTCGGCGAGATCCGCGATCGGAGCCTCGGTGCCTTCCTCGTAGATCACGGTACCGACCGGGACCCGCAGCTTCAGATCTTCGGCGGCGGCGCCGTACTGATCCTTGTTGCGACCGTGCTCGCCCGGCTTGGCCTTGTAGTGCCGGCGATACTTGAAGTCGAGCAGCGAGGCGAGGTGCGAATCGGCGACGACGATGATGCTGCCACCATCGCCACCGTCACCCCCCGCCGGACCGCCGCGGGCATCCATGAATGCGACGCAGCCGTTGCCGCCGGCGCCAGCCTTCACGTGGATCGTGGCCTCGTCGATGAATTGCATGGCGGCGGGTCGATCTATCACATGGAGAGCGCGCGCACATGAAGCCAGCGGGCCCGCTCGTTCTTCGGGTACGTTCCCGGGGAGATGATCCGAGACCGACGCTCCGCACCGGCCGGAGGGAGACCGGTGACCGGGGATGCGCGCTGGATGGACGTGTGGACGCGGGCCGTGATCGTCCCCGCGTGGCGCCGCGCATCGGCCGTGTGGGTGGGCACCGCGATCGCCGGAGGGGTGATCTTCGGACCGTCGAGCATGCATCCTGCGGAGCTCACCGGGCTCGCGCTGCATCACGCCGGCGTCGGCATCACGCTCGTGGTCACCTGGGTGCTCGTGTTCGCGCCGACCGCGCGCCTGATCGTGCGTGCCGAGGCCGCGGCTTATCTACAGTCGTTACCCGGACCGTTGTACGCGCCGCGCTGGATCGGCGGAGGCGCGCTGATCGGGCTGCAGCTGCCCTGGCTGGCGCTCTGGATCGTCGGAGAGGGGCTGCTCGGGCTCGCCGTCGTCGCGGCCGTGACCCTCGCGATCCTCGCGCTCGCGCGCTGGCGACCGCCGCCGCTACGGACGGGGTGGCCCGGCTGGCGTGACGAGGGGAGCGCGCTGCGCTCGATCCACGTGCGAGCGTTGCGGCGCCGCGCCGGGGATGCCCTCGTCCGCGGCGCGGGCCTGTCGCTGCTCGCCGGGGCGACCGCCGGGCTGTTCGTCCGCAACAACGCGCTCGCGGGCCCCGACGCGGCGGTCGTCGGGACCTCGGTCATCGCGATCGTGCTCGTGCCGGCGGAGGTCGGCGTGCTGCTGGTGATCCTGGCGACCCATCGCACGACCGCGTGGATGGCCGCCTCGCTCGGGATCGCGTACCGGACGCGGGCGCTGGCAGTGGTCTATGCGATCGCCCTCGTCCAGCTCGCGGCCACCGTGATCGCGATCGCGGCCGCCTCGATCCTGGCCGAGCTCGACGGCGCGACGGTGTGCTGGCTCGCGGGGACCGCGCTGACCGTGGCCGCGGCGTCGGCGATGGGCTGCGCGCGCGTCCTGCTCGCGGCCGAGGATTCTCCGACGATCGCGGCTCGGGCCGTGGTCGGCTCGGTCGTCGTCGCCGCGGCGGCCGTGCTCTGTCTCGGGCTGTTTGGCGAGGCCGGCGCTGGCGCATTCGCGGCGACCTGCGCGCTCGCCCTGTTGACGGTGCGGTCATGACCGAGCCCGCGAGCGAGGCTCCTCGGGTCGTCGAGGCTCCGCTGGTCCGCGAGGCGGAGCTGGTGCTCTCGATCGAGCGGCTGGCGGTCCGGCGGGGCGGGCGCACCGTGATCGAGGGCGTAGACCTCGAGGCGCGCGCTGGAGAGATCGTCGGGATCGTCGGCAAGAACGGCTGCGGCAAGACCACGCTGCTCAGCTGCGTGGCCGGCGTGCTGGCGCCGCGCGAGGGCCGCGTGGTGATCCTCGGCGCATCGGTGTGGGGCTCGCGCGACGAGCGGCAGCGAGCACGCCGCGCGCTCGGCTACGTCCCGGAGGCCGCGGATCCGCCGGGCTTCCTGCTCGGCAACGAGCTGTGGTCGTTGTGTGCCGCCACCCGGGGCGCCAACCCGCCGTCGCAGCAGCTCCGGGATGCCCTCGGACTCGACGAGCTCCGCGACACCGCGCTCGAGCGGATGTCGCTCGGTCAACGCCGGCGCGCGTGCCTGGGGGCCGCGTTCATCGGCCCGCCGAAGCTGCTCGTGCTGGACGAGCCCGACAACGGGCTCGACGCCAGGCGGCTCGACGCGATCGTCGGCCTGATCCGGGATCACGCAACCAACGGTGGCGCGACCGTCCTTGCGTCCCACGACGCCGGGCTGCTCGAGCAGCTCGGCGCGCGGATCTACGCGATGCCTGATCGAGTGTGAATCAGGCAGCAGCGGGAGCAGCAGCGTCGGCCGGATAGACCGCGATGCGCGTCCGCGTCTTGCCGTCGCGCTCGAACTTCACGAGGCCCGTGACCTTCGCGAACAGCGTGAAGTCGCGACCCATGCCGACGTTGTTGCCGGCGTGGAACTTCGTGCCGACCTGGCGGACGAGGATGCTGCCGGCCGGAACCAGCTCACCGGCGAACCGCTTCACGCCGCGCATCTTCGGCAGCGAGTCGCGGCCGTTACGAGTCGAACCTTGTCCTTTTTTGTGTGCCATGACGCGTACCTCTAGGCCTTGATATCGGCGATCTTGACCGCCGTGTAGTCCTGGCGGTGTCCGTTCTTGCGAACGTAGTTCTTCCGGCGGCGGAACTTGAACACGACGAGCTTCTCGCCGCGGCCCTGCTCCACGATCTCGCCGGTCACCTTGGCGCCCGCGACGATCGGCTTGCCGATGTTGACGTTGCCGCCGTCACCGGACGACACGAGGAGGACCTGGTCGAACACGACCGGCGCACCCTTGTCACCGACGAGCTTCTCGACCACGACGGTCTTGCCGGGCTCGACTCGGTACTGTTTTCCACCCGTCTGAATTACCGCGTACATGACTTGCTCCACGAACCTTAGGAACCGCGTACTTTATTGATCGAACGCAAATGGTCAAGCATCTCGACCGCCCGCGATGGATCTTGTGACAGATCAGCCAGTTGGCGGCCATCGGGGGCCGGGATCCTGCGAGTTCTTCGTCGCAAGCTAGCGGCCCAGCCGCTTGTGTAACAGGTCCGAGGTCAGGATCGGGTTCGCCCTCCCCTGGGTCTCCTTCATGACCGCGCCGACGAAGAACCCGAACAACCCGTCCTTGCCCGCGGCGAACCCCTCGGCCTGTTTCGGGTGGGCGGTCACGACCCGCTCGACGATCTCGCGCAGCACCCCTTCATCGGAGATCTGCTGCACCCCGCGGCGCAGGACGATCGCCAGCGGCGGATCGCCGGTCGCGTAGCACTCGGCGAAGATCTCCTTGCCGATCTTGCCGCTGATCGTGCCGTTCTCGACGAGCCCGACGAGCGCGGATAGCATCCCCGGCGACATCCGAGCCTGCGAGAGCTGCTTGGCTTCGGCGTTGAGCGCGCCGAGCAGCTCGGTCAGCATCCAGTTCGCGATCGTCCGGCCGCTGCCCTCGCCGGGGTGCGCGGCACACGCGGCATCGAAGTACTCGGCGAACGACCGATCGGACACCAGCGTGCGCGCATCGTCGGGCGAGATGCCGTGCATCCGCTGGTAGCGCTCGAAGCGGGCCGCGGGCAGCTCCGGCAGCGCTCGCAAGATGTTGGCCATCATGGCGCTATCGACCACCAGCGGAGGCAGATCGGGATCTGGGAAGTAGCGATAATCGTTCGCCTCTTCCTTGGAACGCAACGAGGCAGACTGGCCGGCCTCGGCGTCCCACAGCCGGGTCTCGCGCTCGATCTGGCCGCCGGCAGAGACGATGCGCAGCTGGCGAGCGATCTCGTGGTCGATCGCGTTCTGGACGTGGCGGAACGAGTTGATGTTCTTGAGCTCGGTGCGCGTGCCGAGCCGGTGGTCGCCACGCGGCCGGATCGACACGTTCGCGTCGCACCGCAGCTGGCCCTTCTCCATGTCCGCCTCGGAGATCTCGATCCAGCGCACGAGGCGATGCAGCGACCGCATGAACTCGGCAGCCTCCTCGGCAGAGGTCAGCTCTGGCTCCGACACGACCTCGACGAGCGGCACACCCGCGCGGTTCAGATCGACGTGCGAGACCGCCCCGACGTGGGTGTTCTTGCCTGCATCCTCCTCGAGGTGAATCCGGGTGAGCCGCACGCGCTTGACCGCGCAGCCGAGGATCAGGTCGACGTGGCCGTGCTCGCACAGCGGCTCGTCGTACTGCGAGATCTGGTAGCCCTTCGGCTGATCGGGATAGAAGTAGTGCTTGCGGGCGAACCGTGACCGCGTGCGAATCTGCGAGCCGGTCGCGATCCCGAGCCGGAGCGCCAGCTCGAGCGCCGCGGCGTTGAACACCGGCAGCGAACCGGGCAGCCCGAGCACGACCGGATCGGTGAGCGAGTTCGGGGGCTCGCCGAACCCGACCGCCGAGGCCGAGAACGCCTTGGTCTTCGTCGCGAGCTGGACATGCACCTCGAGCCCGATCACCGGCTCCCACACCTCGAGCAGCTCCGCGACCGTCCGGGTCACGCGATCGCTCCCGGGCGCCGATCGCCGAGGCCGACCTCCCGCTCGATCACCGCGCCGACTCGCAAGAGCGTCGCCTCGTCGAGCGGCTTGCCGAGCAGCTGGGCGCCGATCGGCAGGCCCTCGGAGGTCAGGCCACACGGCACACTGAGCCCGGGCAGTCCGGCGAGGTTGCACGACAGCGTGAAGATGTCGCCGAGGTACATGTCGAGCGGCGTTGCCTTGGCACCGAACCGGAACGCGGCGGTCGGCGTCGTCGGCGTCAGCAGCACGTCGACCTGCGTGAACGCCTGCTCGAAGTCGCGCTTGATCAGCGCGCGGACCTGCTGCGCCTTCTTGTAATAGGCATCGTAGTAGCCCGAGCGCAGCGCATAGGTCCCGAGCATGATGCGACGCTTGACCTCGGGCCCGAACCCGGCGCCGCGGGTCTTGCGATACAGGTCGAGCAGGTCGCTGGCCTCCGCGCGCTTGCCATAGCGCACCCCGTCGTAGCGCGCGAGATTCGACGAGGCCTCGGCGGGCGCGACGATGTAGTACGCGGCGAGCGCGAGCGGGGTGTGCGGCAGCGAGACCTCGACGAGCTCGGCGCCCTGGTCGCGCAGCATCGCGATCGTGCGGTCGAGCGCGGCGCGGACGTCTGCGTCGATCGTGCCGGAGCCATGCCCGTCAAAAAATTCGCGCGGCAGCCCGACCTTCAGCCCCGCAACCCCACCTGCGAGTGCCGCGGTGTAGCGCGGGACCGGCGCGGCGAGCGAGGTCGCGTCGCGCGGATCGTGTCCGGAGATCACCTCGAGCAGGAGCGCGGCATCGGCCACCGTGCGCGCGAGCGGGCCGACCTGATCGAGCGACGACGCGAACGCGACCACACCCCACCGCGAGACCCGGCCATAGGTCGGCTTGAGTCCGACGACGCCGGTGAACGCCGCGGGCTGCCGGATCGAGCCGCCGGTATCGGTGCCAAGGCTCGCCGCGCACAAGCCCGCCGCCACCGCGGCCGCGCTGCCACCCGAGCTGCCGCCGGGCACGCGCGACGCATCCCACGGGTTGCGCGTCTGCTTGAAGCTCGAGCGCTCGGTCGAGCTACCCATCCCGAACTCGTCGAGGTTCGTCTTGCCAACGATCACCGCCCCGGCCGCGCGTAGCTTCTCGACCACCGTGGCGTCGTAGGGCGGGATCCAGCCGACGAGGATCTGAGACCCCGCCGTCGTGGGGATGCCCTTGGTGACGAGGTTATCCTTGAGCGCGATCGGCACGCCGGCGAGTGGGCCCAGGGGCTCGCCGGCGGTCCGCTTGCGGTCGAGCTCGTGGGCGGTCGCGCGGGCCCCGGCTTCGTCGACGTCGAGGAAGGCGCCGAGCTCGCGATCGACGGTCGCGATCCGCGCGAGCGTCGCGTCGACCAGACGGGACGCCGTGATCTGTCCGGTCGCGATCTGCCGCGCCGTCTCGGCCACGGTCCAGAACGCAGCGGTCACGAGTTGTTTCCTGGGATGATCGACGGGACCACGATCAGGTCGCCATCCCGCCTCGCGACCGCGCGCAGCGCTTCATCGACGGGCAACGACGGCTCGGGGACGTCCGCACGCAACGTCATGTCGGTCGCCGCAGCGCCCGCATGCGTCATCGGCGCGACGCCGGTGACGTCGACCGCGGCGAGCGTCACGAAGTGCTCCAGGATCGCGCCCAGGTCGGTCTGCATCCGATCGAGCTCGTCGGGTTCGAGGTGGAGCCGCGCCAGGAGCGCGATCTCCTCGACTTCGTTCCGGGTCAGGGTCGTCATCTCAATCGGGCAGAATCATTCGGGCAGCGGCTGCGGCTGCAGCTCGGGCTTACCACCGACCCGAGCCGCAAGCTCGGCTCCGAGCCGGAGGTACTCGTCGGCGACGCGACCCGCGGTGGCCGGATCGCCCTGTTCGAGCGCCAGGATGAGCTCGCGATGGTGCTTGCGGACCTCGTCCTGCGGTGCCGCGAGGTTCGCGAGCAGCGGCATGAAGTTGCGGACGCCGTCGCGAACCGTGTTGATGAGCAGCAACATCACCTGGTTCCCCGAGAGCTGCGCGATCACCACGTAGAACTCGAAGTCGAGCTCGAACAGCTCCGCGGCGCCGGCGGCCTGATCGGCCCGGTCTGCGAGGGCGCGCAGCTTGGCGAGCCCCGCCAGATCCCCGCGCAGCCGGGTCGCCGCCAGCCTCGCCAGCTCGCGGCCGAAGATCCGGCGGAACTCGAGCAGATCGCGGATCAGCTCGGGCTTTCCGCCGGCGAGCGGTAGCAGGTGCTGGACCAGCTCGATGCCGCCGGTCTCCATGAAGTTCTGGACCCGGGTGCCATCCCCCTGGCGAATCCGGACCAGCCCGAGGTGCTCGAGCTTCTTCAAGGCCTCGCGCAGCGACGCGCGATTGACCCGCAGGCGCTTGGACAGCTCGCGCTCGGGGGGCAGCTTGGAGCCGGGCGGATACTGGCCGTTGAGGATGAGCGCGCGGAGTTGCTCCGCGACTTCCTCGGCCACGCGTTGCTTCTCGACAGGCTTGAGCATCCGCCGCGTCAGGGTAACCCAGCGGGACGGTTCGTAGAAGGCTTGAGGCCGCATTGAGCGGCGTGCTACCTGGTGACGGTGTCGAGCCGGGCTGCGCGTGTGTTGGTGCTCGACGACGAGCGACTCCACGATGTGTTCGAAGTGGTGGGCTTTGACGAGGACAACTCGATGGTCCGGGTCCGCTCGCCGTACCTGTTCGAGGTGGGCGAAGAGCTCACGGTCCGGATCGAGCAGGATGGCAGCGTCTCGGAGGCGGTCGCCAGGGTTCGTGCCCACACCGGCCCCGCCGATGCGCGCCTCACCGACCTCGAGCTCTCGGACCGCTCGGAGCCGCGCCGCATGGTGAATGGCTGATGGTCGTCGCGGAGCTCGAAGACGTCCAGTACGACCTCGAGATCGACGGCGAGCTGGTCCGCCGTACGCTCCATCGCAAGGTCTGGGAGCGACGCGGCTGGGCGACCGTCGCGATCGTGTTCGAGGAGCGCGACCGCCAGGGCGGCTGGAAGCCGGCGAAGCTGGCGCTGATCCGGCTGCAGCGCGTGCACGAGGCGTGGAAGAAGCATGCGGCGATCACGCTCGCCGGCGCCGACGCGCGTTCGCTCGGCGAGACGATCCAGGGCTGGGAGCTCGCCGGCGCGGCCGACTCCGACGACTGAACCCAAGGGTTGGTCGCTCGACCGCTCAGCGCTTGCGGCTGAACAGCCCCGGCTTGTCGCCGGAACCAGCCGCAAGCCTTGCCTCGATCACGCGCGCCTCGGCTGCCGCTTCGACGTGGCGCGGCGAGCGCGCCAGCACGTCCTGGAACAGCTTGAGC
>JAGSPR010000150.1 GCA_018262455.1 Deltaproteobacteria bacterium | reverse complement strand
CCGACCGTGGAGAGGCGCTGGTGGTCGGGATCGAGCTCGACCTGGCGGGGCTCGACCTCGGCCGGCTCTACCGATCGGGTACCCGGCGCGACTTCACCACGCGCTGGGAGGCCGTCAGCCAGCGCGCTCCCTATGCGACCATCCGCCCCGAGTTCAAGGCCTGGGTCGCCGACCTGCGCTCGGCGCTCGCCTCGATCCACGAGTTCCTCACCGCCGAGGAGCGCCTGCTCGCCGGGGAAGATCAGCGCACGAGGATCGACGCCGAGGCCGAGTACCTCGCGGTGATCACGCCCGACCTGCTCGGCTTCCTCGAGGCTGGCAAGCTCGACCTCGCGGGGCTGGTGGGCGACTTCTCCGACTCCGAGCACGTCGAGCACCGCGCGTACTGCAAGCTCCACCTCGGCCCGCTCCTCCTGCAATCGCCGTTCGTCCGGCGGGCATGCGAGAAGCCGCTGGGCTACGCCGGCGACTACGAGATGATGAACATGTTGTATCGGGACCCCGCCGAGGGTGAGACGCTGTTCGGCCGCGCGATGAACATGTGCTTCACCCAGGAGCCGGCGGCGCAGGCCAACAAGAACCGGATCGCCTACATCGGTGCGCTCATCCGCCAGGCGATCGCCGATCACCCCAACAAGCGGATCCGCATCGCCAGCCTGGGTTGCGGTCCGGCGCGCGAGATCGAGGCGCTGCTCCAGGAGTCGCCCGAGCTCGGCCCGCGGTTGAACGTCGCGCTGATCGATCAGGAGGATCGCGCGATCGCGCACTGCGAGCGCGCCCTCGCCCCGTTGGCAGCGGCGACCGGCGCGCGGGTGCAGTTCATCCGCGAGGGGCTTCGCACCCTGCTGACCCGGGAGAGCCTCTCCGCGAAGCTGGGCGAGCGCGAGCTGCTCTACAGCGCCGGCCTGTTCGACTATCTCGATACGCGCATGTTCAGCCGGATCAGCTCGGTCCTGTTCGAGGCGCTGGTCCCCGGCGGCCTGCTCGCCATCGGCAACGTCGCCGCCCACAATCCGTCGCGCTGGGCGATGGAGTATTTCTCGGAGTGGTTCCTCATCCATCGAACCCCGGCGCAGCTGCTCGCGATGGTCGACGGCATCGAGCCCAAACCTCAACAGATCTCGGTCGAAGCCGAGCCGTCGGGCATCAACCTGTTCCTGATGCTCCGCAAGTGAGCAGGAGCCCCTGCAGGACTCACCACCAGTCCTTGCGCGAGCGCGGCTCCATGAAGGCACCGGTGTCCCGGATCGCGACGCCGACTTCCGCAGTGCGTGCCCGTGCGAACGGCTGGTTGCCGGCCAGGGCCGGTAGCTCGCTCCGGCCCGCGGCATCGAGCGCGCGATAGCTCGCGACCAGGCCGGGGTCGACGCACACGCCGACCACGTGGAGCGCATAGCCATGCGCGATGCTGTCGTCGACGGTGTAGCCGAGCGTCACCGCATCGTCGGTGGCGAACAGCACCCGGGCCTGGAGGCCGTCGGCGATGGCGTACCCACTCGCCGGGACCTGGACTTCCTCGCCGGGCGCAGCCTGGAGACCCACGAGCGTGACGGGAGGATCGTCGACCGGGCCGCCGCGGCTGTTGGTGTTCCAGTCCCAGTTGTTGACCTGATAGACCGCGGTGATGGCGGCCTCGCGATCGTCGGCGAACAGGGTGCGCAGCCTGGGCGCGGCCGGATCGGTCGGTCCCGACAGATCGAGCAACCCGAGCTCGGCGGCGGTGGGTTGGTACCCGCGCAACGCGAGGTTGAGGTCGGCATGCAGGGCCGCAGGTCGGTCGCTCGTCGGTCCACCCGTTCCGACCCTGGCAAACCCGGCGGTCGTGACCGCCTGACACGGCGCCGCTTGGGTGCCACCGTCACCGCCGTTGCCGAGGTCGCCGGTCGAACAGCCGCCTGTCGAACAGCCAATCACAAGCACGAGGACGAGCGAGCGAAACATTGCTCCGACCACGGTAACGCAGAACTCCCCGGGTCGCGCCACATTCGCCACGGCGCCGTATGCAGGGCGTCGGGGGGGCACGCCATCGTATCGTATACGAGCACGTGCACGTGCTCGTACACGATCGCCGCCGGGCACCTGCTCCAACGCCTTGTGCAGCCGTGGGCGAACGCGGTTCGATCACGTAACCATGGCCTCACGAGACTGTGAAGCCTGCTTCACACACCGGCCGCATCGACCCGCCGAGCGACTCACCGGAGCGCGGCACATGCCTTGCGTGACGGCCGCGCGTGCCAGCCATCAAACCGCTCTCGACTCTCGTGGTCGCGCTGTCCCTCGGATCTGGGTGTGCTCGCCAGGGCGAGATCCGACAACACCACTACGTCGATCCCGCACCGACTGCGGAGGCGTCGGGACACCGCGTGCGCGTGCATCGCGTGTCGACGATGACGATGCCGGGATCGCGTCACATGCCGTCTCGGTTCTGGGTCGAGCTCGAGCTCGACAACCGCGGCGCGTCGCCGTGGGATGTGCGCGCGACCGACCTCACGCTTTCGCCCGCCGGTACGCATGCCATCGGATTCGCCGAATACCCGAACGCGTTGCCCAAGGCCCGCGTCGAGCCTGCCGTGATCGTTCTTCCCAGCGCAGGTCGTCACGTCTGGGTCCGATTCGACAACGTGCGCACCCAGATGCCGCTTGCCGCCAAGGAGATCGACGACCCAGCGCCGCTCACGATCGAGGTTCGATCAGGCGACACCACGATGCCACTCGAGCTCAGCGATCCGGCGCACGGCAGTCCGATCTGGACCCCGACCGAGTGGCCATATTTTGGCATGATGGGCTTTGGAACCGGCCTGTTCTATGTGCCACCGGATCCGGTGAAGCAAGTAGCGATGACCGTCGACGTCACGATGTCCGTACATCGGCGGTTCGGCGAATTCGATGCAGGCGCGATCGGCAAGCTCCGCTTCGGAATCGGGATGGCTCAGTTGGCGATGTTGCCGGCCGAGGCTGACGTGGTCGGGTTCTATGGCGGTGGCCTCACCGGCGGCTACACGACCTACTTCCGAGGGTTGTACCTGCGCTCTGCACTCGATGTCATCGTAGGTCGGTCGGGGCACTTCGAGCTCGACACCACGCCGATGACACTCGGCGCCGAGCTGGACTTCGGCATGGCGCGGCGAAGCCTGTACCCGTATCGCGATCGTCAGGCGAGCGTGACGTTGGCGCTCTACGTGCGCGCCGACCGGACCATCGCGAGCTTGTCGAAGATCGAGGCACCGATCGGCTATGGCTTCTCCTTTGGCCTGACGATGCGCGTCGGCTCGTGATCACGGGCGCGCGCGGAGTACTCGATGCGGATCGCGAGCTCGCGCCGCACGGACGGAACCTGGCTACAGCTTGGCCTTGAGCGCGAGGGCCTCGGCGTTCTCGGGCTCCTTCTTGAGCGCCTCGGCAACCGCGGCCTTGGCCTCGGCCGACTTGCCGAGCGCGAGGAACGCCTTGGTCCGACCGATGTGGACCAGCGCCGGCCGGCGCGGTGGTGGGGTGGTGAGCAGCATGGTGTCGAACGTGAAGAGGGCCTTGTTGCCGTCACCGGTCTCGGTGTACGCGCGGCCGAGGTTCAGGAGGACCTCGCTGTCGCTCGGCGAGATGTACAGCGCCATCTCCCCGTAGGTACGCACCTTCGGCCAGTTGCCGAGCTTGGCGTACTCGACGACGAGCTTCTTGACGGGCGCGAGCTCCATCTGCTCGAGGAACGCGTAGTGCTCGAGCTCGACGAGCTCGCGCTTGATGTCGCGCTGCTTCTCGTAGAGTTGCGCGAGCTCTTGATACGGAAAGCTGCGCTCGGGATCGAGCTTCTTCGCGGCGCACAGCTGGTTCTCGAGCTCGTCGAGCTTGCCCGCGTTCTCCGCGATCTGTGCCAGCCGCGCGCGGAGGTCGGCGTTGTCGAAGCCGTCGGCGGCGAGCCCTTGGTAGAGCTGCTTGGCCTTGGCACTGTCGTTGGCGTGCACGGCGATCTCGGCGAGCACGAACCGGGCGATCGGCTGCTTGCCGTCGAGCGCCAGCGCGGCCTGCGCGGCCACCTTGGCCTTGTCGGCGTCGCCCGCGTAGTAGTGACCGAGCGCGAGGTTGGCCTTCGCCTTGGCGTCCTTCGGCGCCGCGTCGACCGCGATCTCGAGCTTGGTGATGTCGTCGAAGCCGCGCGTCGGCAGCTTGAACGTCCCGGCGTATGGCTTCAGCCGGATGTCGAGGTACTTGCGGAAGTCCGCATCGAGCTGAGCGATCGTCTTGCCGGTGAGCGTCTTCAGGACCTCGGGCGTCTCCTTGCCCTTGCCGAACAGCTTGAGGCCCTCGACGATCTTCGGGAACCCGTAGGTCTGCGCGAGGTACTCGATCGTGACGGCGGACTGGTAGTACGCGACGACCACGGCGCTCGTATCCGGCTGCATGAACTCGGAGTTCAACGCACCGATCGACGGCAGCGTGCCATTGAGCACGGCGCCGTACAGATCGGAGTCGTTCTCGCGACGCCACGACGGTGACGCGATCAACGTCTCGTACTCGGACAGGCCCTCGGTGAACCACCGCGGAACACGCGAGTTCGAGAGCTGGATCGCGAACACGTGGCCGAGCTCGTGCCACAACACCATGCCCCAGTTGATGTCGCCGGTCGCCGGCGACATCGCGGTGATCACCTGACCAAAGCAGACGCCGAGCGCCCCGATGTCCGGCAGCCCGACGGTGCGGATGCCATAGTCGTCCTTGTCGGCGTAGAGCTCGAGCGTGACCGGCAGCTTGGGCGTGAACCCGTAGCGCTTGACCATGTCGGCGAACGCGCGCTCCATCGTCGGCTCGAGGTAGCGCGAGAACACCGGCTTCTCCTCGTTGTGGTACCGGATCCGGAAGCTCTTCGTCGTCGAGACCGTGTACTCCTTCGGGATCGTCTCGCGGAACAGCTTGCGGGTGTTGAAGGTGCGGACGTTGTACTGGTCGCCGCTCCACGACTTGTCGAGCCACTCGACGCCCTCCTTCTCCATCCCGAGCCGCAAGTAGCCCAGGCCCGCGCCCGCCATCGCCTCGTAGAAGTCGGGCTTGAGCTTCACGGCCTGCTTCTCGAGCTCGATCGCCTCGACGTAACGGTGCTCGCGGACCGCGGAGCGCGAGACGATGCGATAGAGCTCCGCATAGCCAGGGTTGACGGCGAACGCGTTCTGGCGCTCGGCGTCGTAGAGCTTGGTATCGTCGCGCAGCCACGCGATCGTGGCCTTCATCGCGATCGCCTCGACATCCTCCTTGTTGACCGCCAGCACGCTGTCGAGCGTCTTGCGCGCGACGTCCCACTGGTTCTGGTCGATCTCGATCGAGGCGCGGACCTTGAGTGCGCGCGCATTCTTGGGGTTCTGTCCGAGCGCGGTGTTGAGGTGGTGGCGCACGGCGGCGAGGTCGTAGCGCGTCTCGACGATCACCTCGGCCATCGCCGCGTGGGCATCCGGATGGTTCGGGTTGACCTTGAACACGTCCTCGAGCGTCTGCTCCGCGAGTGGCGCGGCGTACTTCTGGAGAAACAGGTCAGCCCACTCGACGCCCGCCTCGGTCATCTGCGGGCGCTGCTTCACGACCTCGCGAAACGCGTCGTTCGCGAGCTTGTACTGCGACGTGTACCGCGCGGCCTCGGCGAGCTCGTACATCTCGTCGGGGTTGTCGAAGTCGAGCTTGTTCGCGTCCGACTCCTTGATCGTGACGTCGAACAGCGCCTTCGCGCCCAGGATGTCGCCCTGGGCGAACCGAACCTGGCCCAGCGCGGTACGGACCGCGCGATCGTCGGGGCGATCCTTGAACAGCGCCTCGAGATCCTTGCGCGCATCCGCGGCTCGCCCGGTGATCCGGTGAACCTCCGCAAGCGCGATCCGGGCCTCCGCGGCAGCGGCATCCTTGCCGGTCGCGAGGGGAGTCAGCGTGGTCTCGGCAGCGGCGTAGTCCCCGGTGGCGAGCTGGGCACGCGCCAGCAGCACGCGCGCGGCGGGGCGATCCTTGCCGGTGACCTTGCCGAGCTCGACGACCGCCGTCTTGTAGTCGCCCGCGATCAACTTGTCGCGACCGGTCGCCAGGTCGGCATGGGCGGGCGTACCCAGCGAGATCACGACGAGCAACGCCAGCGGCAGCCTCATCCGGTGCATGCCCTCGAATCTGGGCGACGCAGGTACCCCTGTCAAACTGATCCCGGCGCGGTATCTGAGCAGGACATGCGCTATGGTGCAGCCGTGGCAGAGTCGTCCAAGGAGCCTGTGGCGAGCGACAAGGGGCTGTACGCCACCTATGACGCCTTTCTCAAGCAGGCGATCCGCGAGTACTACGACCGGAGCTGGTCGACCCGGAGGGGCAACTTCATCGGTCTTCTGATCGCATCCGGCACCACCTCGTTCGCCCTGGCGAAGGACTCGATGGTGGATGGCTCGGGTACCAAGAAGGTCGCGATCGGGGCCGGCTTGCTGCTCGCCCTCCGGATCGGGCTGCGCTATGCGCTCGGCGGCCCGCTCGGCCTCGTGATGACCGTGGCGGCGGGCGCCTCGATGGTTGCCTACTTCGTCCGCAACCAGAAGGACATCATCAAGAAGGTCGGGCTCTACAAGACGGTCATCGCCGACAACAGCAAGCGGTACGACGAAGTCCAGGCCGGCTGGCGCGACGGCAAGTACGCGATCCTCGACCGCAACCTGATGATCGATGGGCTCATGAAGCAGTTCATCGCCCAGATCGACGAAGCGTGATCCGGCGGCTGATCGCGGTTGTGAGGTTCTAGCAGGAGCCCATGCGGGCCAGGATGCTAGGGTGTCGCGACCGATGAGGATGCGTCTGGCGCTCGTGTTCGCGGCAGGGATGGCCGGGTGCGGCGACAACCGGAGTCCGCCCACCGGGCTGTTCGCGATCCCCGGCGGTGCGCCGGGCGACGACTTCTACGCGCTGCCGTTCCCCAACGATCTCTGGCGCACGGCGGAGGGCACGCTCGACCTGTCGCAGTTCCCGACCAACAGCCTGATCGTCGAGCGATATCGCGCTGCTGCCGAGCGGCTCGATGGCTTCGGGCTCAACCAGGCGATCTACGCGCGGTTCGACGGTGGGCTCGATCCGACGAGCATCCCCGATGCGGCCACGTCGATGCAGGAGGGCGCCGCGGTCTACCTCGTCGACATCGATGCCAGCTCGCCCGACTTCGGCCAGCGGGTGCCGATCGCGGCTCGGTTCCGCGACACGCCCACCGTGACGCTCGGCGGCAACCACATCGTGGCGCGGCCGTTCCCCGGCTTTGGGCTCGACGAGGGCCGGACCTACGCCCTGGTGATCACGAACCGCGTGCGCGCTGCCGACGGGGGCTCGGTCGCGGCGGCCGACACGTTTCGCGAGATCCTCGAGGGGACCGGAGGCGACTTCGCCATCCAGCATGCGCGCGAGATCTACGCGCCGCTGATCGCGTACCTCGACCAGCCTGGCGACGACGACCGACGCGATGTCGTCTCGGCCGCGGTGTTCACGACCCAGCACGCGACCACGATCGTGCCCGCGATCCGCAAGGCGATCTTCGCCGCGCCTGCGCCGGTCGCCGCCGACGTGACCTCGGCGGTGACGAGCACGGCGTTCACGACCTTCGTCGGCACCTACCAGGCCGCGAACCTCCAGACCGGCGACGTGCCGTACCACGACCCGCCGAGCGGCGAGATCCAGCTGGGCAGCGACGGCGTCGCGATCGTCCAGCACATGGAGCCGATGCGGTTCGCGCTGACCGCCCCGACCGGCGCCACGCCCGCCGGCGGCTTCCCGATCGCGATCTACAGCCATGGCACCGGCGGCGACTACGAATCGTTCATCGACGACGGCACCGCGGCCGCGCTGGCCAAGCAGGGCCTCGCGGTGATCTCGACCGACCAGGTCCTCCACGGCCCCCGCAACCCCGGCGGAAACGCCGAGCTCGACTTCTTCAACATCAGCAACCCGTTCGCGATGCGCGACAACTCGCTCCAGGGCACGGCCGATGCGTGGTCGCAGCTCCGGCTCGTCCAGGGGCTGGCGATCCCCGACGGCGCGCGCACGATCACGTTCAACACGACGAAGGTCTCGTTTTTCGGCCACTCGCAGGGCGGGCTGACCGGCCCAGGCTTCGTCGCGTTCGAGCCTGCCCTCTCGGGCGCGGTGCTCTCGGGCACCGGCGGGCTGCTCTACATCTCGCTCCTCACCAAGACGATGCCGCTCGACATCCCGATGCTCGTGCAGACGTTCCTGCGCGACGATCCGGTCGACGAGGACAACCCGTCGCTCGCGCTGTTTCAGCTGTGGGCCGAGCGCGCCGACGGAGTCAACTACGCGCCGTTCATGGTCCGCCACCCGGCCACCGCGCCCGATGGATCGCCGCTCGCGCCTCGCAACATCTTCCAGACCGAAGGATTCGTCGACACGTTCTCGCCCAACCCGGCGATCGAGGCATTCGCGGTCGCGCTCGGCGGTGACCTCGTGATGCTCCCCGACGAGCAGGACCTGGCGGGGCTCATCGAGTTGCGCGGCCGCAGCGTGAAGGCCGCTCCGTTCGCGAACAACGTCAACGACGTCACGGCCGTGCTCGCCCAGTACAAGCAGCAGGCCGGCTCCGATGGCCACTTCGTCGTGTTCGACATCCCCGCGGCCAAGCGCCAGGCCGCGCAGTTCCTCGGCACACTCGCGCGCACCGGCACGGCGACCGTGGTCACCCCGAACTGACGGCGGGTGGCCCGAGCTCGGGCTTGACGAGCGCGCCCACGCTCGCGATCACGCCGGCGATCCCGACGAACAGCAGCAGCTGGGCCCCGAGCTCGAACGTCACCACGAGGTACTTGAGGCCCACTTCGTCGAGACCATAGAGCAGCCCCGCGCGCAGCGCGACGAACGCAGCGATCGAGAGCAGGCTGCAGAGCAGCGCGGTCGCTCCCAGCCCGCGGCCGAACCGGCGTCGCTTCATCCCTGCCAGCGCCAGCAACACCATCCCGGCCGACGGCACGAACAGCAGGACGGCGCCACGTGCGGCCTGGACCACGGTACGCGCATCTTCCAGATCGCCGCGTGCCTCCTCCACCGTGCCACGCATCGACGACGAGAGGCGCTTCTCGAGAGCAGGCAGCCGCTTCTCGATCGCGGCCGGGATCCGGTGATCGAGCAGCTGGTGGGTGCGCGTGAGCCCGAACGACAGCTCGCGCGCCGAGAACGAGAGCCCGGCCGGTCCGTGGCGGAGCTCGAACAGCGGCAGGAAGATCGCCATCACGCCGACGACCCCGGCCACGAGCACGATCTTTCGCCACGCCGTCATCGTAGGAGCAGCCTACTTCTTCGGCTTCTTCTGCGCCTCGAAGTTCGCCTTCTCCGCGGTCTCGATCTCGACGTGGAACTTCTTGACCAGTGCCAGATCGGCGGGGGCCAGCTCGCTCTTCTTGACCTCGGCATCGAGCTCGGCGAGCTGCTTCTTCGACTCGTTGACCATCTCGGTGAGCGAGGCCTTGGTCTCTGCGGGAAGCTTGGGATCAGCGAGCGACTTCTCGGTCTCCTCGATGGTCTTCGACATCGCCTCGCGGACCTTGGCTGCGCCCTCGGCCGCCATCAACTCGGCCTGGCCGAGCGCGATGCGGCCCATGAGATCCATGTACTCGGACGTTCCCGAGAACCCGTACTGCTTGACGAAGGCTTCCTGCTCGTCCATGGCGACCTTCACGCTGGCGAGCGACCCGTTGGCGCCCACCGCGGCCGCCGCGAACACGTTCTTGCCCGCCGCGAGCGACTTGATGTAGCGCTGGATCTTGTCCTCGCTCAGCCCCGGCTTTCCGAACCTGGGCTCGCTCGCGTCGCTCGCGGCCGGATCCGGCTGAGCGGCCGGTGGCGTCGCGGTGGCGCCGGCGGGCGGCGTGGTCGCGACCGCAGGAATCGGCTCGTCGGCAGCCTTGTCCACCTTGTCGCCCTTCTTGCACGCGACGACGGTGGCGACGAGCCACAGCACGAGACCGAGGTGACGAACGCGACAGGCCATTACGGCAGCGTAACCCTCGTTCCGGATGCCCGCGATCGAAGCAGCGTAGTTTCCGTGCCGGTCAGCATCAGCCGGGCTGCGCGATCCCGGCTACCGATGGCATGTGCGCGAGCGCGCCCGATCGATTATCACGTGGCATGGTCCGCTGCATCGCGCTGGCACTGGGTACGTTCGCGGCAACGGCCCACGCCGAGCCGCCGCCATCCAGGCCCACGCAACCGATCGATGGATGTCCAGTGCGCGGGGACATCACGCTCGGCTCGCGACTCGCCGCGGACCTGAGGACCACGTACTCGCTCGCCGGCACCGACTTGCGCG
Organism: Deltaproteobacteria bacterium; assembly: GCA_018262455.1. The sequence continues at coordinate 3,139 of JAGSPR010000150.1, read as the reverse complement.
TGTGCGTCGAGCGGGCCGTGTACCCGTACTCGGCCAAGCGCGGACACCGCCTGTTCTCGTGCTTCACGGCGGTGAGCGGCAAGCACGAGCAGCGGTTCTGCGGCGACGGCGAGTCGTTCGCCGACTTCCGCGGCTACCGGATCTCGGTCGGCCTGCGCAAGCCGCGCTTCACGGAGTCGTGCGACGTGTGGCTCGAGATCGAGCCCGTGCCTCCGCCGCGTGCGATCTGAGCCAGTTACCCCTAGGTCGGCGGTCGATTCAGTCGACGTCGCCACCCTTGAGGCCGTGCCGCTTGAGCAGCTCGCGGAGGTGGTACCGGGTCAGCCCGGCCTCCTGCGCGGATCGCGTGATGTTGCCTTCGTTCCGGATCATCAGCGCGCCCAAGTACGCGATCTCGAAGGCGTCCACGACGGATTGCTTCGCACCCTTGAAGCCAAGCCCGGCCTTGAGCAGCGACGCATCGAAGATCGCGGGACCGGTCTGCTGGGGCAGGTCGACGCCGGCCATCTGGGCAGCCGCGCGTTGCGCCGCCTGCGCGCCCGCCTGGGCGAGGTCGTGCGAGACCACGATGCTGGGGCCCATCTCGCGCCCGAACACGAGGTCGGCACGCGTGATCACCGGGCCGTCGGACAGCGCCGCGGCGCGCTCCACCACGTTCCGCATCTCGCGGACGTTGCCCGGCCACGAGTGGCTGACGAGCGCCGCCATCGCGTCCTGGGAGAACGACATCGTCATGCCGCGCCGCCCAGCGATCTCGCGCAGGAAGTGGTTCGTGAGGCCGGGGACGTCCTCGCGACGCTCGCGCATCGGCGGGAGCTCGACATGGACGACCGAGAGCCGGAAGTAGAGGTCCTCGCGGAACCCACCCTTGTTGACCTCATCGCGGAGATCACGGTTGGTGGCGGCGAGCACGCGGACGTCGACCTTGTGGGTGCGATCACCGCCAACCCGCTTGATCTCGCGCTGCTCGAGCACGCGCAGCAGCTTGGGCTGGAGCGAGATGTCGAGCTCGCCGATCTCGTCGAGGAAGATCGTGCCGCCGTTGGCCTGCTCGAAGCAGCCGACCTGCTGGGCATGGGCGCCGGTGAAGCTGCCCTTCTCGTGACCGAACAGCGTCGATTCGATCAGCTCGCGCGGAATCGAGCCGCAGTCGAGCACGACGAACGGTTTGCTCTTGCGGCTCGACGCGTTGTGCAGCGCGCGGGCGACCATCTCCTTGCCCGTGCCGGTCTCGCCGGTGATGAGGCAGGTCAGGTCGCTCGGCGCGACCTTCTCGAGGTGCGCAAAGATCTCGCGCATCGCAGGCGAGGCGCCGAGCATGGCGTCGAACCGATCCTTCTTCGACAGCTCGATCTCGACGACGTCCTGCAGCGTCTGGAACTGGATGTTCGTGTGCCCGATGCGGAAGATCGTGCCGGGTCGCAGGAACACCTCGCGAATGCGGAGGTCTCCCACGTAGATCCCGTTGCGGGAGTTGAGGTCGCGCAACCGATAGCCGTCATCGCGTGCCGACACCTCGAAGTGGGTGCCTGACACGGCCTTGTCCTGGACGACCAGGTCACTGATGATGCTCCGACCGCCGGTGACCCGTGGCTTGGAGATCTCGATCTCCTTGCCCTGATCAGGACCATTCGTCACGACGAGCTTGCCCTTACGAAGCCGGCGGACGGTCGCCCACTCGCCCTCGAACAGCGTCGTGAGACCTGTACCGGACTCGAACTGGAGTTCCGCCTCTTCCATCGAGGTCACGGTATCACGCCTACACCGCGAGATCTCTCGGTCAACACGCGGCGCTCCCGTTGCGGGCGAGCCTAGTTAAGCCACTTCTTCTCGTCGCGGGGGCGGGCCGGCTTGCCGCCATCGATCACAGACAATTTCGCGCGTGCCCGCGCGATCTTCCAGCGCCGCCACATGAGCCCTGGCGACCACCGCTTGGACGTCATCAACGCCGCCGTGACCATGGCGGCCGCAAAGGCTGCGCCGAGCTGCCAGAACTGCTGCAACACCACGAACAGAATGAGGAACCCGATGAATCCGTACATCAACTGACGGCCAGTCAGCGGTAGCACCCCGAAGAACTGCACCGGCTGCCGGGCATACACGATGCCGAATGCCACGATCGACGCATAGATGAACGGGTTCAGGCCTCCGATTGGCTGGTCGGCCCCGATCAGCAGGCCGAAGGCGCACCCCGCGATCGTGCCGACGAGCGACGTGATCGCGAAGAACCGATAGAACCGTGCAGTGCCCCAGAACCGCTCCAGGGTCGGCACGAACATCCACAACACGACGCAGTGCAGCAGCAGCCCGATGAAGCTCTTTTCGAGAAACGGGCTGGTCGCGAGCGTCCAGACGTGGCCGTGCTCGAACACGTTGGACGGCGTCGCCTCGGCGAGGTCCTGGATCGTTGCCCGGCCTTGCAGACTCGACAGCAGCCAGATCAACGACAGCCCGAGCTCGAGGCCCGCCACGACCATCGCACCTCGGGTGATCCGCATCCCGGAGAATCGATCGCCGAACCTGGATGCTCGTCGAGCCCTCACGGGTCGACCTTAGCACATGGCCTGTACCCGCCAGCCGGCGACGTGCCCGCGTCCCGCAAAAACGCCCGCACGAGGCGGGCGCTCTGGTCGCAGGTCGAGAAGTCGATCAGTCGATCGGGAGCGTGATCACGCCGAGGTCGGTCACCGCGTTGCGATCCCCGATGACGTGGCTCGAGTTCTGAGGCTCTCCGAGGGCCTGGTCCGCGGCGTTGAGCGCTGCCACCGAGATCGTGTAGGAGCCCGCCAGCAGGGCGCCGGTCACGCCGGTGCCGACTTCACAGTCGAACTTGTCGGCGACGGCCGCGGTGGTGCCGCTCAACGTGCTGAGGATCTCGATCGAGTCGGGGTTGCCAGCGGTCGCGCAGGTCAGCGGCGCGTTGCTGACCGCATCGACGAGGTCCCAGTCGAACACGAAGTAGCCACCGTTATCGACCAGCGTCACCGAGACGGTCTGGTCCTGCGCCACGATGTCGACGATCGCCGACAGCGACTGGCCGTAGACCCCACCGGTCCCGTTGATCTCGACGAACACCTGGTAGGCGCCGATCGGGTACTCCGCGGTACCGGTGTTGTCAGCGCAGTCGTACTTGTCGATG
>JAGSPR010000432.1 GCA_018262455.1 Deltaproteobacteria bacterium | reverse complement strand
GAACGCAGGCGACGAGCACGACAAGGATGGCAGAGCGGGCCTTGGTCATGTCCGTTCATCGAGCAAGCGCCGCGCCACGGCCAAGGGTCGAGAATCGCGGGCGGCGTTCCCATCACGCCATGGGGTCCCACGACAGCCCTGTCATGGATCGAGGTCGGCGATCGTCGACGAAGCGGTGCGTCGCTCCGGCGAGTGCTGCCGACCGACCTCAGGGCTCCCGATCGGCCTCGAGCTCGAGCGCCTGGGCGAGCATCGCGAGGACACGCATCGTGGTCTCGCGATCGGCGTCGCTCAGGCGCTCGAGAAGGCTCTCGACGGTGGCCTCGATCGTGTGCTCGGTCGGTCGATCGAGGGCGCGGCCCTCCGCGGTGAGCCCGAGCGTGACGCGTCGCCCGTCGCGTGGATCGGCGCGTCTCTCGACCAGGCCCTTGCCATCGAGCCGGTTCAGCGCGGCCGAGACCGTGCCGCGATCGAGGTGAAGGAGCGAGGCGAGCTGGCTCGCCGTGAGCCCCGGGTACTTCCCCACGCAGCGCACGACCAGGCGTTGCGGCCCGGTGAGACCGAGGTCCCGCGCCATGCGATTGGAGACGCGCTGCATCGCGTGGTTCACCCGCCAGGTGCGCTCGAGGAAATCGAGGGCGCCACCCAGCGGGTATCGAGGAGCCGCGTCACGCTTCATCGCGCCGGCCCTTCGTTTCGGAGCTCGACCAGGCAGGCCAGGAAGCGATCGATCTCGCGCTGATCACGGAGATAGAAGCGGGCCGCGGTCCTGGTGGCCTTGCCGACCCGGATCGACAACAGCCTCCCCGGCTGATCGATCGTGAAGACGTCCTCGTCGGTGACATCGTCGCCGACGTAGAGCGCGACGTCCGCGGGCTCGTTGTCCCGTAACTCGAGCAGGATGTCGCCCTTGTTGCGGGCGTCGACGGGGACGACGTTCGCGACGAGCTTCCCCGAGATCACCCGCATCGGGCGCGGCAGCGCCGCGACGGCGCGGGCGATCGCGGCGCGGGCCTCGCGCTTGCGGCGAGCACGCCGGAAGTGAACGGTGAGGGAGTACCGCTTGTCCTCGATCTCGACGCCCTGCTGGTGGACCAGGGCCTGGGTGAGCGCCGGGCGCACGAGATCGATGTCGCGCTCGAAGCGCGCCATGTTCGGCCCCGGCTCGATGCCGTGGTTCCCGACGATGTGGCGCACGTCGATGCCCCCGAGCCTCGCTGCCACGTCGCGTTGCCCTCGCCCCGAGATGACCGCGCACGGGTAGCGCTCGCAGACCGCGGTCAGGAGCGCGCGGGTCGTCGCGCGCATCGCCGCCTGATCCCGGTCCGCCACGATCGGGGCCAACGTGCCGTCGAAGTCGAACGCCAGCAGCACCCGAGCCCAGGCCAGCTGCGCAAGGACGCCCACGTTGGCCGGCGACAGGATGTGCTTCACCGGAACGACGCTCTCGACGTCGTCAGCCGGCCGACCAGCCGCTCCTTGCGCCGCAGTCCCGCCGCGTCCACCACCATCCGTCCCGCCCACCGATACACGTTGAACTCGGCGATCAGCCGGCGCATCGACCTCATCCGCTCGCGCTGCTCCTCGGGAGACATCCGCAACGCGGCGGCGAGGGCCTCGCTTGCCTGCCGGATGTCGTAGGGGTTGACGATGAGCGCCTCGGTCAGATCACGGGAAGCCCCCGTGAATTGCGAGAGCACGAGCACGCCCTGCTCGTCATCGTGCGCGGCGACGAACTCCTTGGCGACGAGGTTCATGCCGTCGTGGAGACTGCTGACGTAGCAGAGCTCGGCGGCACGGTAGTAGCGAAATACGTCCGCCGGCTCGTGGTGGGTACGCATCAGCGCGATCGGCCTGTAAGAGCCCTTCGCCCACTTCAGGTTGATCCGCTCCGCGAGCGCCTCGATGCGCTCGTTGAGCTCGCGGTAGTGCGCGATCTTGGTGCGGCTCGGTGCGGCGAGCTGCGCGAACGTGAACCGGCCGCGAAACTCCGGGTGCCGCTCCAGGAGCTGGTCGACGGCCGAGAGCCGCTCCTCGATCCCCTTCGTGTAGTCGAGACGATCGATCCCGACGCCCAGCAAGGCGTCTGGTGCCAGGCCGAGCTCGCGCCGCACGCTGGCGCGACACTCGTCGATCGACGGAGCCTCACTCACCCAGTGTACCGGCCACTCGATCGAGATCGGATACGGTCGGACGAGCGTCCGGTGCTCGCCCTGCACGATCGCCGTGGTCTCGCGATCGATGCGACTCTCCATGAACGCATCGACGGAGTCGACGAAGTTGTTGCAGTGCTGCTGGGTATGGAAGCCGACGATGCTCGAGCCGAGCAGCCCGGCGATCAGCTCCTCGCGCCACGGGCAGATCCCTAACCGCTCGGCGTTCGGCCACGGGATGTGCCAGAACGTCAGGATCGTCGCCTTCGGCAACTTCTCGCGGATCATCTTGGGCGCGAGCGCGAAGTGGTAGTCCTGGACCAGGATCACCGGATCGTCGGAGTCGACCTCCTCGCAGACGGCATCCGCGAACCGCTGATTGACCCGCACGTAGTGGGCCCAGTCCTCCGCACGGAACACGGGCCGCGTGTGGGCGACGTGGCAGAGAGGCCACAGCCCCTCGTTCGAGAACCCGTAGTAGTAGCCATTCTCCTCGGCCTCGGACAGCCACACCCGCCGGACCACGTACGACTCCTCGCCCGGGGGCACGCGCACGGTGTCGTGCTTGTCGACCGTCTCGCGGTCGGCCGAGCCGCTACCGTGCGCGACCCAGACTCCCGAGCACGCGCGCATCACCGGCTCGAGCGCTGTCACCAGGCCGCTCGCGGGATGCACGACGCGGATCCCATCGGCCGTCTTCTCGTGAATGTAGGGCTCGCGGTTCGCGAGGATGACGACGCGCTCGCCCTGCAGGTGTTCGTTCAGCGCCGCGCGAAGGCGCTCGGGCCCCCAGGGACCGGAGCGCACGCCCTCCTCGCGCTCCCCCGCCAGGCGCTCGACGAGGGTGCGCACGTCACGCACGAGCGGCCGGAAGTCAGGCGTCGGGTTTCCCGCGAGCGCCTGCCGCAGCTCGGAGGTCCACCCGCGCCAGGCGAAGCGTGCCGCGATCAGCGTGACGATCGCGGCGCCCAGCGCGAGCACGAAGAACGCGACGAGCAGGAACTTGCGGGTCGTGGCCTCGCGGCGATCGAGGAAGCTCAGGTCGTGGACGAGCACGATCGTGCCGATCGCCTGCTGGTCGCGGACGAGGCGGATCGCGCTCACGCGGACAGCCCCCGACGCGAGGTCGGTGGTCATCGACCAGGCGGGCGCCTCGGCCCCGGCCTCGGCGGCCATCCGCCGCAGCAGGGACGCACACGTGAACTGTTCCGGATAGGTCTCGGTGGTCGCGACGAACGTGCCGTCCGTGGCGCACGCCGCCGCCGCCATGATCCGCTCGTCACGCGTGAAGTCGCCGAGGATCTCCGCGAGCTGCGCGCGGTCCGCCCAATGGTTCGCCAGGCTCGTCCGTGCCGAGTCGACCGCGAGTCGACCGCGGAGCTCGAGATCCTTCTCGAACCAACGCGAGGTCGTCCTGGTCAACAGGAGGTAGCCGACGACCGCGAGCATCGCGAGTCCGCCGATCAACGGAAGGAGGAACCTCGCGGCGCGTCGCATCGTGTGTTGGTAACATGATTCTATTGGAGACCCAATCACCTCGTGGTACTCGTGAGGAATGGAGCTTGCCGACCTCGGCCTGATCGGCAACTGCCAGCTGTCGGCGCTGGTGAGTCGACAGGGCGCGATCGTGTGGTCGTGCATGCCCCGGTTCGACTCGGCGCCGGTGTTCGGGGCACTCCTCGACCCGGCCGGCGGTCAGTTCTCGATCGCCTCGAGCGACGGTCTCCCCGGGAACCAACGCTATGTCCCGAACACGAACGTCCTCGAGACGCGCTTCGAGGGACCTGACGGGGCGTTCCGGATCCTCGACTTCGCGCCGCGGTTCATCCAGTACGAGCGGACGTTTCGGCCCACCATGTTGATCCGGATCGTGGAGCCGCTCACCGGGACGCCAAGGATCCGGGTGTCCTGTGATCCCGTCCTCGGGTGGTCCCGTAGCCGGCCGGACCGCGAGATCGGTTCGCATCACATCGCGTACAAGGGCTACGACGCACACCTCCGCCTCACGACCGACGCGCCCCTCACCTATCTGAACGACGATCCGTGGGCGCTCACCGAGCGCAAACACTTCGTGCTGTCGTGGGGTGCCCCGGTCGAAGAGCCGCTGCTCCCGCTCTGCGAGCGGTTCCTCCGCGAGACCACGCGCCACTGGCAGCAATGGGTGAAGCACTGCGAGATCCCGTCGATCTTCCAGGAGGAGGTGATTCGCTCGGCGCTCGCGCTGAAGCTGCACTGCTTCGAGGACACCGGCGCGATCGTCGCTGCGCTCACGACTTCGATCCCGGAGGCGCCGGGTTCGGGGCGAACCTGGGACTATCGCTACTGCTGGTTGCGCGATTCGTTCTACACGCTGGGAGCGTTCCGCTTGCTCGGACACTTCGAGGAACGCGAGCAGTTCCTCCAGTACCTGCTCAACGTCGCGAGCTCGTCCCCGGGCCTCGCTCTCGCACCGCTGTACGCGATCGATGGCAAGCCGTGCCCGGCCGAGCAGATCCTCGACAACTGGGCGGGGTTCCGCGGCGAGCGGCCGGTCCGGATCGGCAACGGCGCTGCCACCCACCAGCAGCACGACGTGTTCGGAGAGATGGTGCTCGCCCTGACACCGATGTTTCTCGACGCGCGGTTCGGCGATCAGGTCACGCCACCTGTCCTCGATCTCGTCGAGAACCTGGCGAGACGTGCGATCGCGGTCGCGGGCAAGCCGGATGCCGGCATCTGGGAGTACCGGACGAACTGGCGCCCGCAGACGTTCAGCACGCTGATGTGCTGGGCGGCGGCCGATCGAGCCAGCATGATCGCACGGCGGCACCGCCCGCACCACGCCGACGAGTTCGCGGCCGCGGCGGAGCGGATCGCAGCCGAGCTGCTGCGCGATGCCGTCGCCCCCGGGCGCGGGTGCCTGACGGCGGACCATGGAGGTACCGAGGTCGACGCCGCCTTGCTCCAGGCCATCACCCTTCGCTTGCTGTCACCGGATGATCCGCGGATGCAGGCGACCGTGAATGCCGTGCAGACCGACCTCGACCAAGGAGGCTGGCTCCGGCGCTACCGGACGACCGACGACTTCGGCGTGCCCTCCGTCGCGTTCGCGTTGTGCACGTTCTGGCTCGTCGAGGCGCTCGCCCACCTGGGCCGCATCGACGAGGCCCGGGTCGTCATGGAGCGCGTCCGCGGTATCCGCTCTCCCCTGGGCCTGCTCGCCGAGGACCTCGATCCCGCGACCGGGACCATGTGGGGCAACTTCCCGCAGGCGTATTCGCATGTCGGCCTCATCCACGGCGCGTTCGCGACCGCACCGCGCTGGTGACTCCGCGAGC
>JAGSPR010000149.1 GCA_018262455.1 Deltaproteobacteria bacterium | reverse complement strand
ATCAGATCGGCTTCGCGATATCCGGCCGGCTCGTAGTCGAGCGATGCGTAGCCTCGCGACATCGTCTTGAGCCGATCGTAGAACCCGAACACGATCTCTGCCAGCGGCATCTCGTAGACCACGCGGACCCGGCCTCCCGGGTCGTAGTGCAATCCTTGCTGCGTGCCGCGGCGCTCCTGGCACAGCTGCATGATGGGGCCGACGTACTCCAGCGGCAGGTGCACGGTCGCGAGGATGATCGGCTCCTCGACCTTCTCGTACTTGCCCTGATCGGGAACCTTGGCGGGGTTGTCGACCTCGAAGACCTCCCCATTCTGCAGGAAGATCCGGTAGCGCACGCTCGGCGCCGTCGTGATGAGGTTCAGGTTGAACTCGCGCTCGAGTCGCTCCTGGATGATCTCCATGTGGAGGAGCCCGAGAAAGCCGGTGCGGAACCCGAAGCCAAGCGCCGCCGAGGTCTCGGGCTCGTACGTCACCGACGCATCGTTGAGGACGAGCTTGCCGAGGGCGTCCTTGAGATCCTGGTAGTCCTCGTTGTCGACGGGAAACAAGCCCGCGAACACCATCGGCTTGACGGTCTTGAAGCCCGGGAGCGGCTCGGCGCATGGACGATCCGCGTCGGTGATCGTGTCGCCAACCCGGGCATGCGCGATGTCCCTGATCGCTGCGCCGAGGATCCCGACCTGCCCTGCCTCGAGCGTCTCGAGCTCGAACGGCGCCGGCCGGCGCACCGCGATCATCGTGCACTCGTACTCGACCCCGGTCGCCCAGAACCGCAGCTTGGTGCCCTTCTTGATCGTCCCTGCCATCACGCGCACGAGGACGACCACGCCGCGGTAGGTGTCGAACCAGCTGTCGAAGATCAGCGCGGAGAGCGGTGCCTCGCGGTCGGCCTTCGGCGGAGGGATCCGCTGCACGACCGCTTCGAGCATGTCGTGGACGCCGAGCCCGGTCTTCGCCGACACGAGGCACGCATCCGAGGCATCGAGCCCGATCGTGTCCTCGATCTGCTGCTTGACCCAGTCGGGCCGCGCGACCGGGAGATCGATCTTGTTGAGGACCGGAATGATCGTGAGGTTGTTATCGAGCGCGAGGTACACGTTCGCGAGCGTCTGGGCCTCGACCCCCTGGGCGGCATCGACCACGAGCAGCGCCCCTTCGCAGGCAGCCAGCGATCGCGAGACCTCGTAGTGGAAGTCGACGTGGCCTGGGGTGTCGATCAGGTGGAACTGATAGACGAGCCCATCCTTGGCCTTGAAGTGAAGCTGGACCGACTGCGCCTTGATCGTGATGCCGCGCTCGCGCTCGAGATCCATGCTGTCGAGCATCTGGGCCTGCGCCTCTCGAGCGGTGACCGCACCGCACTCGTCGAGCACCCGATCCGCGAGGGTCGTCTTGCCGTGATCGATGTGAGCGATGATCGAGAAGTTGCGGATCCGCTCGACGGGGAACGACATGACGGCCCTAGTTAGCGTGATCTGAGAACGAGGTCGACCTGCCCAGGCAGCTGATCTCGGTAGTTCTCGAGGACCAGATCGATGCCCTGCCGGACGTACTCGGCCACCGGGACCTTCGTCCGGGCGTGCAATGCCTTGAGCTGCGCGTCCTGCTCCGGGGTGATGTACACGGTGGTGGAGATCTTCTTGCGCGACACGTCGGCCCTGGGAGGGTGACCATACGTGGCCATATGAGACGGGTCAAACGGTTGCAGGTGAACGTGGGCCCGATTACCCTCGACCTCTGATGGCGAAGCTCTCGAAACTGGTCGTGCTTTGGTTGGTGTTGTCGGTCGCCGCCTGCAAGGGCAAGAAGGCGGACACGACGCTCAAGAACGAGGGTGGGGATGCGAGTATCCCCAAGGTCGATCCGACGCTGTGCGACACCAACGGCAAGAACGTCGTGACGTACGATCTCAACCACGACAACAAGCCCGATGTCTGGCGGCTCTACAGGACCGATGAAGAGGGCGGAACCAAGCTCGAGTTCATGACCTGCAAGCAGGTCGACTTCGATCACGACGGTCGCAAGGACTGGGTCGTCGCCTACAACCGCAAGGGCACGCCGCTGTTCGAGAAGGCCGACTTCGACTACGACGGCAAGTGGGACATGTCGACGGTCTACGACACCAAGGCCGGCGCGATCGCCGAGGTCGAGCGCGACACCGACTTCGACGGCAAGTTCGACGTCAAGGAAGTCTATGACTCGACCGGCCAGCTGACGAGCGTGCGCCGCGACCGCAACAACGACGGCCAGCCCGATCTGTGGGAGCAGTACAAGGACACCGTCCTGCTCGCGATCTTGTACGACGATGACTTCGACGGAAAAGTCGATCGCCGCGAGGAGATTCCGGGCGCGCGCCCCAAGGTCGAGATGCCGACCACGCAGGATCCGACGGCGAGCGGCGCCATCACCGACAAGGCACCGGGAACTGGGAGTGCCTCCACGCCAGCGCCCACGCCCGCGCCCAAGAAGTAGTGTCGAAGGTCGTCGATAAGCCGTGGGGCCACGAGCTGATCTGGGCCCACACCGATCGCTACGTCGGCAAGATCCTCCATATCCGTGCCGGCGAGGCGCTCTCGCTGCAATACCACCGGCAGAAGGACGAGACCGTCATGGTCCTGACCGGCCGGTTGGAGCTCACCCACTTCGCCGGACGTCGTGCGACTCGAAGACCGCTACGACCGCCTCGGCTGACTCGGAGGCCCCCGCTCGTCCAAGGGGAGGCTCCTAGCGCTGCCAGGGTCGCTTGCCGAACAGCAGCTTCGCGCCGCGGAGCAGTGCGCGGAACGTGGTCTCCTTGTACGGGTACCACCACAGCTCGCGAGGCAGCGCGAGGCGATCGTGGTTGACGTGGCGGGTCTGACAAAGGTCGCGCAGCCCGACCACGGAGTGAGTGCGCCCGATCCCGCTCTGCTTGACGCCGCCCCACGGGGTTTCGGGACAGGCGTAGGTGTTGAGCACGTCGTTGATCATCACGGTGCCGGCTTCGATGCGCTCCGCGAGCTTCTTGCCGCGCTCGCGATCGCGCGTGAACACGTAGGCGAGCAACCCGAGGTGAGAGTCGTTCGCGTGACGAACCGCCATGTCCTCGTCCGCGACACGCATGATCGGGATCACCGGACCGAAGATCTCCTTGCGCATGACGTCCATGTTCTGGGTGCAGCCGGTCAGGACCGTGGGCTGGAAGAACAGGCCGGGACCGGGTGACCGGTGACCACCCACCTCGAGCTTGGCGCCAGCGGCGAGCGCCGAGTCGACGAGTCGCTCGACGTTGTTGACCTGCTGATCCCACGCCATCGCGCCCAGGTCGACGTTGGCGTCGGCGGACGCGTCACCTTGGCGCAGCTCGCGGACACGCTTGACGATCTTCTCGACGAGCGCGTCGTGGATCGAGTCGACGGCATAGACGCGCTCGATCGAGGCGCAGACCTGGCCCGAGTTCGCGAGCCCACCCCACGTGATCGCCTGCGCGGCACGGTCGAGATCGGCGTCGGCGCACACGACCGCTGGCGCCTTGCCCCCGAGCTCGAGCGTGCAAGGGATCAGGCGCTCGCCGCAGGCGGCCGCGACCTTCTTGCCGGTCGACACCGATCCCGTGAACACGCAGTAATCGATGCCGCTGTCGACCAACGCGGCACCCGCGGCGCCTCGCCCCGTGACCACCTGGAACAGGTCGGGCGGTAGGTCGGCGGCGAGATAGAGCTCGCGCGCCTTGAGCGCGATCAGCGGGGTGACCTCCGAGGGCTTGAGCACGACCCCGTTGCCCGCGATCAGCGCCATCATCGTCTCGCCCAGCGGGATCGAGAACGGAAAGTTCCATGGCGCGATGATTCCGACCACGCCGCGCGGCACGTAGTGGAGGTAGCTACCGCGATGCTTGAGCAGGTGCAGCGGGATGGGCTCGGGAGCGAGCATCGCGGGGGCATGCCGGGCGAAGTAACGCACGAGATCGGCAACGAGAATGACCTCCATCCCGAGCGCTTCGAGGCGCGTCTTGCCGCCCTCCTTCACGATGACATCGATGACCTCCTCGGCGCGCGACATCAGCACCTCGGCGTAGCGCAGCACGCGCTTGCACCGCGTCTCGACCGAGAGCCCACCCCACGCGACCTGCGCGCCGCGCGCGGCATCGACGGCGGCTCGGATCTCGAGCGGGGTCTGGTCCGGCACCTCGCCGAGCGTCGTGCCGTTCGCGGGGTTGACGCTGATGATCTTGGTGTCCGCGGCCTTGGCGGAGATGTTCGATGCGAGCGAGCCCATGCGCGGACTCTAGCGCTCCGAGCGGCCTGTCAGTACGGGTGGTGGTGACCGTTCGGACCATCCAGATGCGGATGGGGATGATCGTGGTGATGGTGAGCGCTCCCGCCGTGCGGATGCGCACCGTGCGCGTGCTCGTGGGCCGCATGGCGTTTGCGAGCGGCCGGGTGCGCCGAGGCTGGCTGCTTGACGACCTCGTAGTGGCGCGCCGGTGGCCGATGCTCCCCGCAGGCCGCGAGCAGAAGGTACAGCACGAGCAACCCGCGCATCACTTCTTCTTCGGCTGCGCCGATTGCATCTTGCGCTTGAGCGCCGCGAGCTCGTCATCGACGTTCGATGCCGGCTTGCGAGGCGATCCCGCGGGTGCCTTCGGCGCCGCCGGTCCGGACGCCGGGCCGGTGCGCGATCCAGTCGTCGTGCCCCCGACGCCGGGCGCGCCGACGATCGTGGGAGATCGTGCAGCGTCTTGCGGACCCGCTCGAGCTCCGCGAGCTCGGTCTCGAGCGTCGCGAGCTCCCCGAGGAGGGCGTGCATCCGGGCCCGCTCGGCATCGGCCTTGCGATCGAGTTGCGCGGCCTCGTCCACGGAGCCTGCCGCCTTCACTCCCTTCGCCTGCTCCGAGAACGCGGTGGCGGCGTCGCGCGCGGCCATCATCGAGCGTGTCATCTCGGCCTTGCGTTGCTCGACCTCGGCACGCAGCCGCGCGACCTCGGCCGCATCGGGCAGCGGGTTGTCGTCGACGAACGGCGCGCTACCGCTTCCGAGATCTTCGAGCTCGCCGGGCATCGCGGCGGACGCCGCCGCGGCCTGGGTTGCAGCGCTCGCGGCCCGAACGCGGTCACGGGTGGCGGCTTGCGCGGCGGCCCGACGCTCGTCGATCACGCCACGTTTGTCGTTCGCGATCGCCGCGACGATGTCCGCCACGTTGTCCCCGCCATCACTTGTCGGGGAGGGGTGAGCTCCGCCGAACGCACTCTCGAGCGCGGACGACAGCAACATCAGGCCCTTCGCCGCCACCGCACGCTTGCGCGTCTCGAGCGCGGCCGCGGCACTGGCGGCTCCGACGATCGTGTCGTCGATGATCGCGACCAGCTTGCCGCCGACGAGCATCACGCGAGAGAGACGATGACGTCGGCGGCCCGCCAGAGCAGCGGCGCGTCCGGGGTCATCCCGAACAGCTTGCCGCGGAGCCCCAGCGCGGGGACCTGGCGACGGAGCACCGCGGCCGATTCCGCGTCGCCTGCGGCGTCGAACAGGAACGTGATGTGGTCGCCGCCCTCGAGCAGCGACAGCTGCATGGCGAGCTGGCCGGTGAGCTCGGCGCCGAGCCCGGTGACCTCGACCAACGCGATTCGCGGGGCGAGCTTGAACCGGGTGCGCAGCGCGGCGCGATCCTGCGCGCCGGCGTCGGCGAACGCTCGCTCGCCGATCGCCCCGACCACCAGGATGCGGTCACCTTCGACGCCGGCATCGGCGAGCGCGACCGCGGCGAGATCATCGATCGCGACGAACCGATCGGCATCGGTCTGGGCCCACGCGGCCGCCGGCTCGAGGTCTCCGACCACCGCGATCACCGGTGCGGGGTTGAGGACGCCATCGCGCGCGACCGTGAGCGCAAGCGCGGCGTGCGGATCGAACACCACCGCCGCGTCCGGCGGGCTGACCTCGAGCTCCTTCCGCAGCCTTCGCTCGGCGCCTTCCCCGAGCAGCGCCCGACGCACGCGGTCGGCAACCCCACCTCCCCCGCCACCCGCGCCTCCGACATCGATCGCGCGGACTCGCATCCCCGCGGCCTCGATCGCGGCGAGCACCGGGACGACGGCGGACGATGGAGCCCCCGCGCTGGTGACCAGGAGGATCTGCGGAGTCACTTGCATACCTCGTGGTTGACCAGGTTCGGCGGCCGTCGCCCGGACAGCACCGCGATCACGGCATCGGCGCAGAGCTGGGCCATCTGGGTCCTCGCCTCCGTCGTAGCCGATCCGATGTGCGGAGCCAAGACCAGGCGCGGGCAGCTGAGCAGGCGGGGATCGATCCGGGGCTCGTTCGTGTAGACATCGAGGCCCGCGCCGGCGAGCCGGCCGGCGGTCAGGGCATCGATCAGCGCGGCCTCGTCCACGCAGTCGCCCCGCGCGGTGTTGACAAGCAGCGCGGTGGGCTTCATCAGCGCCAGCCGGCGGGCGTCGACCACGTGATAGGTCTCGGCGGTCAGCGGACAATGGAGGCTCAGGGCATCGGCGCGGGCGAACACCTCATCCAGCGGCACCCGGCGCGCGGGGGATCCCAAGACGTCATGAGGATCCGCATAGAGGACCTCCATGCCGAAGCCGAGCGCCCGGCGGGCCAGGGCCTGCCCGATCCGGCCGAACCCGACGATCCCGAGCGTCTTGCCGTAGAGCTGCACCCCGAGCAGCTGGTCGAGCGCCCATCCGCCCCAGGCGCCCGAGCGAACGAGCCGTTCCCCCTCGCCGAGCCGGCGGGCCGCGGCGAGCATCAGGGCGAACGCGAGCTCGGCAGTGGCTTCGGTGAGCACATCCGGCGTGTTGGTCACGGCGATGCCGCTCGCGGTCGCCGCGGCGAGGTCGATATTGTCGATGCCGACGGCGCAGTTCGCGATGACGCGCAGCCCGGGCGCTCGCTCGAGCACGGCCGCGTCGATCTTGTCGAGCAGGAGGCAGACGAGCCCGTCTGCGGTCGAGAGGTCGACGCCGGCGAGCCCGACATGGCCATGCACGGGCACCCAGACCTCGGTGCCCGGCAGCGCCATCGAGATCTGAGCGCCGAGATCGATCGGCAAGGCGGACGTCGAGACCACGCGCACGTCGTCGAGGATAGCCGGTGCTGGCGGGAGGGGAGCCCCGAGCAGCCGGTGAAATCGTGGATCACCATGCTAGTCTCGAAGCGTGCGAGAGCACTGCTCCGGGTGGCTGGTCCTCGCGTGCCTCGGCACGTTCGCGATGCACGTGGCGCATGCCGATCGGGCTCGCGCCGAGCCGGCAGCGCCGATCCCCCCAAGCCGGCCGACACCAAGCCGGCCGACAAAGCCGACCCGAAGATCAAGCCCACGACCGACCGGCCCACGGCCGACCGGCCCACGGCGCACGACACCGACCTCACGACGCTCACCGCCGATCCGCTCCTCGGCAAGGGCGACCGGATCGATGGCGAAGAGCTCAAGGGCATGGTGGCGTTCACGTTCGACGACGGACCGAACCCGTCGACCACACCGCAGGTGATCGACGCGCTCCAGAAGTACGACATCCCCGCGACGTTCTTCATCGTGACGCAGCGCCTGCTCGGCAAGCACGGCGAGCACGGCCGCAAGGTCCTCGCACGCCAGATCGCCGGCGGGTTCCTCGTCGAGAACCACTCGTTCTCGCACCCGAACCTCAAGGGCGCTTCGGCCGCCACGTTTGCCCGAGAAGTCGACCAGTCGATCCGGATTCTCGCGAAGGAGGCCGGCAGGACCATCGGTATGTTCCGTCCTCCGTTCGGCGCGATCGATGGTGCCGGCCGTGGCTGGCTGAAGAAGCGCGGATTGACCGAGGTCCTGTGGTCCGTCGACACGCTGGACTGGCAAGCGCACAATCCCGACCGGCTGCGCAAGAAGGTGATCGCAATGATCATCAAGCAACACGGCGGTGTGGTGCTGATGCACGACGTCAAGCCGATCACCGCGAAGATCATCGCCGACGTACTCGATGACCTCGAGGCCGAGAACTGTCGCCGGCTCGCCGAGAACCAGGAGCCCATCCTGCCCGTCTCGCTCCACTACTTCGTCCGAGACAAGAAGAAGCAGCGCGCGATCCCCGAGGATGTGAAGCAGCGGACCCTTGCCTATCGCACGGCCCTGCCCGGCCGCTGCACCAAGCGCCCACCGCCGCCAATCCCCGATCCCAGGCCGAAGCCGGCAGCGGACGGCAAGACGGTCCGCTCCGACACCAAGCCCACGCCGAAACCGTGATGCGAATCGACAGGGCCGGTTCCGGCCTGAGCCTTGTTCGTTGCTGTTGACAACTACACTCAACCACATTAGGTTCCGCGCACCTTCACTGGGGCTGGGTGTGGAATTCTTATGCAACCATCGAAGCTTAGGAGCGTGCGGGGCGCGCCGCTCTCGTTTTTGGGTCCAGAGCACATGCCGGTAACCTGGGATCAGTCCACCCCCACTCCCGCGACGCCCCCGAGCGGCGAAGGGACCGAGCGGACCCCGACCTTCGAGCCTGCCGACTTCGGTGAGTTTGGTGAAGAGGACAGCGACCGCACGAGCGTCGCGAGCGGTGCCTTCGAGCTCCGGCCTCGGTTCACCGGCCGCGCCGGGGCGATCGCCCAGCTGCAGCAGCTGACCAACAAGGCCTTTGCCGAGCGCGACCTCGCGTTCATGCTGGTCGTCGGCGAGCCTGGGATGGGCAAGAGCCGCATCATCAGCGAGCTTGTCGCCCGCGTCCGGACGATGCACCCGACCGCGATGGTGCTCTCGGGTATCGCCGACGAGAACGCGCCTGCCTACGGCCCCGTCGCACGCGCGCTGACCACGCGGTTCGGGATCACCCCCGGCGAGGACGGCGCCGAGAGCCGCGACAAGATCCAGGCCGGTGTCGCCGAGGTGGTACCGGCGCAGCGCGTCCCCGAGGTCGCGCACCTGATCGCGCACCTGCTGCGTGTGCCATTCGACGACAGCCCCGTGGTCACGCCGCTGCTCGATTCGCCTCAGCGGCTCGAGGCCCGCCTGTTCATGGCGCTCAAGCGCTTCCTGGCGGCGGAGTCCGAGCGTCACCCCGTCGTGCTCGTCATCGAGAACGTCGAGCTGTGCGGCACCGACACGGCGAACTTCCTGCAGTACCTCGCCGTGGGTCTGCGCGAGCATCGCGTGGTCGTCATCGGCACCGGAACCTCCGCGCTCTACGACCGCCACCCGGCCTTCGGCAATGGCGAGGTCGCGCCGATCAAGATCCAGCTCGAGGCGCTGAGCCCGTCGGAAGCCGAGGGGCTGATGCGCGAGCTGTGTCGTCCGCTCGGCCCGAGCGCCTCTCCCTCGCTCCCGCCGGCGCTGCTGGCGCACGTACGTACGCTTGGCGGCTCGCCGCGCGCGATCCACGAGCTCGTCCGGCTCTTGCTCGAGAGCGATGTGATCGTCCGCGAGGGCACGAAGTGGCGCATCGATGACGCGCTCCTCGCCGCGATGAAGCCTACGCAGACCTACGAGGAGCTCGTCGCCGCCCGACTCCGGGTGATGGATGCGACCGAGCGCAGGGTGCTCGAGATGGCCGCGGTCGTCGGCGAGACCTCGTGGCTCGACGCCATCCTCGCGCTGGAACGTCACAGTGCTCCGGGTTCGCGCAGCGCCGATCCCGATGGCCCCACGCTGGCGCAGATCGCCGCCAGCGGGGATCACTCGCGGATCGCGGTGGTGGCATCGCTGAGCAAGCTCGTGGAGCACGAATGGCTCACCGACGTCGCCCAGTCGTCGATCTCGGGCGAGCGCGAGCTTCGGTTTGCTTCGCCCAACCTGTGGAGCGTCGTCTACAAGGCGATCGAGGAGCCGAGGCGACGTGGCCACCATGCGGCCGTCGCGCGCTGGCTCGAGCTGCACCCCGAGGGCCGCGGCCCGGCGGCCCAGGAGGAAGTCGCGCGTCACCTCGCGCTCGCCGGCGAAGCGCGCGATGCCGCCGGCCGTTACCGCCGCGCCGCCGAGGCAGCTCGCTCGCAGTTCGCGAACGAGCGCGCGATCCGGCTGTTCGATCGCGCGCTCGCCTGCATCGGTACGGCCGAGACCGGCGATCTCGCCGCTCGCCTCCACCTCTGGCACGACCTCGGCTCGGTCTACGAGCTGATCGGTGATTTCGAGGCGGCGCTCGGCGCGTTCGAGCGGATGCTCCGGCTGTCGTGGGTCGCCGCGAGCAAGACCAAGGCGGCGGTCGCGTTCAACAAGATGGGGCGTGTGTGGCGGCGCAAGGGCGACCTCAAGCTCGCCCTCGAGTACCTCGAGCGTGGACTCGAGCTGTTCCGCGCCGCGGGCGATCAGCGCGGGATCGCCGGTTCGCTCGACGACATCGGCAAGGCCATGCTGATGCTCGGCCGCTACGATGAGGCCCACGCCAAGATCACCGAGGCGCTCGCGCGTCGCGGCAAGCACGGCGACAAGCGCGCGATCGCGACGTCGCTGTCCCGGTTGGGCGACGTCCAGCAGGAGCGCGGCCAGTACGAGTCCGCGCACGCGTGCCACCAGGACGCCTACGAGCTACGCAAGCAGGCCGGCGACCGCTGGGGCGTCGTGGTGTCCCAGAACAACCTGGCGGCGCTGGCCTTCGAGCTCGGCAACCTCCCCGACGCGCGCGCGGGCTGGCTCGCCGCCCTCCCCGACGCCGAGGCGATCGGCGCGCTCCCCTTGTGTGCGTTGTTGCTGTCGAACCTGGGCGAGCTCGCGCTGGTCGAAGGCAAGCTCGACGAGGCGCGCAGCCGGCTCGAGAACGCGCTCGAGATCATCGAGGACATCGAGGATCGGGGGCTGGAGTCGGAGTGTTGCCGACATCTCGCCCACCTCGAGAAGCTGCAGGGGCAGCCCGAGGCCGCGCGCGAGCTCGCCGAGCGCGCGCTCCAGGTCGCCAAGAAGGCCGGGCTACGCGAAAAGGAGGCCCAGGCCTACCTCGCCCTGGGCGACGTGCTCGCGATGAACCTGGTCTCGTTCGACGATGCCGCCGACGAGTCCAGCGGGATCGCTCCAGCTGCCGTCGCGTTCGACAAGGCGATCAAGGTCCTGCGCAGCATCGGCAACCAGGCGGCGCTGGGCAAGGCGCTGTTCGCGTTCGGTCGCTTCAAGGCCGAGGTCGGCGAAGTTGCCGATGGCAAGGTGATGCTGCGGGACGCGCTCGCGGTGTTCGCCCAGCTCGGCCTGGCCCGACCAGCCCGCGAGATCGAGCTGCTGCTGGCGACGTTGTCCTGACCGGATTGCCCGTTCTCGGCTTGCCTCGCCGTCTGCGGAGCGGCATGGTCTCCGTTCGCCGACGATGATCTGGTTCTGGCTCGGATTCTTTGCGTTCGTCGGAGTGCTCCTGGGCCTCGACCTGGGTGTGCTGCACCGCAAGCAAGAAGAGCCGACGCTCAAGAGCGCCGCCTACTGGACCGTCGCCTGGATGGCGCTCGGCCTGGCGTTCACCGGCTTCGTGTACCTGATGTACGAGCACGCGTGGCTCGGCGCGACGCTCGTCGAGCCGTCGAAGAGCCCGGGCACCGATGCTTCGATCATGTACGTCTCGGCGTACCTGCTGGAGTACGCGCTATCGGTCGACAACATCTTCGTGATCTCGCTGCTGTTCCACAGCTTCCGCGTGCCGAGCAAGTACCAGCACCGGGTGCTGTTCTGGGGGATCCTGGGCGCGATCCTGTTCCGCCTGCTGATGCTGGGCGGCGGCGCGTACCTCGCGAACCGGTTCGACTGGATCTTCTACGTGTTCGGCGGCTACCTCGCCTACCAGGGCTTCAAGCTGCTGCGCCCCGAGGACGAGGCAGAGGGCGGCCATAGCAACAGCCTCGCGGTCCGCGCGCTCCGCAAGTTCGTCCGGGTCGTCGAAGGCGATCACGGCGGCCGGTTCACCGTCGAGGTCGATGGCCGGCGCGCGCTCACCACGGTGGCCGTGTGTCTGGTCTCGATCGAGCTCACCGATGTCGTGTTCGCGCTCGACTCGATCCCTGCCGTGCTGTCGGTGAGCAAGGACATCTTCATCATGGTCACGTCGAACATCTTCGCGATCATGGGCCTCCGCAGCCTCTACTTCGTGCTCGCCGGCGCGATGGACAAGTTCAAGTACCTGAAGATCGCGCTCGCGATCCTGCTGATCGTGATCGGCGCCAAGATGGTCGCGCACTCGTACCTCGAGGTGCCGAACGTGATCTCGCTCGCGTTGATCGCGGGAATCATCGGTGCGGGCGTGCTCGCGTCGGTGATCTCGAACCGCCGGGAAGAGAAGGCTGGCTCTGCAGCCGAACCGCCGCCCGGCTGAACGGGGTCAGCCTCCCTCCTAGCGGACGAGCACGAGCATCTCGGTCTCCATGATCTCCTCGGCCCACCGCCGCTTGTAGTCCATCTCGGTGCCGAGGTCGTACCGTCCGACCCCCTCGGCACACAGCTCGACCACCTGGTGGTACTGGAGCAGCCCGCCGATCCCGAGGCCGGCGTGAACGTCGTCGTACGAGAACTGCAAGCCGCGGTACTCGCCCTCGAACACCGCCCCGAGCACGTACCCGACATCGCGCTCGCCGATCCGTGCGAACACGGTGCGCTGCTGGCCGAGCGCGCACAGCCTGGGCAACATGCGGCCGTAGAACGCACGCATCGGTCCCTGCGAGATCCCGACGCCTTCATGGGCCTTCCAGCTCCGCGCCTCGGCGGCCTGGATCCGGCTGTAGAGCGCGCCCCCCTGGTTGCCGCTGGCGCGCACGGACTCGAACGTCAGCCCGATGGTCTCGGCCGCGCGCAGGCTCTTGCGGATGCTCTTGCGCAGCTCGCGGGACCGCCGCGCCAGGAAGCCGTCGAGCCCGCCCTCGAGGCTCGCGACGTGGCGCACCGTCGGCGTGCCCCTCCGTCGCTCCCAGCGTGCCGGCAGGGCGCGCTCCAGCGCCTTGCGGTGCGCCCCGTCGGCGGTGTGGCCCGACAGGATGGCGAGCTGCCAGTCGCGGCGGGCGGCGAGCAACGCAACCACCTCCTCCACGAGGGGTGCGGGGTCGCGACCGATGAGCGGCGCGGCGAGCCCCCAAGCCAGCTCGATTGGCTCGATGTACGGGAACCCGGCAGAGTGGACGCCTCGCATCGCCGCGAAGTAGCCATGAGCGCCCTTGAACGAGAACGGCGATCGCGGGGGCATCAGGGCGGCGGAGGCAGCAAGGACCCACGCGGTGGTCGAGCAGAATCGATCGATCTCGGGGGTCACGGCGACCTCGCGATCGAAGTCGTCGGCGACGGCCGCGAGGTCGATCGGCTCCACCTCCAGAGCCTAGCCGACAACCTTTGGCCCGGACTGGCACTCGCACGGGCGATTGCGCGTCACCCCCGATAGAGCCTGGAGCGAGACAGTGTGGCTGGACCGCAACACGCTCGCCGGCAGCCGAGGACGGGTGACGCCAGTGCCGTGACGAACCACCAGTCATTGCAGCCAATCCTCACCGGCATGCCGATTGCTGCGATACTTCGATCCTATGCGTCTCATCGCGGTGGTCCTGGCAGCGGTCACGTTCGGCGGCGGCTGTGCGGCGAACAGCTATCAGATCCCCAGTAGCGAGCTCCGGCGGTTGAGCATGGTCCCGCCGGAAACGCGCGGGCAGAGGGTCCGGGTCATCCAGGAGCTCGGCGGGACAGAGGTGGCACCGGCCGAGCGGGTCGGTCCGGACACTCAGATCATCCTGATTCCCAACATCAATTTCAGCCCCGGTCCGCGCCACCACCGGCGCGGCGGCGGGGGGATCGGCAAGATAGGCGGCGGCAGCGGCGGCAGCGGTAGCGATAACAAGGCGGCCGCGATCGCCGTCATCGTGCTCGCCGCGGTCGCGCTCGTCGCGGTCGCCGGGATCGAGGGCTCACGGTTCGATGGCTATGCCCGGCTCCACCCGATGCACCCGGTCCACCTCATCGGCAAGGATGGCCAGTACGCCGTGATGCCGCTGGCGTGGATCGACGCCAACACCGCGGCGTGGACTGACAAGGCGGTCGTGAGGCCGACCGAGGGCCCGTGGATGCAGCTCGATCGCGCGCCGCTCACCCGGACCGGCGCGACCTATGGGATGTACGCGGGCACCGGCACGTTGCGCTCGGCGGCCGGCGAGCTCGGCGCCGGTCCGGCATTCACCATCCAGGCCGGCTACTTCTTCAACCAGCAGGTCGGCCTGATGTTCGATCTGATGCTCGGGTGGCGCGAGAACACCCAGCTCGCGACGTTGTTCGAGTCGCGCTACATGGCCGAGCTCCAGGCGCTGCCGCTCCAGGCCGGCATCCTTCACGCGGGCGGTTATGTCGGCGGCGGGCTCGCGTACCGGTTCGAGGACAGCGTGAACAACGGCAACAACGGCTCGTACGCGCTCACAGGCGGCGGCATGCTCCAGCTCGACATCAACACACGGATTGCGCTGACCGCCCGTGCCGGTGTCACCAAGGCGCACGAGGAGCGGATGACCGATCTGATCTTCGGGCTCTCGGTCTACTAGGAGCTCCATGCTGCGCTGCAAGCGGGCGCTGGTCGTGGCGATGGTCGGCGCACTTGGATGCGGGCCATCAAGCGAGTGGCGGACACTCGAGCCGATCGCACCGCCGGCGACGGGATTCTTCTGCGTGGCCTCTGAGCCCTCTCCGGGTGCGAGTACCTGCCAGCGGACCGAGGCGGGGTGCCAGCGCGAACGAACCACCGCGCTTGCCATGCACCCCGACCTCGAGCTCGAGACCTGTACCGCGTCGGCGCACGCGTTCTGTCACGACAAGGGAACCGCGCACAGCGAGTATTGCGCGCCAGACCTGTCGAGCTGCGAGAGCGCTCGCAACCTGTGGTCTGACGTCACGAGTGCCTGTACCAAGCGTCTCTGAACCCGGGGGGTAGCAGGGGAGGAGCGGTCCAGCGCCAGATGCGTGCCTCGGGCTCGTGTACCGTTGTGGCCATGGGGATCCGGCTGCTCGTCCATGTGCTGATCGTCCACGTGATGCTGCTCGTCGCGGCCCGGGCCGCGAACGCGCAGTACAACGTTCCCTCACAAGCCACCGGCGACTCGAGCCGGCTCGTGATCGCCAACGGCGAACCGCAGCTCGCTACCACGCCGGCGCCCGCGCTCAAGCTCGGTTACGAGCTCGGGGCCAGCCTCGACTTCCTGACGCGTGACGCGATCGCGGGAACGCCCGGGCCGGCCGAGAAGGCGCTCAAGTTCACCGACGTCGTGCTGTTTCGCGTCCACGGCCTGCTCGCGATCGGCCGGCGCGTCGAGCTGTTCGGCGGGATCGATCTTCTCCCCAAGCAGCCGAGCTTCACCGACGAGCTGGTGTGGCAGGGCGCGCTCGCGGGCGTGCGGATCGGATTTCCCCGCAAGCTGTCCGCCTACGCCCGCACCCAGATCGGCCCGGGCCTGGGGCGCGATGGCTACTGGACGATGGCGGAGGCGGCGGTTCAGGCCAAGCTCGACGTCGCCGAGAAGATCCTGTTCTGGGAGAGCACGCTCGGTGGCACCTACACCAAGCTGTTCCCTGACGAGCCGGTCAGCAAGCGGTTCTGGCAGACCGAGTTACTCGCAGAGACCGGCCTCGCGATCCGCGACAAGCGCGGGTTCTTCGCGACGTGGCTGACGTTCTCGTTCCACTTCCCGCTGGTCTCGCGGCCGCTCGATCGCGATCCCGATCCCGATCGGGGGGCGCTCGATCCGCAGACCCGTGTCGGGGTCTCACTCGGCTTCCTCGCCGGGGTGACCCGGGCGCTCGACTTCTTCTTCGAAGTCTCGACGCTCGATCGCGGGGACCTCGACGATCGTCGGACGACCCTTCCGATCTTGTCGGGCGGCTTCGATCAACGGCGGATCCTGTTCGGCTTCAACCGCCGGTTCGGGTCCCGCCGCCGCTAGCTCACTTCTGGTGCTTGGTCTTCCACTCGTCGTAAGGCATGCCGTAGATGATCTCGCGGGCCTCTGGGTCCGAGAGCTCGACGCCGCGCTCGACGGCGGCTGCGCGATACCACTTCGAGAGGCAGTTCCGGCAGAACCCTGCGAGGTTCATGACGTCGATGTTCTGAACGTCGGTGCGCTCGCGAAAGTGCTCGACCAGCCGGCGAAACGCCGCGGCTTCGATCTCGGTGCGCGTGGGCTGGGGAATCTCGGTGGCCATGAGCCTGTGTAGCGCGTCCTCGGCTCACAGGTGAGCCACCCATGCTATGTCAGCGCCGTGGACGAAGAGCTTGCGCCGCCCCTGCCCGATTCGGTGACGGAGCTCGTCCTCGACGACACGACGTACTACCTCGTAGGAACGGCGCACGTCTCGCAGCGCTCGGTGGAAGACGTCAAGGCGGTGATCGACCGGGTCAAGCCTGACGTCGTCTGTGTCGAGCTCGACAAGGTCCGCTACGAGGCGCTGACCAAGGAGAGCGCGTTCCGCGACCTCGACGTGTTCAAGGTAGTCCGCGAAGGCCGCACGCTGTACTTGCTCGCCCACCTCGCGCTCGCGTCGTACCAGCGCCGGATCGGAGCCAGCCTCGGCGTCAAGCCAGGGGCCGAGCTACTCGCCGCCGTCGCAGCGGCGAACGAGCGCGGGATCCCGGTCGAGCTGATCGACCGCGACATCAACATCACGCTCAAGCGAACCTGGAAGAACCTCGGGTTATGGAAGCGGTCGATGCTGCTGTCATCGCTGATCGTCGGCTGGGACGAGGACGATGAGGACGACGACGAGGACGAGGACGAGGCCGGCGAGGGCGATGCCAAGCAGACGTCCAAGAAGCCCGACGGTGCGGTCACCGAAGCGACCATCGAGCAGCTGAAGGAGCCCAAGGCGCTGTCCGAGATGCTGGCCGAGCTCGGACGCGCGGTGCCGCAGATCAAGGTGCCGCTGATCGACGAGCGCGATCAGTACCTGGCGTCGAAGACCGTCGAGGCTGGCAAGGGCCGTAAGGTCGTGGTCGCCGTCGTCGGCGCCGCCCACGTGCCCGGCATGAAGGAGAACTTCGGCAAGCCCGTGGATCGCGCCGCGCTCGACCGGATTCCGCCGCCGTCGATCGTGTGGCAGGCGATCAAGTGGCTCGTGCCGATCCTGTTCCTCGTCGGGATCGTCTGGTTCTGGCGGCGCTCCGATCAGACAAGCCTGCTCGAGATGATGCTCGCATGGATCCTGCCGACCGCGATCGGAGCCGCGGGACTCACGCTGCTCGCGGGCGGCTCGATCGTATCGGTCGGCTCGGCACTGGTGGTGGCCCCGCTCGCGGCGATCCATCCGCTGCTCGGGACCGGCATGGTGGTCGGGGTCGTGGAGGCCTGGCGTCGCAAGCCCGGGGTCGCGGATTGCGAGCAGCTGCCCGATGATATCCAGACGTGGCGCGGGTTCTGGCGCAACCAGGTGACCCGGATCCTGCTGATCGCCGTGGCCTCCGGCATCGGGACGGCCGTGGGGTTCTGGGTCGGGGTCAGCATGGTCGCCAAGCGGCTGTGACGGCTCTTACGGACGCCTACACGGCCCGCCCCCCCGCGTGAAGATCTGGCGACCGAGCGGACACCAGATCGCGCTATGTTCCCCTCCATGATGAAGCGACGCGACGCCCTCAAGACGATCGGCGGGTTGGCGGGGGCGGCTGGCCTGGCGCGGTTTCTGCCTGGCTGTGACGACAAGGACGACGGTCCGGTCGGCATCACGACGTACGTCTATCTCATGATGGAGAACCGCAGCTTCGACCACGCGCTGGGTGCGCGCGCGCTCCTCGAGGGGTTGCCCGTCGACGGGCTCAAAGCCGGCCTGTTCAACAATGACAAGAACGGCCAGCCGATCGCCCCGTACGCGGCTCCCGACGATCGAGGGGCGGCGCCACCTTCGGTCTGCGACATCGACCCGCCACATGGCTGGGACGCCGCACACGCCTCGTTCAACGGCGGCGCGAACGACGGCTTCCTGGTCCAGCACCAGGACGCCCACGCCGGAAGCCTCACGGCGACCGAGACGATGAAGTACATGACCCGAGACAACCTCCCGGTGACGTGGGCGCTCGCGGATGCCTACACGACCTGCGACCGCTGGTTCTGCTCGGTGATGGGCCCCACCCTGCCCAACCGAGCCTACTGGCACGCCGGGACGTCGTTCGGGATCGACAACAACGACGCGGTCATCGATCAGCTGGCCGCCGTGCCGGTGCCGACGATCTACAACCGGCTCGACGAGGCCGGCGTCGACTGGGCCTATTATTATGGCTCGCTCGCGGTCCTCGCGCTGCTCGCCAACCCCGGTCCGTATCAGCTCGATCTCGGACCCGGAGACGGCACCGGTCGGATCCGCCGGTTCGGCGACGCCAAGATCGGCAATGGCCAGTTCTTCAAGGACTGCGCGGCGGGGACGCTGCCATCGGTCGTCTACATCGATCCTGCGTTCGGCACCAACGACGACCATCCGCCGGTCCACCCGATCCTCGGCCAGGAGTTGATCGCAGCGGTCTACACCGCGCTCGCGAAGTCGCCGCAGTGGAAGAACATCCTGCTCGTGATCACGTACGACGAGAACGGCGGCTACTTCGATCACGTCCCGCCGCCGACGACCACCGACGACACGTTGGCCAAGTACGGCGTCGATGGGTTCCAGCAACTCGGCTTTCGCGTGCCCGCGATCGTGATCGGCCCGTACGTCAAGCAGGGTTACGTGAGCTCGGTCCAGCTCGATCACACGTCCGCGCTCAAGCACCTGCAGAACACGTTCGGCCTCGAGTCGTTGAACGTGCACGTCGATGCCGCGAACGACCTCACCGACTGCCTCGACCTCGATCGGCTCGCGGCGGGCAAGCCGGCCGCTCCCGTCGAGATCCCCACGATCAATGCCGATGAGTGGCCGTGGACCGATGCCAGCTGCATGTCGTCTGGCGGGTTCCGCGCCGCAGATCCGATCACCGAGTATGCGGACCTTCACCCCGAGGCGTTCGCCGGGTACGACCTGCGCGCCGACAGCGACGACTACTTGCGATCGATTCGCGAGTACCTCCAGAAGCACCAGGGCACGATCGCCAGGACCTCCAAGTCGGGCTGATCTCGGTTGCCGGACTCCGGTTGCTACGCCAAGCTCGAAGTACTCACCAACGCCCGAGGAGAACCCATGAAGAAGCTCGCCATCGCAGTTGCCTCGCTCGCGATCGCTGCCACTCCGGTATTCGCCTGCCCTCATTCGGAGTCGCCGTCCGATCAGGCCCCGAAGACTGCCGAGAAGGCCAAGGATGCCCCGGCGCACGATCAGACAGCCAAGGCCAAGACCGCGCCGAAGACCGACGCCAAGACCGACAAGGCGGCGGACGCCAAGCCGGCGAAGCCTGCCGAGCCGAAGAAGACCGACAAGGTCTCGAGCAAGTAGCTCGGCGGGTTCGCGCGGACCGGGGCCTCGACCTAACCCTGGGGGTCAGACCAGGACGTCGAGAAGCTGGGCGCGCGTGAGGTAGCCTTCGAGCACCGACGCGAACTCGTCGATCAGCAGATCGAGCTGGATCGTCATCCGGTTGCCTTGCACGTGGCTGATCCGGCCCGAGATCGGGATCTCGGTCCCCGCGAGGTGGAGCACGCTGGAGATCCACGTATCGACCGCCGGCGGCGTCTCGCCAAACCGGATCTCGTGGGCCGCCACGTGCGTGCGGGACAGATCCGCGACCGGCGCACTGCCGAAGTCGAACTTGAGATAGGCCGGCAGCTGCTTCGGCGGCTCCACGCGGTAGTTCACGCGGCGGTTGTGCGTGATGAGCTTGTCGAGCGTGTCGTGGACCGGCGTCGAGATCGGCGTCTCGGGCGATTCGAGCACGAGCTCGCGGAGCCGCTTGAGCTCCTTCTGCGTGCGCATCAGGTTCTGCCGCATATCGGCCATCCGGCCCTGATCGCGATGGACCTTGTCCGCGACCACGGTCAACAGGTTTGCGAGGAAGCGAACCCCGAGCTCCTGGTTCGAGGCCAGGAACGCCTGGATGGTCTTGGCCGGCAGCGACCACACGGTCGAGCCTGCGGTGACCATGGCCCGGGTAGAGCGCGGCAAGCCGGTCAGCGCGCCTAGCTCGCCGATCAGCGCCGGCGGACGGAGCCGGAACACATCGTCGCCGGGGCGATCGAGTACGACCTCGCCGGCGGTGAGGAGGTATAGCTCTTGTGCGCGCTCGCCGACATCGAACAGCTCGGTGGAGGCAGTGACATCGCTGCCGGGTGCGACGCGAGAGAACAGACGGCTCAGCGCCGCCAGTTCGTCGTCGCCGAATCCCTGAAACAGCGGGATGATGCGCAGCTCGTTAGCGCTGGGTCCCATCGGGGGACCATAACCCATGCGAGTCCTTTGGGTGTACCGTGACGCGTGCGCTACGTCGTGCTCGCGCTGATCGCAGCGTGCGGGAGCAAGGAAACGCCTCGGCCGCAAGGCACCGCGGCGCCGAAGCGGCCCCCCACCGACGCGACGATCGCAGCACTCGACGCGGTGCCGCTCCCCGAGCACCAGGAATTCGACGACCTGCCGACGGCCTTCCGGGCCGTGATCCCGGCCGACGCACGGGTGATCGGGATCGGCGAGCTCCATGCGCGCGTCGATCGGCCCAACGTGCGGTCCTCGCTCGCGGCATTTACCGAGGCGCTACCTGGCTTCGGTGACCAGGTCTCCGATCTCGTGGTCGAGACCTGGGTGGTCGATCCGAAGTGCGGCGCCACCGCGGTCAAGGCGACGAAGAAGATCGAGACCGCGGTGAAGCGGCCCGAGGCCACCAAGTCGGAGATCACGCGGCTGGCCGAGGCCGCGGCGGCGGCGAAGATCCAACCGCATG
>JAGSPR010000021.1 GCA_018262455.1 Deltaproteobacteria bacterium | reverse complement strand
GGAACCACGCCACGTTCAGGATGTAGATCAGCGCGAGCACCGCCGCGAACGCGAGGCCGAGATCGCGGAACACCTCGTAGGTGATGTGCCACTCGCCGTCCCACTTCATCGCGAACTTGTCGGTGCGAAACGGCTGGGTCGCCGTGTGCTGCTCGAGTGCGTAGCCCTCGGGGAGCGTCATCGCGTCGATCTTGGGGCCGAGCGCCAGGATCGCGTAGACCGGACTCTCGATCTCGCCCGCGACGTCCGCCGTCACGTAGACGACCGGCATCAGGTTCTTGTGATAGATCGACTTATCCTCGACGGTGAGCTCGGGTCTGACGAGCTCGCCGATCGGCACGATGTTGCCTCCACGGCCCGTGATCGTGAGGCCGCGCAGGCGCTCGAGATCCGACCGGGTCGCGCGATCGAGCCGGAGCACGATCGGCACGTCCTCGCGCTCGCGCTCGTCGTGGACCAGGCCCGCGGGCTCACCGGCGATCGCGAGCTGGAGCGTGCGGACCAGCTCGGGCTCGCTGACGCCATCGAGCGCCGCCTTCTCCTGGTCCACGATGAACCGGTACTTCGGCTGATCGTCCTCGACGTACCAGTCGACGTCGACGATCCCGGGCGTGTGCTCCAGCAGCTCGCGGACATCGCGCGCGATCGCGATCTGGCGCGTGTAGTCGGGGCCGTAGATCTCGGCGACCAGGGTCTGGAGCACCGGCGGACCGGGCGGCACCTCGGCGACCTTGACCCGCGCACCGAACTTCGTCGCGATCGGCGTGATCCGGTCGCGCATCCGCTTGGCGATCGCGTGGCTCTGGTCGTGGCGATCGCCCTTGTCGACCAGGTTGACGTGGATGTCGGCGACATTGGGCGCCGCGCGCAGGAAGTAGTGGCGGACCAGGCCGTTGAAGTTGTACGGGCCCGTCGTGCCGACGTAGGTCTCGAAGCTCTGGACCTCGGGCTCGGATCGGATCGCGTCGGCGAGCGCCTGGGTGACGCGGTCGGTCTGCTCGAGCGTCGTCCCCTCGGGCATGTCGACGATCAGCTGGAGCTCGCTCTTGTTGTCGAACGGCAGCATCTTGACGCGCACCCACTTCACGGCGACGAGCGCCATCGAGCCCAGCAGCAGCACGACGACCCCCCCGAGGAACAGGCCCCGCAGCCGCCTGACCCGCAGCAGGCTCGACATCACGCGCCGGTAGCCGCGCGTCAGCCGACTCTCGGGCTCGTCGTGCCCCGCGGTGTCCACCCGGAGCAGCCGGACGGTCGCCCACGGCGTGACGATGAACGCGATCACGAGCGAGAAGATCATCGCGGCCGAGGCGCCGATCGGGATCGGCCGCATGTAGGGGCCCATCAGCCCGCCGACGAAGGCCATCGGCAAGATCGCCGCGATCACCGTCATCGTCGCCAGGATCGTCGGGTTCCCGACCTCGTCGACCGCGCGCACCGCGATGTCGGCGAGGTCGCGGCCGCGGTTCTCGGGCAGCCGCGCGTGGCGCGAGATGTTCTCCACGATCACGATCGCGTCATCGACCAGGATCCCGATCGAGAAGATCAGCGCGAACAGCGTGATCCGGTTCAGCGTGAAGCCGAGGAAGTAGAACACCGCGAGGGTCAGGGCGAGCGTCGCGGGGATCGCGAGCATCACGATGAGCGATTCGCGACGCCCGAGCGCGAACCAGATCAGCAGCACCACGCTGACGACCGCGATGCCCATGTGCTCGAGCAGCTCGTTGCTCTTCTCGCTCGCGGTCGCGCCGTAGTCGCGCGTCACGGTCAGCTGGACATCGGACGGGATGACCGTGCCGTGCAGCCCCGCGAGCTTGCGCGAGACGTCGGAGACCACCGACACCGCATTCTCGCCCTTGTGCTTGGCGACCGCGATCGTGATCGCGGGCGCGGCGCCGCTCGCCGTCGCGACCGCGCCTTCACCCGCGGCTCCACCGCCGAACCGCACGTAGGTGGCAGGCTCCTCCGGCCCATCGACGATCGTCGCCACGTCGCGCAGGAACACCGGCTGCGTCGAGGACGCCCCGACGACGACGTCCCCGACATCGCGCGCGTTCGCGAGCAGCGTGCCGGCCTCGATCACGAGCTCGCGGTTGCCGCTGGCGATCGAGCCCGCGGGGCGGCGGTCATTCGCGGCGGCCACGGCGCTGGCGATCGCGATCGGCGAGAGCTGGCGTGCGGCCATCCGCTCGGGATCGAGCACGATCCGGAGCTGGCGTCGTTCGCCGCCGATCAGCGTGACCTCGCTGACCCCGCGGACCTGCTTGATCTGCTCCTCGAGCTCGGCGGCGATCCGGCGCAGCTCGTAGCCCGAGTACCGCGTGCTCCACAGGGTGAGCGCGAGCACCGGCACGTCGTCGATCGAGCGCGGCTTGATCAGCGGAGCCGACGCGCCAGCGGGGATCAGGTCCGCGTTCGCGGCGAGCTTCTGCTGCAGCCTCACCATGCTGCGCTCCTCGTCCTGGCCGACCTCGAACCGCACGATCACGCTCGCCAACCCGGGGCTCGAGGTCGAGTAGATGTACTCGACGCCGGGGATCTCCCACAGCAGGCGCTCGAGTGGCGTGGTGATCCGCGCCTCGACCTCCTTCGCCGAAGCGCCCGGCATCCGCACGAACACGTCGCTCATCGGCACGACGATCTGCGGCTCCTCCTCGCGGGGCAGCCGCCACACCGCGAACGCCCCGATCGCGATCGAGGCGATCAGGATGAGGGGCGTCAGCTTCGAGTGCATGAACACGCGCGCGAGCCGGCCCGCGATGCCGAGCTTGCCCGGCGTCATGGCCGCACCTCGACGCGCGCGCCATCGCGGAGCCCCGCCGGCTTGCCGACGACCTGCTCGCCCGCGGCGACGCCGGACAGCACCTCGGTCCACGGGCCCTGCACCTCGCCTGCCGTGATCATCCGGAGCCGTGCGACGCCGCCGTCGACGACGAACACGCGATCGAGCGCCCCGAGCGACGAGATCGCGGTGGTCGGGACCACCAGCCGGCTCCGGGTGCCGGTCCGGAACCCGACGCGCGCGAACGTGCCCGGCTGCAACGAGCCCGTGCCCGCCGGGAGATCGACCTTCACGCCGAACGCCCGCGACAGCACGTCGACGGTCGGCACGATCTCGCTGACGGTGCCCTCGATCGGGGCGGAGGTCCCGAGCTCGACGATCACCGGATCGCCGATCCGGATCGAGGCGCCGCGCGACTCCTCGACCGCTGCCTCGACGCGCGGGCTCGCGCCCTCTTCGAGCACGAGCAGCGGCGTCGACGGTGACGCGAGGGCGCCTGGATCGACGCTACGCGCGACGACGCGACCGGCGAACGCCGCCGTGACGCGCGCGTAGCCCAGGGTCGCCGTGCCCTCGGCGAGCGCGGCCTTCGCGACCTCGATGGCCGAGCCCGCGGCTCGCAGGCGTGCCTCGGCAGCCTGGAGCTGGGCCGCGCTGCCGCGCGCCTGGGCCTCGGCGTCGTCGGCCTCCTGGCGCGTCACCGCGCCGGCGGCGAGCAGCTTGGCCACGCGATCCCGCGAGGTGCGGGCGAGCTCCGCCGTGACCCGGGCTGCCTCGACCGCGCTCGCGGCCTCGGCCTGCATCGCGACCGCCTGCGCGAGCTCGGCGCGCTGGCGGGTCACCCCGGCCTGGACGTCCTTGGCCTCGAGATCGACGAGCGGCTGCCCCGCGACCACCAGGTCACCTGGACGCACGTGGACCGCCCGCACGTAGCCGGCGACCCTGCTCGTCACCACGACGGTGGAGCGCCCCCGCACGGTGCCACTGGCGCGATAGATCGTCGCCAGCGCCTCGTCGTGCGCCGGGGTCACGGTGACCGCGATCGATGCGCTCGTGGGAGGCTCGGCGCGCTCCGCACTCCCGCACGCCGTCAATACCAGCAGCGCCCATCGGGCGACCCGAACCTTCATCCCGGCTGTGAGCCAGCTCGCACCGGAAAGGGTTCTTACGAACCCGGCCGAAAGCTGAGCTCGACGGTCACCGGGATCTTGAGCGCATTCGAGATGATGCAGCGCTGCTCGGCGGTCGCGACGAGCTTGCGCGCACGGTCCTGGTCCGCCGCGGCGACGGCGAGCTCGACCGCGAGCGTGATCGACGTGAAGACCGGGACCGGCGCACCCTTGTCGAGCACCGCCACCCCCGTTCCCGACCATCCCGGGACCTCGAGGCCGTCGTGCCGCGCATGGGCCTCGAACGTCGTCCACAGGCACTCGAGCACCGCGCCGAGCAGCAGCTCCTCGGGGCTCCACACCCGGTCGGTGCCGCCGAACTGCGGAGGTGGACCGAGCGCAATCGGTGCGCGAGGCGGCGCAACGAGGTGACCATCCGAGAGCGTCACGGCATAGCGATGAGGGAACGGCAGGGGGCGGGCCATGGGAGATCTCCTTGGTCATGAGAGCCGCGACCAGCTCGGAGGGTTCGAGGTACCGGAGCACACCGGACGATCCGTGCGCGCGGTGTGCCAGCAGGGCCGGACCACCGGGCTGCCACCGGCGGCCATCGCGCCGTCTGGTAAGGCAGCCGACGTTCGTTTCATCGAGCCCGGCGCCCGGCGACGGCGGCTCGTGATGGTTGTCGTCGTGTAATCAGGCGCGGCTTGATAGGGTGCGCGGTGATGTCAATCGGGCAGAGAGCCGTGGGGGTCGCGGCGCTGGTGATCGTGGCCTCCGTGACGGCATGCGGGGGCTCGACCCCGCCGCTGCAGACCGCGGAGCCGGGCGTCGTGTTCACGTTCCCGATCAACGAGCAGCTCGACGTGCCGCTCGGCAGCCGCATCGTCGTGACGTTCTCGGATCCGGTGGAGCCGGGCGCGCTCGGGCCATGCTCGGGTCAAGGGACCGCCGTCACCGGCGCGTTCTGTCTCGTCGGGCCCGACGGTCCGCTCGACACCGCCGCCGAGATCACCGGGGACGGCAAGACCGTCCAGTTCGCGGCGGCGACGTTCGCGCCCGGGACCACGTACGGCGTCTACGTGCGCGCGCCGCTCGCGCCGACCGCGAACAACCTGCCGGCGTCGGGGCCCCTGTTCAGCTTCACGACCCGCTCGACCCGGCCGCGCGCCGCCCCGCCGACCCTCGTGGCGGTCAACGGCTCCGCACCGGACCGGCTCGGCGCCACCGCGCACCAGCCGATGTTCGAGACCACCACGATCCGGCTGGTGTTCTCCGAGCCGCTCGATCCACGCAGCGTGACGGGCACAAGTGCCATCGACCTCGCCGACACGGTCACCGGCAGCTCGGTGCCAGTGACCGTGTACGCGCAAGGCATCCACGTCGCGATCGATCCGCGCGAGGACCTCGTGGCCGGCAGGACCTACGTGCTCGCGCTCGGCGACCAGATCGTCGATCTCGGCGGCAGCGCGCTCGCAGGCATCCGCATCCCGCTCGTCCCGCTCGACAGCCGGGGCGGCAAGCCTCCGATCCCGGAGGTGCTGCGCACCCGGCAGCCCGGAGATCCCGGCCCGACCACGTCGCGCTCCGGCGGCGAGCGCAACGTCATCTCGATCGACAACCCGCTGATCGGCCACGAGACCTCGACGATGCTGCCCGTGACCGTCGCGGCCGAGCTCGGCGATCCCAAGGCGCTCGGCGGCCCGATCGCGTTCACGATCCGGCACGGCCAGCGCCTCGCGGCGACCGGGCTCGACGTCAAGCTCGGCGGCGCGATCCCGGTCGGGCTGTCGACCGGCAACATCCAGATCGAGCTCCTCACCGACGGTGGCGGCCAGCTCTACCGCAACCCCTATCAGCCGGCGGACCAGCGACCGGAGAACGATCGCGCCCCGCTGTTCGTCGATCTCAGCCTCGATCTCGCGATCTACGCGGTCGATCCCACCGGCAACGCGGTGCTCGCGCAGACCGTGCTCGGCGTCCAGACCACCGGCACGGGGGTCGCCACCGACGGCGTGCTCGCGATCGAGACCGTCGGATCGCTCGAGCTCGGGCTGCTCGGCATCACGGTCGCGCCGATGAACCTGGTACTCGAGCTCATCACCGATCCGGGGGCGACGGTGCCCACCGACACCACACCCCCGACGCTGATCGCGACCTCCCCCACCGAAGGGTCGAGCGATCATCCGGTCGGCGCCGGGATCGAGCTCGTGTTCGACGAGCCCGTCGATGTCGATCGGCTGCGCGCGGGCGGGCTCGCGCTCGAGACCACCGGCGGCCAGCAGATCCCGAGCGTGATCGAGAGCCATGGCTCCTCGATCGTGGTGCGACCGCTCGCGAACCTCAGCTACTCGACAAGCTACCGCATCCGGCTCACCGACATCGCGGACGTCGCCGGCAACGCGCTCGCCGCGACCGCCCCGATCGGATTCGCGACGCCGCGGCTGGTCGCGACCAGCGTGCCGCTGACCGTGCTGTCGATCCATCCCGGCGTGCCGTGCGTGCTCACCGGCGCGACCGCGACGAGCCCCGGCCACTGCGACGGCGGGCTCGACAGCGACGCGCCGTACCAGCCGTTCACGATGCCCGCCGATGAGGTGGTCGAGGCGGTGTTCAGCGAGCCGGTCAACCCGACCAGCCTCACGCTCGGGAGCTGCGGGGGCGGCGGCAGCGTCCGGGTCGACGACCTCGATGGCGCGGGTGGCTGCGTCGCGGTCGCGGGCACGCTGCTGCGGCGCGATCGCGGGATCGCGTTCATCCCCGACCAGCCGTGGGTCCCCGGCAGGCGCTACCGGCTCACGCTGGTGTCGGGCAGCAACGCGACCTGTGCCACCGGCGAGGTGTGCGGCGCCAACGCCGATGCCGCGAGCTTCGATCCCCTGCTCGGCACCCAGAGTGGCGATGCCGGCGGCTCCAACCTCGTGATCAACTTCGTCGGGGCGCCCGCGACCACGGCGACGTTCATGGTCGCCGACGTCAGCCCGTTCAGCGACATCAACGGCTCGGGCTTTCTCGATGCCAACGAGCGCGCGAACGACGACAACCGCGCCGCGCTCCGCATCGTCGGGACCACCGGCGTGATCGGCGATGCGAGCTTCGCGATGGACGACTGCCTGCCCGCGACCCCGGAAGTGGAAGGCTGCCTCTACCTCCAGGGCTCGATGCCGGTCGAGCTCGGGGAGGCGACGACCAACTGCATGTTGCCCGATGGCACGGTCGCCCCCACCTGCATCCCGGCGACGCTGTCACCCCAGGCGATGTACGCGACCTCGGTGGCGATGACCGCGAAGGTCGGCATCAGCATCACCACCAATACCGGCACGTCGGTGCTGCGGATCCGCGAGCCGGCGACCGGCCCGATCCAGGGCTACGTCATCGACGACGGCGGCACCCCGACGATGGTGGCCGCGCTCGACCTCTACATGGACGCACCCGACATGACCATCCCGATCCCGCTCGCCAACCATGATCTGATCAGCAAGCCGCTGTCGGTCGTGATGAGGGGCGCGATGACGTTCCGCCCCGATGGCCGGATCGCGATCTCGCTGCACAACACCGGTGAGGTCCCGGTGAGCGTGGCGATCGATGCCCCGCTCGGGATCGGAGGCACCGTCGAGATCGTCATCCCCAGCGGCGAGATGAAGCTCCAGCTGGTCTCGCGTCCGGTGCGCGGGGTGGAGCTGTGAGCCGCGTCGGGCTCGGGCTGGTCGTGCTCGCGACGCTCGGAGCGACGACGTCCGCGCGGGCCGAGACCAGGCCGAAGCCGAACCACCATCGGTTCTACGTCCGCGGCGGCGCGCTCCACGTCTCCTCGCTCGCGGTGTCACGCGAGCTCGAGCTCGCCGATATCGACGGCCCGGCCAGCCTCGCCGTCAAGAACGGCCCGCTCGCGGGCTCCGGATCCTCGATCGCCTCGGCGACGGTCCCGGCGGCCACCATCGGCTACGTGCTGCCGGTGATGCACGGCAGGCTCTCGCTCGAGACCATGATCGGCCTGCCGTTCACCGCGAAGTTCCGCGCGACCGGCACGCTCGCGAACGAATCGATCGCACCGATGGTGCTCGGCATCCCGACCGGAGTCCCCGCGCTCGGCCCCGAGCTCGGCGAGGCGAAGGCCGCGCCGCCGATGGTCACCGCCGTCTATCAGCTCCACCACGGCGGCACGATCCGGCCGTACGCCGGCGGCGGGCTCACCGTGCTGCTCGCGTACGACGCGCACGTCACCAACCCGATCTTGACCCAGGTCCGTCAACCGAAGTTCGAGATCACGCCGGCGCCCGGGCTCGTGCTCCAGGCCGGCGTCGAGGCGAAGCTGTGGAAGAACCTCTACGCGCGACTCGACGTCAAGTTCATCGCCTTCATGCTGGCGCGCGCGAAGGTGACGCACATCGAGGTCAAGACTCCGGAGCTGCCGCTGTTCGACACCGTCGAGGTCGGCACCGCGAAGATGAGCGTCTGGGTCAACCCGCTGATCGTGCAGGGCGGCGTCGGCTTCGATTTCTAGGCGGTCTCCTGGCGGGCCAGTCGTCCCATCCGTCGACGATCTCGAGGCGCGGCGTCGCGCCGAGCTGCACGATCGCGAGCCGGCCCCGGGGCAGCGCGAGCACGACCTCGCGCGTGCGCGCGCGCGCCAGGATGATCACCGGCCGCTTCCACGGGAGGCGCCTCTTCCACGGGAGCACCCGCGCGACCTTCGCGAGCTCCGCCTCGATCGTCCGCCGATCCTGCTCGCCCGGCACCTCCCACCCCGAGAGCTCGACGGACGCGCCCTGCGCGCGGCCCCACGCCAACCAGCTCGCCTCGTCGATCCTCCAGCCGCCCGCTCCGCTGGGGACGATCAGGCCCTCGCGCCGCGCGGGCAACCCGCGTGCCGCGACATGACGCACGAACCGCGCGGGCAGCCGCACCGAGTGCGCCTCGACGTAGTGCGCGAGCCCCTCGGGCCACACCCAGACGCCGTCGGTGAGATCGCGCCGCCCGAGCTCGCTCGGCCGGATGCCGCACGCAAACCGGCAATGCGAGCACGCGCGATACCTCTCGAACATGCTGCCGGCCCGGAGGTGCGCGAGCACCTGCGCTCGTTGCCGCGCCGGCCACGCGCCAACCAGGCGCTGCGGCCGCGGATACGCATTCGGCGCGCGCTCGTTGAACCAGTAGCCGAGCGCTTCGAGCTTCCGCTGCCCCACCGCGCGAACCTACTCGATCGAGCCGAGCTCGGTCCTCCCGCCCGCATCACGGTGAGTGCGGCTTGCAGCGCATGTCAGGGGTTTCGTATTGATTCCGCCGTGCGCTCCTCCTAGGTTCGCCCTCGATGAGGATGAGCACAGCCCTGGTCCTAGGTCTTGCGGTGCTCGCGGCGTGTGGTCCCAGGCCGCGCGACGAGGATGATGACGGCCCGGGCCTGGCCGATGCCGACCCCGGCTGCACGAACGTGTGCTCGCCCGATCTGCACGCCGTCGTCGATTGCCACGGCAACGTGACGACGCCGTGCGCGGGCACCGACGCGTGCGACGCATCGACGCTCACCTGCAAGGATGCGTGCATCGCGGCGTTCGCGAACGGACGCTCCGTCGGTTGCGACTACTACGCGACCAGCATGGACGTGGCCACCACGGGCCATTGCTTCGCGGTGTTCGTCGCGAACACGTGGACCGCGCCCGTCCACCTCGACGTCAAGTATCAGAACGCCGCGCTGCCGGTGGCGCAGTTCACGCGCCTGCCGGTCGGGTCGGGTCCCGGCCTCACCTATGCCGCGTACGATCCGGTCGCCGGCGTGCCGCCCGGGGAGGTCGCGGTGCTGTTCCTCGGCGGTCAGAGTGGCAGTGCGCCGCTCTGCCCGTTCCCGTCGGCCGTGCCGGGCGCGGGCCTGAGCGGAACCGGGATCTCGAGCTCGTTCCAGATCACCACCGATGTTCCGGTGGTGGCCTACCAGATCAACCCCTACGGCGGCGGCTCGGCGGCGGTCACCGCGGCCTCGTTGCTGCTGCCGACCAGCGTTTGGGACGTCAACTACGTCGCGGTCAACGTGAGCCCGGCCGGCATCGGCGGCGTGCCCTCGCTCAACATCATCGCCCGGGAGGACGACACGATCGCGACGCTGACGCCGGTCGCCGCCGTCTCGGGCAGCGGCGGGATCCCGTCCGGCGCCGCAGGTCAGCCGCTCACCATCATGCTCGCCAAGGGCCAGCAGGCGCAGATCTCGCAGTCCGCCGAGCTCACCGGCAGCACGATCACATCGAACAAGCCGGTCGGCTTCATGGCGGGCCAGCCGTGCATGAACATGCCGAGCAACGTCAGCTTCTGCGATCACGGCGAGCAGATGATCCCGCCGGTTCGCGCGCTCGGGAGCCGCTACATCGGCGTGATGTACCGGCCGCGCGTGCCGGCCGAGACCTCGACGTTCTGGCGCGTCGTAGGCGCCGTCGATGGCACCGTCCTCACGTACTCATCGGCCGTGGGCGGACCGCTGACGCTCGACCACGGACAGTCGGTGACGTTCCAGACCGGCACGCCGTTCGTGGTGAACAGCCAGGACAACGAGCACCCGTTCATGCTGTTCACCTACATGACCGGCTCGGACTTCAATGGGTCCACCGGATCCGGCTACGGCGATCCCGACTTCGTCATCAGCGTACCGCCCGAGCAGTACCTCCAGCAGTACGTGTTCTTCGCCGACCCGACGTATCCCGAGACCAACCTGGTCGTGGTCCGTGGTCGCGGCAGCGATGCGCAGTTCCACGAGGTGATGCTCGACTGCGCGGGTGCGCTCACCGGCTGGACGGCGATCAACGCCGACTTCGAGTTCACGCGCACCGATCTCCAGCGCGGCAACTTCGTCGACCAGGGGATGTGCTCGACCGGTCGCCACGAGATCAAGAGCGACGCGCCGTTCGGCCTCTGGGTCTGGGGCTGGGGCACCCCGGAGACCTCGTCGTTCACCGAGAACGTCTCGTATGGCTATCCGGGCGGCATGAACGTGTCGCCGATCAACAACGTCGTCCTCGAGTAGTCGGCACTAGCTCTTGAACCACGCCAGGAACGCGGTCACGGCGTCGGCACCGGGCTTGTCATCCTCGACGTAGTGCTCGAGGGCTCGTCGGACGCCACGGATCGTGTCCTTGTCCGACGACCGGGCCAGGAGCTCGCGGAGCTCGGCCTCTGCCTTCGCCACCTCGCCAAGCCCGAGATAGGCCGCGGCCACGTAGCGGGAGAGCAGGTCGCGGCCGACGTTGTCGAGCGTGTCGCGGAGCAAGCTCGCGTGCTCGATCGCGGCCGCCGGCTCGCCGAGCTCGCTCGCCATCAGGTCGATCAGGTGGACCTCGGCGTACGCATCGCCGATCGCGATCGCGCGGTGGTAGGCCTCGCGGGCGTCGCTCACGCGCCCCACGCCCTGGAGTGCGCGGCCGTAGAGCCGATGGGCACGCGCGAGCTGGTCGTTGCGACCCTCGGAGGGGATCGTTCCGAGGCCGTCGATCGCGTGCTGCAGGATCGCGATCGCG
This sequence comes from Deltaproteobacteria bacterium, assembly GCA_018262455.1. The sequence continues at coordinate 34,887 of JAGSPR010000021.1, read as the reverse complement.
TCGTCGTGGGCATCCGCCTGGAGCTTCCTGGTGACCTTGTCGAGCGTCCTCTCGAGCTCCTCGAACGGCGTCTGGGCGTCGGCGTCGACCACGCGCGCCACGAACAACTCGAAGGTCTCCCACACCGGGTAGATCGAGCCGTTGGCGTGGACCCACAACCCGACCGGGTACGGGGACACGGTCGAGATCACGAGGAACTCCGGGCCCGAGCTGGATCGATCCAAGTCGGTCCGCGCGGAGCAAGGATCGACTTCACCCCACGGCGAGGGTCCCCCGCGAGGGGGGCCCTCGCCGAGGGTCGCGAACGGCACCCAGTCCGGGTGATCGCCGGGCGGGATGCGATGGGCCGCGAACAACGCGCAGTCACCGAGCGACACGAGCTCGAACCGAACCTTCGCCCCGAGATCGCGATACGGCAGGCCGTAACACGACTTGCCTTCGAGCGCCGCGGCGATCGGCTCGAGCAAGGCCACGAGCCCGGGCGGGACGGTTCGCGACATGGAGGTGGGATCGGTCACTGCTGGTTTCTACCGTGCCCACCTCTTGTGACGACGTCACCGGCCAGTGCAACGGAGGGCGCCAGGTGCGGTACACACGATTTCGCCAACTTGGCCAGGCTCACCCAGACCGAGCTGTGCGCCGCCGGGGGCCTGTCCGGTTGCTGAGCCAGGGCCGCACGGCCGCCAAATGCGCGTTATCCTCGCGCGGCATGCGGCTGTTCATGCTGATCGCCTTGGCGAGCCTCCTCGTGGGGTCGGGGCAGGCACTCGCCAAGCCCAGGGTCGCGATCGCGCCGATCGCGGGTGACTCCGACAACAAGGTGACCGACGAGCTCGCCGAGCTGATGACCGACAACATGTCGCCGGTCAAGCAGCGCGAGGTCACGCGCGCCATGGACAAGCTCGGCCTGGCGGGCGAGCTCGACACCAAGGGAGCCCGCAAGCTGCAGGGCAAGCTCGACGTCGTGGCCGTGGTGCACGGCAAGCTCGGCAAGGACGGCCGCAAGAAGACGCTCCAGCTCAGCGTGTCGGCCCGCAAGAAGAAGACGACGCGGTTCACGGTCGAGTTCACGACCACGATCTCGGAGAAGTTCCGGACCAAGGTCCGCGACGAGCTGGAGCGGCGCATCCTCGCGACGGACGACGACGCCGATGACGAGGCGGCGAGCAGCTCGGTGCGCAAGAAGAAGCGGAAGCAGAACCACCGGAGCAAGGCGGAGGATGGCGACGACGAGGCCCCCGCGCTGTCCCCCGAGTCGATGGTCCGGGCCGCGCTCGGACCGACGATCGGGATCCGCCGGCTCACCTACACCGCGAGCGGCCCCAACCCGCCCCCCCGCGTCGGGACCGGCGCGCCGAGCGTGCGCGTCGCGGCCGAGGTCTATCCGTTCGCGGGCAAAGAGGGCGCGACCGCCGGCTTCGGGCTCGCGGGCGAGTACGACAAGACCTTCGGGCTCACCATCGAGATCCCGGGCACCGGCATCGTGGTGCCGATCAACGAGGGCCACTACTCGCTCGGCGCGCGCTACCGGTTCGTCGTCGGCGAGGCGTCGAGCGTCGCGCTCGGCCTCGACTACGCCCGCCGTCACTACGTCGCCGACCGCTCCGGGCTCGCCAACCCCAACCAGCTCGATGCCCCCGACGTCGACTACACCGCGATCGTCCCGAACGTCGCCCTGCGCACGCCGGTCGCTCCCAAGTTCATGCTGTTCGCCGATGTCGGCGTCCTGCTGATCCGGTCGACCGGCGCGATCCAGGAGTCCACCAGCTACGGCGCCGCCGATGTGTTCGGTGCCCAGCTCGACGCCGGCGTCGACTACGCGCTCGCCAAGCAGATCGCGCTGCGGTTCGCCGCCGACTACGGCCAGATCAACTTCAAGTTCAAGGGCAAGGGCGACCTCTCCACCGCGCGCGGCGTCACCGCCGCGACCGACCGCATGTTCGGACTCGCCGCCCTGCTCGCCGTCACCTACTGAGGGCGGCGCGGCGGAACCGCCGTCGGGTGTGCTTGCGTACCGCAAGACCTGTATGATCGCGGTGGAATGCAACAATCCCCGTCGTATTGCCGCAAGCAGGGGGCCAGCGAGCGATGACCAGCGAGAATCCAGATGTCATGGTCATTGGAGCTGGAGCGAGCGGATGTATCCTGGCCAGTCGGCTCACCGAGGATCCCAATCGAAGGGTGCTACTGCTCGAGGCCGGGCCCGACTTCGCGGATGTGTCGGCGCTCCCCGAAGCGTTGCGGCACGCCTACGACAATCCCAAAGATCCCGATCCCAGAGACTTGTGGGCCGAGGCGTTTGGCCCGACGACGGCCTTCGGATGGAACCTCACCGCGACGACAACGCCGGCCATGGACCCGGTCTACCTGCCGCGCGGTCGAGTCGTTGGTGGCTCCGCCGCGGTCAACTGCGTCGTCTTCCTTCGCGGGAAGCGAGACGACTACGACGACTGGGAAGCGGCCGGCAATCCCGGGTGGCGGTACGAGGACGTGCTGCCGTATTTTTGTCGCAGTGAACGCGATCTGGATTTCGTAGCGGACTATCACGGGACGGACGGCCCGATCCCTGTGCAGAGGGTTGCCCGACCATCCTGGCATCCCGTGCATGCCGCGTTTCACGATGCTTGCCTCGGTACGGGTTTCAGCGCCTGCTCCGATCACAACGCTCCGCTGGCGACGGGCGTCGGGCCGCTTCCGCAAAACCATGTCGATGCGATCCGTTGGAGCACGGCAGTGGGGTACCTGCTCGGTGCGCGGTCGCGGGCAAACCTCACCATCGAGGCCAACAGCCTGGTGCACCGCATCCTCTTCGATGGGGATCGCGCCGTGGGTGTCGAAGTGGAGCGCGAGGGGCGCGTGACCAAGAGATACGCCGACGAGATCCTCGTGTGCGGTGGCGTATTTGCTACTCCGCACCTGCTCATGCGCTCGGGGTTAGGTGCGGCGATTCAACTGCGAGAGCATGGGATTGACGTGGTCGCCGACCTCCCTGGCATCGGTGAGAACCTGCGGGACCATCCCACCGGACCGATGGTCTTCCGCACCAAGCCCAACATCCCCCTGTCGTGGCGCTCGGTGCGGATGAACACCGCGTTGTGCTACACGGCGAAGGGATCGAGCCTGAGCAATGACATGGTCATGAAACCATGCCTCAATGCGGTCGACGGTGACTTTGGAATGCCAGGACTCCGTCCAATCGGCTTCTACTTGGTCAACCAGGTCCTGGGAGCTCGAAGTACCGGGACCGTCAAGCTCGCGTCCGCCGATCCGCGAGCGCAGCCCGTGATCGACCTTGCTTTACTGTCTCACCCCGACGACCTGGCGCGGATGCGGCAGGGGATTCGCCTCGCCCTCGAAGTGGTCCATCAACCCGAATTTCGCGAGATCGTCGACGAGCGGATCTTTCCGATTGACGACGATCTTGCGAGCGACGACGCGATCGATCGCTGTCTGCTGCGCAACTGCGATCTGAGCCATCACAGCACGGGCACGTGCAAGATGGGCCCGGAGCGTGATGAGATGGCCGTCGTCGATGCAACGGGTCGCGTCCGCGGAACCCAGGCCTTGCGGGTTGTCGACGCGTCGATCATACCCGGAATGCTCCGCGCCAACCCCACGGCAACGGTCGTCATGCTCGCGGAGAAGATCGCAGACGCGATTCTGGGTCACGGCCCCTCGCGCGTCAGCACCAGCCGGTAGACATCGTGGGGCTACCAGACTGGAGACGATGTCCTGCGACGGATCCGGATCTCGTCGATGACGGCGTTGCTGCGGGAATCCAGAACGAACTCCACTGCGCGTGCGACGTCGTCAGGATCCATGAAGGCCGACAGATCGGCGTCGGGGTGAAGGTTCGTGAGCATCGGAGAGGCGACTCCGCCCGTGGAAATCACGTGAACGCGCACGTCGTGGGGCTGCAACTCTGTTGCAAGCACCTTTGAAATACCCAGCAGCGCATGCTTGCTGGCCGCATATGCGAGCTCGTTCTTGTAACCCGTGTGGGCTGCGACCGATGCGATGTTGACGATGGCGGCTCGCTTGGACTCGAGGAGATAGGGTCGAGCCGCCTGCGCCAGAAGAAACGGTGCCCTCGCGTTTATCGCCATACAGCGATCGAACGCATCTACGGTCGTGTCGTTCCAGGCCGCCGAGTGGGCCACGCCGGCATTGTTGATGAGGACGTCGATTCCACCCATGTGCTGAGCCGCTTCTCGAATCAGCCGCTGTGGGGTGTCTGAAAGCGCGAGATCGCCGGCCAGGCTGAGAGATGGACTAGCAGCCTCTAACTCGCGCGCGAGTGTCGTGACTTTCTCGAGGCTGCTGCCAACAAGTGCGAGCCGCACGCCTCGGCGCGCGAGGCGCCGCGCGATCGCGGTGCCGATCCCGCCCGTGGCCCCCGTCAACACGACGCGAAGAGTCAGTTCATTCATGAGGAGTCCGTTGATCCAGCCCTGGGCTGTGGTAGCGTCGGAAACTCTGTTCCACAGGAGGATCGCTTGGGCGCTAGATTAGCAGGCCGCATCTGTGCTGTCACCGGAGCTGCGAGCGGCCTTGGTCGTGAGACCGCGCAACGATTCGCCAGCGAGGGCGCGACCGTCTTCGCGATGGACACCAACGCAGACTTGCTGCGCGAAATCGCGACGGACTCCATCGTCCCCATGCAAATGGATGTCGCGTCGAGTCAGAGTGTTGAGAAGTCGTTTGCTGCGATCAGGGACAAACACGGCGGGTTGGATGCCATCGTTTGCGCAGCCGGAATCGTGGGCAGCAAGTACGGGGACGGTCCCGCGGCGGAATGCACCGAAAGCGGCTGGGACATGTTGATGTCAGTCAATCTCAAGGGAGTCTGGCTGAGTTGCAAGTACGCAATCCCATTGATGCTCGCTCGAGGAGGCGGGAGCATCGTGACGATCTCCAGCGTCACGGCCCTGAAGCCGCCAATGGAGTTCTTTCGCTCCCACGCCTACATGACAGCGAAGGGTGGCGTTGTGTCTCTCACGAAAGCTATCGCGGCGTACTACGGGCGCTCCAAGATCAGGGCGAACGTGGTCGCGCCGGGAATGATCGATACACCGATGAGCAAGCGTATGCAGGGAGTGAGTGAGATCATGGAGTTCCTCGACAAGGTGACGCCCCTCGGTGCCCTCGGAGAACCGTCTGATATCGCCAACGCCTGTCTCTTCTTCGCCAGCGACGAGTCGAAATTTGTGTCGGGTCAGATCATGTCGGTCGACGGTGGGTGGACGAATCATGCCTGAGAACCCGAGGGTCTTCTCCAATCGCCGGATCGACTGGAGCAGGATCAAAGCGGTCGGATTTGATCTCGACCATTCGCTGGTCAACTACCACGACGCACTCCACGAGATGACCGTAGAGTGCGTACTCGAGCGTCTCGCTGCGCCCCGATACGGGTATCCGAAGACGCTGGACTTCGAGTACCAGGAGAGTTTCGGCATGCGGGGGTTGGTGGTCGATGAAAGCGACGGCGCCATCCTGAAGCTCGATTCGCATCGCGTCGTTGATCGCGCCATTCTCGGCAACCACAGGTTGACGCGTAACGAGATCGACGACCGCTACCACGGGGCGTCGCTCAAGGTGGACTGGAGTGGCGGGGACTTTACCCACTTGCCGGACGCCACCGCTCTGCCGTTGGTGCACTTGCTGCCTCACCTTCTGACTCGAGAGAAAGCGCATGGCCGGACCTTCAAGGTCATGTGGGACGACCTGGTCCTGGCGCTGACCGACGTGGTCAATGAGGCCGGTCCCGACCCCGATCACGAGACCAAGGGAATGCAGCGGAAGCGCGCGACCGCAAATCCCGAGAAGTATGTGCGCTACGATCCCGAAACCGTTCCCATGTTGGAGGCCCTTCGACAGGCGGGGCGCAAGACGTTCCTCGTCTCGAACTCGGAGTGGGCCTGGGTTGATGCCATGGCACGGCAAGGATTGGGCCGCGAGGACTGGTGGTCGCTGTTCGATTTCGTGATCGTGAAGGCGCGCAAACCTCGATTCTTCTCTGAGGGTACGCCTGCCTCACGCGTTGATGTTGCCGGCGGGCCGCAGGTCATCCGCGGTGGCTCGAGGCGCGACGTGGAGGAGAGGGTGGCAGGGCGGGGCGAGCAGATCCTCTTCGTATGCGATTACTTGGCCGAAGAGACCATCCCAGCGCGCAACATCGGTTGGCACAGCGTCATGGTGGTACCGGAGCTGGAAGAAGAGGGCCGACAAGCGCAGCAAGCGGCACAGACGCGCGCAGAGCTGCAACGGGAACGTTCCGGGCTTCTCGCCAAAGGACATTCTGCCCGGTCCCGAATCGTCGAGCTATCGAAGACGATCCGGGAGCTGGATCAAGTCGTTGATGAGGCCGGTCGATCGCCGTGGGGCTCATTCTTTCGAACGGGAACGACCGAGTCCTACTTTGTGAGCGAGATGCTGAGAAGCGCTTGCGGCTACACGAGTCCCAATCTTCGTCTATGCCCACACGAATTGTAGGAGCCTGCTTCAATGCATGAGTTTAGAGAAACCATGTTTTTCATCGATGCACCGCACGGCACGAAGCTCGCGTCGACTTTCCATCTGCCACAGGGACCAGGACGTTGCCCTGCCCTCCTGCTCATTCACGGTATTCGTGGCGCGCGGGCAGAGAACCATCGATTATTCGTACTCCTGTCGCGACGGCTCGCCGAAGCTGGTATTGCGAGCCTGCGTTTCGACCACGGCGACGCCGGCGATAGCTACAGGAAAGAAGACGAGTTCGTCGTACGCTTTGACTACCGCTACGACGACGCTGTGGCTGCTTTGTCGTGGCTGCGTGAGCACCCCGAGATCGACCAACAGCGCGTCGCAGTTCTCGGCCTCAGTAGCGGTGGGCTGACCGTCTCCCAGCTGGTGAAGCTGCGCAGAGACGACGTCTCCGCGGCCTGCTTGTGGAGCACGCAGGCGCACGCCGAACCGAATGAGTGGAAGCTGCCCATGTACGGTGAGTACCTCGACTTCGAGGGCTTCGTCTTTTCGAAGGAACAGTGCCGGTTGATGCGGGAAGTGGACGCAGTGGCGAACTTTCAGGGCTACGGCAAGCCGACGCTGGTGCTCTCTGGCGACCAGGATCGAGAGCTTGGGTCCGAGGCATTTCGAGCGCTGCCCGAAGAGACGCTCACCTACTACGAAGTGCGTGGAGGAGATCACGTGTATCGCACCTGGGGCAGAACGCTCGAAGCGGTCGACGTCACTGTCGAATTCCTCAAGCGGGCGCTAGTTCGCTGAGCATGCGCGGACGCGGCCGACCGATTGCCGTTGCCGGCTACACATGTCTCGATGTGATCCCGGCGCTTGGCGAAGTTGGTTTCGTCCTCGCACCTGGACACACCAGAACAATCGGCCCCGGCCGCTTCTCGTGCGGTGGAGCCATTGGCAATACAGGATTGACGCTCGCGCGTCTTGGCCTACAGCCACGACTCATCACAATTCTGGGCGATGATGATGTGGGCAACTTCCTCATGCACCAGCTCGGACGATTTGCCGACGTTGTCCAACTTGCCGTCAAGCAGATCGCCGGTGAGGCCAGCGCCTACAGCCTGGTCCTGTCCGCACCAGGTCGAGATCGCAGCATCTTTTCGTTCCGAGGCTGCAATGCGACCATGGTCGCCGCCGACATCGTCGGTGAACTGACGAGCGACCTCGGGATCCTCCACTTCGGGTACCCGAACGTCATGGAGTCGATGTACGCAGACCGCGGGCGCGAACTTGTTGCCCTCCTCGACGAAGCAAGAAGGCAAAAGATCCTGACCTCGGTGGACCTGGCAGGAGGCGCCCCTCAAGGCGTCGACTGGCCTGCAACCATGCGGTCTGTGCTCCCAGCGGTCGATTGCTTTGTACCGAGCTGGTCCGAGCTCAAGGAGGCCTTAGGTGTCGAGGGGCCGTCCGACGACGATCTCGACTTGAGCGAGAGCAGCCACATGGCTTCGATTCGCTCTGCCGCGGATCGCGCTCTCGACATGGGGGCGGGCATGGTGCTTGTGAAACTGGGCGCGAGGGGCATGTATCTCCGGACCAGCCCGTCAATCGCAAGGCTCCAGGTTCTGAATGAACTGGTCGAGGAAGCCGGCTCGTGGTGCGGACAAGAGATCTACCTGGGGGCCCTGGCGGCGAACGTGGCTGACACAACCGGTGCTGGAGATGCAGCTATCGCCGGTTTCCTGGCCGGACTCTCGCAGGGCGAATCAGCGGCAACTGCTTGCAAGTTGGCGGCCTCGGCGGCGGCGTTTTGTGTCGAGGCTGTCGGCGGTGCCAGCGGTGTCCCGCTCCTGGAGACGGTTCTTGACCGTGCTGTGAAACAGAGCCTGGAGCTACGGGCGCTGCGACTACCGAGCGGATGGCACTGGGACCTGCAGACCCACTGTTGGCGAGGTCCCAGGCCGAGTGCCTCCAACCAATGAGGTCCGGAAAGGTCGTGCGCTCCCAGAAATGCCAATGAGCACAGACCATGCGAGTCCCATGCAAACGAGCGTTGGCCACCACGTGTCGGCGGCCGCGCGCCCGATCCGCGACGACCACCGCAGCGTATTTGCCGCGGATCCAAAGCCACCCGGGTTTCGCGTATTCGGGTGATGGTCGCTACGCCGAGCCCGTCGAGCTTCGGCGTAGTCGTCCCGAACACGAAGACGTTTGGTTCGCCATCCTCTTGCAGGAGTGCAGACCCTGTTGGATCGTCGCTTGATGGGGACCGATTCGATGTGCGACGTCGTCGTTGTAGGCTCGGGTGCGACGGGCGGGTGGGCCGCCAAGATGCTCACGGAACGAGGGCTCGATGTCGTCGTCGTCGAAGCGGGAGCACCGGTAGACCGGGCGACCGAGATCCCGTCCCCGAACTATTTCTTACGAAAACCGGGTGAGCAGCCGACGGACGAACGATTCTTGGAGCGACAGCGTATCCAGTCGCGACACGCCAACTATCACATAGAGAGTCACTCTCTCTTCGTCGACGACATCGATAACCCGTACTCATCTTCTGGAGAGTTCGACTGGATTCGCTCGCGTCGGGTTGGAGGACGCAGCCTCGTGTGGGGCTGCCAGTGCTGGCAGCTCTCCGATCAGGAGCTCGCGGGCGTCCACGTCGATGGACGCCGACACGCCTGGCCGCTCAACACCAGCGACCTCCGATCGCACTACGGTGAGATCGAGGAGTACTTCGAGATCTGCGGCGACCCGGACGATCGGGTTCCCCAGATTCCATTCTTCTCGCGACTGAGACATCCAGAGGCCGCGCTCACGCCGGCCGAGCTCAAGCTCCGCGACATCATCCGCGAGACGTGGCCCGAGCGCGCCGTGGTCCGCGCTCGCGCGATCCCGACGCGAACGTCCTCCCGCGAATTTCCCGGTAGCGGTTACTGGCCAAGGTTCTCGAGCCCGGGCTCGACCCTCGTGGACGCCGCGGCGACCGGCCGGCTCAAGCTGTTCAGCAACAAGATCGTGACCCGGATCAACTCGGTGTCGTCGACAGGGAACGTGGAGATCGAGTACCTCGACACGGTGAGCGAAACACGTGGTTCGCTCGCGGCGAGAGCCATCGTTTCATGCGCGTCGACGGTCGAATCCGTCCGCCTCCTGCTCGCTTCATCATCCGAAACGCATCCCGGTGGCATCGGGAATCACAGCGATCTACTCGGGCGGGGCCTCATGGATCACTGTGCCGTGGAAATGTCGGCAACGCTGCCGGCAACCTGGGAACGCCCTCATCCGATCCCGGTCCACTGGAACGCCGATGGGCTCTACATGCCGCACTTTCCCCGGCTCGGCCACGCGGCGACCTTCGAAGGCGGGTATGGAATCGGGATTGCCGCCCAGCGCGCGAATGCACTCGAGGCGGAGAGCCAACGCGGCATGCGAGCCTACGTGTGGGCATTCGGCGAAGTGCTTCCCTACCGAGACAATCGCATCACGTTGCGAACTGACCGCCTCGATCGTTGGGGCCTTGCCACCCCGCACATCGAGCTGACGTACCGCGCCAACGAAGAAGCGTTACTCACCGACGCCGCCGCCACGCTCGCGGCTATCTTCGCCGCCGCGGGATGTATGGCAGACCCGCCGGCGCGGTGGACACCCGGGCTCAGCTCGCACGAGATTGGTGGCGCCGCGATGGGCACCCACCCCGAGAATTCGGTGACAGATCCGTGGTGCCGCGTATGGAGCGCACCGAGAGTCGTTGTTGCCGACGGTGCATGTTGGCCTACCTCTGCCTATCAGAATCCTACGCTTACCATGATGGCGATCTGTCGCCGCGCGAGCATGAAGCTCGCCGATGATCTCGGCGCGTGAGCAAGCTGGTGGACCCAGCCGAGAAATAGCCTGGATTGCTCGCTGGTACGAGCCGACTGGTGTTCGGCTCCTCGCTGCGCTCGAACCAGCGCGATTGCAACTTCGAGCTTCTCGACACCGTCTGAGGAATCATGAGCACCACGGCAGTTTCCTACGAGTCCTTGTCCGCAGGAGCCTTGGCGCTCAAGCTGGACGACAACGGCGCGTTCGCCAGGGAGATCGCACTGGCCGGCGAGGAATTGTTTCGTGGCATCGGCTTCGTCGTCCGCGACGCCGATTGGGACACCTGTTCGCTGCCGGCCAAGGCCATCATTCGCCGCGCAGGCGAAAGCGCGACCGCGCAGTCGGGCGGCGCGCTCGACCATGCGAGCGGCGATCTCGACTGGTCGGTCACCTGGGCGATCACCGATCGCGGCGTCGAGGCCAGGGCGCGCGCGACCTCGCGCTCCGGCTTCGAGACAAGCCGGACGGGACTTGTCGTCCTTCACGCGCTCGGCGCGACTCGCGGCCGCCCTGTGAAAGTGACTCATTCGGACGGGAGCGTCGAGGAGACGCTGTTTCCCGATCTGGTGTCGCCGAATCAGCCGTTCTTCGACATCGCGGCGCTGGAATATGCGACGGCGGCGGGACATCGCCTGCGCCTCTCGTTCGCGGGCGATGTCTTCGAGATCGAGGACGAGCGCAACTGGACCGACGCTTGTTACAAGACCTATTGCCCTCCGCTGGGGCTGGGCCAGCCCTACCGGATCGGACCGTCGGTGATCGTCGAGCAAACCGTCAAACTGGAGATCCTTGCCGCCGCGCCGGCGATCGCGCCAGCGCGTCACGCGAGGCCTCGCATGGAGATGACGGCGACGCTTCCAGCGCTCGGCACAAGCCTGCAGCCTGGCGCGATCGGGATCGGCCAGCCGGAGGCGCTGAAGGCGTTAAGGCTCGGTTTCACGGCGATCGAGATCGATCTTTCCGACGACGACTGGCTTGCGGGAGCGCGCGCGAAGATCGCCGCTGCGCCCGGCCCGCTGCGGCTGGATATCCGGGAAAGCTTGTCGGGCGCCGCGGGCGAGGCGATCGTGGCGCTGGCGCCGTTGCTCGCGGCGAAAGAAATCGTTGGCCTGTCGCTGTGGGACGCCGACGATGCTGCGTTGACGGCAGCGCGCGCGGCGGCGCCGGGCCTACGGATCGGCGGCGGCACGGGCGCCTCGTTCACCGAGCTCAATCGCATGGAGCGGTGGCCGGCCGCGGACTATCTCTGCTGGACTTCGAACCCGACCGTCCATGGATTCGATGACGACACGATCGGCGAGACGATCGAATCGGTCCGCGACCTTGTACGCACCGCGCGCGCGCGATCGCCGGTGGCGCGTTTCCAGATCGGCCCGATGACCCTGGGCTTTCGCTACAGTCCGGGCGCGGCGACGCCAGCAGGCCGGGCGCAGACCGCGCCGCCTGACGTCCGTCAAGGCGGGATGATCGCCGCCGCATGGCTCGTCGGAACGATCGCCGGCCTCGTCGATCCCGCCGTCGAAACGTTGACGTTCTTCGAGCCCGCGGGACCGAAAGGCCTGCTTTCCAGCGACGGCCGGTGGTCGCCTTCCGCGCATGTGCTGAGCCGCTTGGCGCCGTACGCCGGCCGGCCGGTCTCGGGATTGCGCTGGCCCGGCGTGAGCCGGGCCGCCGGCCTGCTCATCGAAGATCCTGACGAACGGATTCTTTGTTTTGCGCATTCGCGCGACGAAGAGCTCCCCGCAAACTTGCCGCCCGGCGTCTGGTCGCGCATGGAGCGGCTGACCGAGAACGGTTTCGTGGCAGCGCCGACCGCAGAGTTCCGTGCCCAGCCCTTCAGCGTGTGGTGGGCGATCGGGCCGCGTTGAGAGAGTCAAACGATGTTGTTCATCCGCCGCCAGGCACCTGACCAGAACCGCCAGGCGACCGCCGTGAGGGAGAACACGTTATAGGTGATCATGCACAGCATCGCGCCGAGCACTCCGCAGCCGAATCGATTCACGGCGAGCCATGCAGACGGTACGAGCACAAGCCATGCGAGTCCGATGCGAACGAGCGCTAGCCACCGCGTGTCGCCGGCCGCGCGCAAGCTTTCGCAGAACGTCAGGAACACCGCGTCGGTGACCTGCCACACCGGAGCGAGCAGCAGCATCGTGGTCCCGATCGCGACGATCTGTCCCGAACGCTCCGAGGTGAAGATCGACATCACGTGGCCCGGGAAGATCGCGTAGATCACGCCGATTCCACCCATCCACGTCACGCTGCACACGAGCGCGGCTCTGACGTGCGGCCAGACCGCGTCGCGATCGCGGCGGCCGATCTCTTGCGCGGCCAGGATTGCGCCGGCCGATGCGATCCCGAAGGCCGGGAGGTAGGAGATCGAGTTGATGACCAACACGAGATTCATCGCCGTGAGGGTCTCGTCACCGAGGCTTGCGAGCACGACGCTGACGAAGATCTGAAACGCCGCGCACTCGAGAAACCAGTTCACGCCGTGCGGTAGCCCAAGCTTGACGAATCGAACGAGCTCGCTCATCGCAAGCCCTCGGGTTCGCGCCCGCGGAGCGCCTCCCCATCGCCGCCAGAACGCGACGACGAGAAATCCAAAGCCGAGCACGTTCGCGAGGACGCTCGCGAGTGCGGCGCCATCGACGCCCATCGCCGGAGCGCCCAGGTGGCCGTCGATCAGCATCCAATTCAAGAACACCGCGGAGACCAGCGTGATGATGCCGGGGAGCAACTGCATTCGCGTGTTGCCGAGGCCGCCGTACCAGTTGCCGAGGACCTCTGCTCCGAGGACCGCGCCGACCGACCACATGCGAATCGACATGTAGCCGTTCATCTCATCGCGCAACGCGGGCGAGTAGCCGGTCTGCGCGAGCACCGGTCCGATCAGTGGGATCGAGGCAATCATGATCGTCGCCGCGAGCGCGGCGATCGCGAGCCCATACCATGCGAACCGCGGAGCCTCGTCCTGCCGACCTGCTCCGGTGAGTTGAGCGACGAAGCTCTGGACCATGTACACGGTGCCGCTCGGTAGCAGCAGGAGCACCGCGATGTTCACGCCGCCGCCCGTGGTCGCGGCAATCGCTCTGTCGCCAAGATGTCGAACCTGGATCGCATCTGCGAAGGTGATCGCAGCCTGCGTGGCGCGAAGCAGGATGATCGGCAGCGCCAGGCCGAGGAGGACGCGGACACGTGAAGCAGACCGCATCAGCGATCAATCATGGGGCCTCGATGCCAGGCTCGGCAAGCAGCGTCGCAACGCATCGCGCCTCCACCATGCCCGACCGGACGTCCGACATGTCGCTCCATGTGCCAGTGCGATTTCCGTGATCGCGATGGATCGTTGGCGTCACCGAGATCGCGCCGCGCGAGCGTCGGGAATCCATCTGTTTGGCGTCAGCCGCACTCGCGCCTTGCAGTCATCGCTGCTCGGCAACAGCTCGCCGGTGTTCGCGATCTTCGACGCGTTGGTCGCAGTTGCGATTCGAGAGGCGTTCGTGCACAGTGGCTCAAAACTGGAGGGTGGACGCTCACCTTCACCTGGAGCTCCATGACGAAATCAAATACCGGTCGGATCCGCCTCGGCATGGTCGGCGGCGGCCAGGGGGCGAATATCGGCGGCGTGCACCGCCTCGCCGCGCGGATGGACGATCAATACGTACTGGTCGCCGGTGCGCTGTCGTCGCAGCCAGCCCGCGCGCAGGCGTCGGCGGCTGAGATCGGACTCGCTACCGATCGCTCGTACGCCACCTACGAGGAGATGGCCCTCGCGGAGGCCAAGCGGCCGGACGGCATCGAGGTGGTCGCGATCGTGACCCCGAACAACATGCACGCTCCGATCGCGCGCGCGTTTCTCGCCGCCGGCATTCACGTGATCTGCGACAAACCTCTGACGACGTCGACCGCGGATGCCCGCGATCTCGTCGCCGCCACCAAGCGCTCCGGCAAGATCTTCGCGCTGACCTACAACAACACCGGCTACCCGATGGTCCGGCAGGCGCGCGCGATGGTTGCCGCGGGGGAGCTCGGCCAGATCCGGGTGATCCAGGCGGAAATCTGCCAGGACTGGCTGACCGAGCCGCTCGAAGCGACCGGGCAGAAACAGGCGTCCTGGCGCACCGATCCGAAGCAATCCGGCGGCGGCGCGATCGGCGACATCGCGACGCATGCGTACAGCCTGGTGTGCTTCGTGTCCGGGTTGACCCTCGATTCGCTGTGCGCGGATCTCACGACGTTCGTCGACGGCCGACAGGTCGACGACAACAACAACATCCTGCTGCGGTTCAACGGCGGCGCCCGCGGCATGTTGTGGGCGAGTCAGGTCGCCCCAGGAAACGAGAACGGCCTACGGCTCCGGATCTACGGGACCAAGGGCGGGCTCGACTGGTTCCAGGAAGAGCCGAACCAGCTGTGGGCGTCGACGCTCTGGCAGCCGCCGCGTCGGATCACGCGTGGCGGCCCCGGCTCGGGTCCGGCGGCAGAACGGATCACGCGCGTGCCGCCGGGTCACCCGGAAGGCTACCTCGAGGGTTTCGCGAACATCTACTCCGAGGTCGCGCACGCGATCCGCGCCGCTCGCGATGGCAAGGCTCCCGACTCCGACGTGGTGTTCCCGACCGTCGAAGACGGCCTGGTGGGCATGGAATTCGTCGAGGCCGCGCTCGCCTCGAGCTCCAAGGGCGCGACCTGGGTCAAGCTCGGTTAGGGCCGCGGAGGCACTACGAGGAGACCCGTCCGAGATACGATGAGTAGCTGTGCATCAGCGCCTCGGAGACACGTTCCTCTGCGAGCCGGCCAGGTCGCTCGTGCTCGAGCATGGGTTTCGGTTCCGCCACGGCGAGCTGGTGGCCCCGTTCTCGATCGTCTACGAGACGTACGGCGAGCTCAACCACGATGCCAGCAACGCGATCCTCGTCTGTCACGCGCTCTCGCCCGGTGCCCATGTCGCCGGCAAGTACACGCCGGAGGACGCCAAGGCGGGCTGGTGGGACGGGTTGGTGGGGTACGGCAAGGGGATCGATCTCGAGGAGCACTTCGTCGTGTGCGTGAACTTTCCGGGTTCGCCGTGGGGGACGACGGGGCCGGCCACGATCGACCCTGCGACCGGCAGGCCGTGGGGTTCGCGCTATCCCTGGGTCTCGGTGGAGGACATGGTCGAGTCCCAGCGGCTGATCGCCGATCACCTCGGCATCACTCGGTGGAAGGCGGTGGTCGGCAGCTCGCTGGGGGGCATGGAGGTCCTGATGTGGACCGCGCTCCATCCCGAGCGCGTCGGATCGATGATCTGCATGGCGGCTGCGGCGGCGGTGCCGGTGGCCGGGGTGGCGTGGCACCTGATCGGGCGCAAGCTGATCCAGAGCGACCCCGAGTTTCGCGGCGGCGACTACTACGATAGCCCCAGCTCCCTGCGTGGCCTTCAGCTCGCACGCATGGTCGGCCACATGACGTACCTGTCGGACGACGCGATGGAGACCAAGTTCGGGCGGAGGCGGCGGGGAGGAACCCGACAGTTCGAGGTCGATTCGTACCTCGAGTATCAGGGCCAGCGGTTCGCGACCGCGTATGACGCCAATTCGTACATCCGCGTCCAGGCGGCGATGGACGAGATGGACCTCCACGAGCAGTTCGGCTCGCTCGAGCACGCGTTCCGCAATTACCACCGCAAGGCGCTGCTCATCTCGTTCGATACCGACTGGCTGTTTCCGACCACGGAGGTCGCCAGGACCTACGAGGGGATGCGGTGGAGCAACGCGCACGCGACCCATCTCGACCTCGCGACCCCCAATGGCCACGACGCATTTCTCATCGATTACTCGCTGATCTCCGGGCCGGTGCGCGATTTCCTCGCCACGCCGTGAGACCCGCGCGCGCTACGAAGACGCCTTCATTCGGCTCCCAAGCCCGCGACGTCGGTGATAGCTTCCGGCCAATGACCGACCAACCCAACTATGGTTTCACTCCAGGTCCTCCACCCGGCGCGCCCCCCGGCGGACCCGGCTACGCGCCCGGCCCGCAGGGCGCACCGCCGCAGGGCAATGGCATGGCCGTGGCCGCGCTCGTCCTCGGCATCATCGCCCTCGTGCTGTTCTTCATCCCGTTCCTCAACTGGATCCTCGCGATCCTCGGGATCGTGTTTGGCGCGGTCGGCATGAGCAAGGCCAACAAGATCGGCGGCAGGGGCAAAGGCCTGGCGATGACCGGCTTGATCCTCGGAGTCCTCAGCGCGGTGGTCAGCACCGCGTTCTTCATCTGGGCGATGAAGGAGGCCCGACGTGTCAGCCGGTTTGACCGTTACGGTGACGTGATGGTCCCGGTCACCCGCAGCGTCGCCGAGATCAGCGCGCCGACTCCCGATCGCGGCTAGCTTCCGGCTGGGATCGAGCGGTCGAGCCAGCCCTGCGTACATGAGGTCATGAGCGGCATCGATTTCTCGAATTCGCTCAGGATGGCACGCTCGATCCTTCCAGAGACCAGCTTCAAGTTCACCGCGATGCTGCCCTCGTAGCAGCGCAGGATCTGATTCGCGCCCACCTGCGAGAGCCGGTAGCGCGCCGTGATCTGCACCCGTCCACCGAGAATCTCGGGCTGGATGGTCAGATCGATCGCGTCCTCCGTCCGGCGCCACGTCATCGACTCGAGGTAGCTCAGCCTGCCTCCCGACACGAACGGTCGGACGAACAGCGGCAACGGCCTCTGCGAGGTGACCCGCCAGGTGCACGACCGGAGCTGCCCTTCGTCGTGCGACGTGAGGACCGTGCGATCTCCGAGCTCGGCGACCTGGTCCTGGGTCGCCAGGTGATCGGGATCGAAGTAACCGGCCAGGACGGTGGTCGTCGACGGCGCCCGGAACACGTGCTCGAAGCGGAAGTCGATGGTCATGGCAATGAGGCCTTGGGCGTCACTTGCGGAGAGCGCGTGCGGTCGCCTCGAGCATCGGCGTGACCGTCACCGGCTTGCCGGTCGCCTGCTGCATCCACAGGTCGGGGGAGATCGAGCCCAGGCGCGCGACGCGCTCGAACTCCCTGGCGAACGTCGCCTTGTCCTTGCCGGCGACATGCTCCTCGACCTGGAACGCGATCGCGTGGCCAACGACGTAGTTGAACAGGTACAGCGGCGACGCGATCGTGTGGCTGTAGATCCCGAGCAGCGAGACCTCGTGCCCGTGGAGGTAGGGCGCGTAATAGCGATCCCACGTCTCGCGCGCCAGCCGCACGGTCGCCTCGCGAAGCTCCGCCGCGCTGGCTGCGGGGTGGTCATACAGCCAGTGCCAGACGTCGATCTCGACCAGCGCCGACCCGGCGATCTCGCGCGTGTTCCAGAACGCATCGAGCACGCGCAGGCGCTCGACCTCGGCGCCGCGCGCCGGCCGGCCCAGCAGGTCCAGATCGCGGGCCTGGAACAGGAACGCCAGGGCCTCGGTGAACGCGGTGTTCGGCACGCCGGCGAGCAGGGTGTGATCGACGTCGTACAGCGAGAACACCTGCTCGATGTTGTGCCCGAGCTCGTGGACCGCGATGTTGTAGCCCTTGTAGTCCATGCCACCGGCGACGACGCGGGTCCGCAGGTGTGCCTTGTCCCCACGGCGCTTCGCCTCCATCGCGTGACCCGCGCCGCGCGACGGATCGACCGCGATGTGCTCGGCGAGGTACTTCGCGCGCGCCGCGGAGAACCCGAGATCTCGCAGGATGCGAGGCACGTCGCTGGCGAACGCCGCGGCTGTCGGGTAGCGCTTGCGCGTCACCGCATCGAGCTCGGTTTCCGCGACGTCGCCTCCGCCAAACTCGTACCAGAGGTCGTGGGGCTCGAGCGGTCGACCGAGGCGTTGCTCGATCTCGTGCGCGACCTGCGAGGTCAGGGGTGACGCGAGGATCTCCACCAGCAGCGCACGTACGCGCTCCTCCGGAATCTCCGCTTCGGTGAACGCGCGCTCGATGAACGTCGGAGCGAGGGGCGAGAACCTGTCGATCGCCCGCGCGGCCTGGAAGTGACGTCGGACGTTCTCGAACCGGGTATCGGGCTCGCGGGCGCCATCCGCCGCCGGCAGCTTCCCCTTCGGTGCATCCGGCTCGACCGTCCCGGCCGCCGCCGCGACGACGCGGTTCGAGACCGGATCCCAGTCGACGGTCGGATTGTCGATCACGGCGAGCGGGATCGTCTGGGTCACGATGCGGTCCATGAGGCCCGCGATCGTGCGCTGCTTACCGAGACCATCCTTGTCGGCGTAGTTGGCCTTGAGCTCGTCGCGCAGGTTCCAGTGGCTGATCAGCCGCTTGTTCGACGGGAACCGCCGCTCGCCGTGCTCGCCGAGCACGTGATGCATCCACAGGTTGTAGCCGGCGATGTACTGATCGGCGGCCGCCTCGGAGGCGCTCGCGGCCTGAGACAGCTCTCCGGGCACGCGGCGAGAGAACCTCCCGGTCAACCGGACCTCGGCCCACATCCGGCGGCTGTAGCCAGCCCCGTCGCGCAGGCGATCGGCGAGCCGCGTCAGCGGGAAGTTCAGCAGCGCGGTGAACGCGACCTTCGACGTGAACAGGTCCTCGGTCACGTGCGCGCCGGCGTCGTAGGCGGCGAGCAAGCCATCGACCGGCAGCATCGGCCCGCTCTCCACCTCGGTCCCCCAGCGCGCGCTCCGCCCGAGCTCGAGGAAGTGACCGTCGATCTGCTCGAGCACCTCCTCGAGCCGTGCGAACAGGACGTCGATCGCGGCGGGCTCGGCGACGAACTGCTGGAGGCAGAACGCCACCACATCGCCATCGCTCGAGCGCCACGCCGTGGCCACCTGGTCGACGCCGCGCTCGATCCGGGCGCGGTGAGCCTCCCCATACTTCGCCAGCAGCGTGGACTTGGCGAGGGCGATCGCGGCCGGCGCGACCGGGGTCACCTGCGCGGACGGCATGGCGATCGCAGGTGCGGGCGCCGCCGCGGCGAGAGCTCCCGTGCTCGGCGTCGCGGTGATGGCAGGGCCGGTACGCCCGGAGCACGCGGTCAACATGGCGGCAACGGTGACGAGTGGAAGCGTTCTCACGCACCGTTGCTACCACGATCGAATCGCAGGCTCCCGTGGTTCTAGCGCCGGTTCGTTCGGGCGCTGTCGAGGATCGCGGCGAGGGTCCACGCGTTATCGAGGCTCGCGCTGCGACGAGCCTCGAGCTGCACTCGATCCTCTCGCTCGATGAGGTCCGCGAACGCATCGGCCTCGACCCGGAAGCCGTCTTCGCTCGGCACCGGGACAAGCTCGAACGGGGCCTGCCAGTCGATCCCGCGCTTGATCCGGAACCCCGGGGTGGCGCTGCGGTTGGTGTGGTTCGCGAAGTCGGTCTCGATCACGCCCGCGCTGCCGTGGATGATCGCGTGCCGGTGGACGGCGGTCGCGAAGCTGCAGCTGATCTGCGCGATGCTGCCATCAGCGAGCTCGAGCGTCGCGGCCAGGGTCTGGTCGACCCCATGCGCGTAACGGGCGACCGCGGTGACTCGCGACGGGCGGCGCCCGAACACCTGGCGTACGAAGCTGACCGGATAGCACCCGGCATCCATCAACGCGCCACCGCCGAGCGCAGCGTCGAGCCGGATGTTGGAGGGATCCGCGATCGTGAAGCCGAACGTCGCGAACATCAGCCGAACCTCGCCGATCGCGCCAGTGGAGATCAGGCGCTCGAGCTCGAGCGTCTGGGGCTGGAACATGTACGGGAACGCCTCGACGAGCATGACCCCACTCGCCTCGGCTGCTGCGAACATGGCCTCGGCTTCGGTCTCGCTGGTCGCGAGCGGCTTCTCGCACAGCACGTGCTTGCCAGCGCGCGCCGCCGCGATCGACCACTCCGCGTGCAAGCTGTTCGGCAGCGGGATGTAGATCGCGTCGACCTCTCGATCTGCGAGCAGCTCGTCGTAGGTATACGCTCGCGCGATCGCGTGGACGTCGGCGAACCCCTGGGCGCGCGCCCGATCGCGACTCCCGACCGCGGTCACCTCGACGCGGGACGACTGCTTCGCCCCGATCATGAACATGCCAGCGATCTTCGCCGTCCCGAGGATCCCGATCCGCAAGCGTCTGGTCATCGCGCGCGAGCCTAGGCCGGCCCGGGGATCTGCGCTACCGCACGAACCAGCGCGCGGGCACGTTGCCGGTGAACGAGTTGATCGTGTGCGTCGCCCACGGGACCGACGACCGCGCGCGCAGTGGCTCGTCGGCGGTTCCCTCGACGAGCCCCTCCTCGGCCGACCAGGTCGCGCGCGCGCCGGGCGCGAGCCCGTGCAGCCCGCTCTGGTGGAAGTGGATCACGAACGTGTGACCGGCCACACGCGCGCCCGTGAAGTCGGCGAGTCGCTCGGCGAAGTCGATGCCGCGCGCCGCGCCGAAGGTCTCGCAGGTGCGAAACCAGATCAGCGCATCGGGCGCCAGCTGCGCGCGCAGGGCCTCGAGCCCCGCGTGCAGCCTGCCTCCCGCGGCGAGCGCCCGCGCATCGAGCACATCCTGGTCGATGAACACGCTGCCCCACTTGCCGTGTCCCCAGTACTGCAGCTCCCGGATCGGCTCGGGCTGCGTCGCGAGCCAGGCGAGCGCGCCGTCCCAGCTGTCGGCGGCATGCACCTCATCGATGCGGCCGAGCCTGCGATACAGCGCCGCGCCCGTGGCCCAGATCCGCGACATCCCACCGCCACGGCCCCCGCACGTTCGATCGTAGACGAGTGCGCGCATCGCTGGGTCAGTGTGGAGCGGCCGGGGGCTCGCGGCAAAGGTAACATCCAAGCGACCGTCGACGGGCGGGTTCGACTGGTCGCCCGATCTGAGGCGCGCTACTGTTCCAAGGACGATGTCCGGCTGTCTGAGCGACGACACGATCGCCGGGTACGTCGACGGAGCGCTCGCGATCGCGGAGGTCGCGAGCGTCGATCGCCACATCGATGTCTGCACGACCTGCCGTGGCCAGCTGTCGGCGGTGGCCGCGTCGCCGATCCTCCACTCGTTCGTCGACGAGCCCGGGGCCTCGCCATCGCGATCGCCCACGCTCCCGGGCTCCGGGTCACAGGCCACCCCGGTCCACACCGGCGATCCGGCCCCCGGCGATGCGCTCGGCCGTTACGTGGTGGATGCCGTGATCGGACGAGGCGGCATGGGGGTGGTCGTCCGCGCACACGATCCCGAGCTCGATCGTGCGGTCGCGATCAAGCTCGTCGATCCGGCGATGGCCGATGGTCGTCGCGCGCCAGGTGCATGGCGCGCACGGCTGCGCGCCGAGGCGCGCGCGATGGCGCGGCTCCGCCACCCGAACGTGGTCGCCGTGTACGACGTCGGCAGCGTTGGCGACCAGCTGTTCGTGGCGATGGAGCTCGTCGACGGCGACAGCCTCGCGCGATGGCTCGTCCGACACGGTCGCGACCGTGCGCTCGCCGCGTGCATCGCGGCAGGACGCGGGCTCGGCGCGGCGCACAACGCAGGGCTCGTCCACGGCGACGTCAAGCCCGACAACATCCTCGTCGATCGGGAGGGCCGCGCGATGATCGGCGACTTCGGACTCGCCCGCGCGATCGCGGGCAGTGACGGCGAACCCGACGACCGGCGGCGGCTGTGCGGGACGCCCGCGTTCATGGCACCCGAGCTGTTTCGCGGTGACCCCGCCAACGTGCGCTCCGATCAGTTCGCGTTCGCGGTCACCCTCTACGAGGCCGTCTCGGGTGCGCGGCCGTGGCGAGGCGATTCGCTCGAAGAGCTGCGGCGTGCGATCGGACGCGTGCCGCCGCGGCGCCCCCGCGGGATGCAGGCGTGGCTGTGGGCCCTCGTCGCGCGCGGGCTCGCCACCGACCCGTCCGCGCGCCATCCGTCACTCGCGGCATTCGTCGATGGGATCGAGCGCGGCGCGGCACGCCGCAGGCGCCGCGCCTGGCTGGCCTCCGGCGGCGCGAGCGTGGCGGTGCTCGGAGCGGGGATCGTCGCGCTCACGCTGCGGTCGAGCCCCGGTGGACTCGGGGTCACGTGCCCCGATCCCTCGGAACGCACCGCCGGGATGGCGCGCGCGAACGCCGCGCTGTGCGGCGCGAACCCGAGCCCCGCGTGCACCGCGCTCGCGACCGCACTCGATCAGCGGGTGGCGGCATGGCGCACGACCCACGTCGAGGTCTGCCGCGCGACCCGCGAGGGCCGGCAGTCTGCCGAGCTGCTCGATCGCCGGATGCGCTGCCTCGATCAGCGGCTGATCGAGCACGACGCGTTCGTCTCCCGGCTCGCCGGTGCCCCGCTCGATGACACGGCCGCGTTCGGCGCGCTCGGCGCGCTCGGCCGGCTCGATGCGCCCGCGAGCTGCGCGACGTTCGACCGACCTGGCCTCTACGCCAGGCCGCCCGACGACCACGCCGCGGCGATCGCGGAGGCCGAGCGCTGGCTCGCCGCCGCCGAGGCCGACTACGCGCTGGGGCGGTATCCCGCGGGCCTCGCGGGCCTCGCGCCTCACTTCGACGCGATCCGGGAGCTCGCCTACCCCCCGCTGGTCGCCCGGACCGCCAAGGCGCTCGGCCAGCTCCAGCGCCAGGTCGGCGCGCTCGCCGCGGCCGAGAAGACCTTCGACGTCGGCCTGCGTGCCGCGGCGGAGGCCAGAGACGACGAGACGACAGCCGAGCTGCTGCTCGACCTCGCGTACCTCATCGGCGAATCACGCCAGGAACCCGCACGTGGTGGCGAGCTACTGCGGGCCGCCGAGGCCGCGATCGTCCGCGCCGGCAACCTGCCGGCGCTCGAGAGCAGCTACCTGATCACCCGCGCGGGGTTCGCCGAGCAGCGCGGGGACTTCCCTGCCGCGGTGGCCGACCTCACGCGCGCGGTGGACGTGCGCCGTCGCTCGCTGGGCCCCGACGCAGGCGAGACCGCGGTGGCACTCCAGCGGCTGTGCTCCGCCGAGGGCCGGACCGCCCAGCTCGACCAGGCCCGCAAGCACTGCGTGGAGGCCGTCGACACCATGCGTCGTGCGCTCGGCGCCGAGCACCCGCTGGTCGCCGAGGCCGAGGCCACACTCGGGGTCGCGCTCGCGATCCAGGGCAACCTCACGGCGGCGCGCGCGAAGTGGGAGTCGGCCCTGACGGCGCTCGAACACGCGCTCGGACCGCGATCTGCCGACCTGGTCCCGCTCCTGCTCAACCTCGGCGACGTCGCCGCGCTGCTGAAGGACGCGGCCGCGGCCGACCGCTACCTCGGGCGCGCGATCGAGATCACGGGCCAGGACAAGCAGGACGCCAACAACCTCGCGCTCCGCGTCCGAGTCGCGCGCCAGCTGGAGCGCAAGCAGCCCGCCGCGGCGCTCGCGATGCTCGAGGACGTCGTCCGCCGCGCCGAAGCGCAGCTCGGCCGCGACCACCCGACGACGGCGTCGGCGCTCGCCGAGCTCGCCGCCTCGTACTACAACGCCGACCGGCTCGCGGACGCGCGGGCCAGCTTCGAGCGGGCGATCGCAGCGCACCGCGCGATCTACGGCGAGCGCCACGCGGCGACGCTCAGCCTCGAGGGGCGCTACGGCCAGACGCTGTTCGAGCTGAAGGACCCGCGGGCTGCGCGCGCGGTCTACGAGCGGGTCATGCTGGCGCTCGAGGTCACGGTCGCGGCCGATTCTCCGGTGCTGGCGCAGGCGTACTCGAACTTCGCCGACGCGATGCTCGAGCTCCACGAGCCCGGTGCAGCGGTGTACGCCACCAAGGGCTTCGCGATCCGCGACAAGCTCGCCGACGATCCGCTCCAGCTCGCGGAGGCGCGCTTCATCCTCGGGGAGGCCCTGTGGCGCGACGGCACCGACCGCAAGCGCGCGGTCGCGCTGGTCCAGCAAGCGCGCGACGAGCTGCGCAAGCTCGGGCCCGACGCCGGATCCCTGCCGAAGGTCGAGCGCTGGCTCGCGGGTCGTCGGTGAGTCAGGCGCGCGCGGCTGCCGCGATCTCGTGAGCTTCGCGCGCGTCGAGCGAGAGGTCCGGGCGGGCCTGGCGAACGCTCCAACCGTCCAACGTGCGCTGGGCCCAAGACCGTCGCCCGGTCGTCGGCGTCGTCTGCATGGGCTGCGTGTTACCGTGGGGCTGAATGGATCCCGCCGACCCGCTGCTCGGTACCAGGGTCGGTAACTACCGGCTGGCGTACGTGCTGGGCGAAGGCGGCATGGGGCGGGTCTACGCCGCGATCCAGCCGCAGATCGCCGGGCGGATCGCGATCAAGGTGCTGTCGAGTCAGAGTCCCGATCTCGTGGCGCGGTTCTTCGCCGAGGCGCGGGCGGTCAACCTGATCAAGCACCCGTCGATCGTGAAGGTGTACGACCTCTCGCATCTGCCCGACGGCCGGCCGTACATCATGATGGAGCTCGTCGAAGGCGAGACGCTTCGCGCGGTCGTTCGCCGCGATCCGGCGCTGCCGATCGGCGGTGTCCTCAGAGTCATGTGCGAGACCCTCGGCGCGCTCGCGGCGGCGCACGCGATCGGCATCGTCCATCGCGACGTCAAGTCCGACAACGTGATGGTGACGCTCGATGGCGGCGCGAAGGTGCTCGACTTCGGCATCGCCAAGTTGTCGCCATGGCTCGGTGGCGCCATGCCTCGCACGCAGACCGGCGCGCGGATCGGCACACCCGCCTACATGGCGCCCGAGCAGATCCGCGGCAGCGGGGTCGACGCGCGGACCGACGTCTATGCGGCAGGCGTGGTGTTGTTCGAGGCGGTCACCGGGGTGCGCCCGTTTCGCGGCGACAACGAGTTCGAGCTGATGAAGGGGCACCTCGAAGAGGCGCCGCCGTCTCCCCGGACCATGCGTCCGGAGCTCTCGCCCGAGCTCGAAGGCGTGATCCTGCAGGCGCTCGCGAAGCATCCCGACCGACGGTTCCAGACGGCGACCGCGATGGCGAACGCCCTCGCGCACGCGATCGCGACGTTGCCGCCGGATCAGCGGCGAATGCTGGTGCCGCGGGCGACACCGACGGCCGAGCTGCCAGGCCCCACGTCGCAGCCTCCGACGATCGCCGCAGGCTCGCGACGCAGGCCGCAGGTGGCCACCGCCGGCGCGCAGGCGGAACGCTCCCAGGCAGCCACCGCGTTCGAGCGCCTGCCAGGAAGCGGTGTCGCGGCGGCGGACCGACCGAGCAGCTCGACAGCGCGCAGGCGCTGGCTGGTCGCGGCTGCGCTGGTCGTGCCGACGGCGATCGCGGGGATCGTCATGGTCGCGACGAACGGAGGAGCCGACCGCCCACCCGGCTCGGCCGCGGCGAGCACCGCGGAGACCGCTAGCGAACGCGCGTCGGTGCCAAGCGCGACGGCGCCGGGTGCGACGGCGCCGATCGTCGAGACGCTGCCGTCGGGCGGCAAGCGCGCGACCAAGCCGATCGACTTCGATCCGGCGCGGTTCGACCACATCGCATACTTGCCCAAAGCGCAGGAGTTCGCGCGGACCCTGATCAGCGATGCCGAGCTGGTCAGCCTCGTATCCGATGCGGTACGCGCCGACGGCTCGGCCGAGCTGTCGCCACCAGCATCGAACATCTACACGTTCGTCTCGGTGAGCCAGGCCAGGTCGCCGAGCTCGATCTCGCGACTCTGCGTGGTGGCCATCAGGGTGACCACGTTGGCCGTCGAGGCCACTGCGAACCCGCTGGCACGCTGCGATGTCGCACCGTCTCGCCATCCGACGTGTAGCTTCGCGCAGGTGTGGGCACGGGCGAGAGCGAAGGGTGTTCGAACCGATGCCGTCGCGATGATCAACTGGTCCAGTAACCAGTGGCTACTCCTGATCAACGCGGTCGGTCACGCGCGTGTTTCGCTGAGCTTTGACGATCGTTGCAACGGCACGTCGGGACCCTGACGATCCTGCAAGGGCCCGCATTCGGCGCGCTCGTCGTCGGCACCTGTGCAAGAGGTTCGCAAACCGCGCGGAGTCGCTCGACGGCCGGGCGGCGCGGTCGATGGTACGCGCCATGCAAATCGCTGACGGCATGCCCAGCGATCTTGAGCTGGAAGAAATGACCGAACGTCGATGAGGCTGCGCGTCGCGACCTTCAACCTCGAGAACCTCGACGCGTCGCGCCGAGGCCACGTCCCGCTCGACGAGCGTATCGCGGTGCTCCGCCCGCAGCTGCTCGCGCTCCGCGCGGACGTCCTGTGCTTGCAGGAGGTCAGCGCGCACGCCCGGCAGGACGGGCGGCACCCGCTGCGAGGGCTCGACCGGCTGGTCGAGGACACGCCGTACGCGACGTTCGCGCGCGCGACGAGCCGCGTGGCCTCCGGCGGTCCGTCCGACAAGCACAACCTCGTCGTGCTCAGCCGGCTGCCGATCGTCGCGGAGCACCAGCACTTCCACGATCTCGTGGAGCCACCGATCCTCCGGCTGACCACGACGCCAAAGCCACGCGACGAGCACGTCCAGTGGGACCGCCCGGTCCTCGAGGTCCATCTCGGGTTGCCCGAGGGGCGTCCGCTCGTCGTGTTCGACGCGCACCTGAGGGCGCCGCTCGCCGCGAGCATCGAGGGCCAGAAGCTGGCGCCGCTGGTCTGGCGCACCTCGCAAGGGTGGGCGGAGGGCTACCTGCTCGCGGCGATCAAGCGCGTGGGCCAGGCACTCGAGCTTCGCCGCCACATCGATCGCGTCCTCGACGAGGATGGCGACGCGAAGATCCTCGTCGCGGGCGACCTGAACGCCGGCGTGACGGATTCCGCCTTCAGGATCCTGCGCGCCAGCGTCGAGGACACCGGGAATCAGGAACTCGCCTGCCGGAGTCTCGTCGCGCTCGAGGATCGGATCGCCGAGCCGCGCCGCTACACGGTCCTGCATCAAGGCAGGCACCTGCTGCTCGATCACCTCCTCGCATCGGCGTCGCTCGCGGGCTGCTACGTCGATGGCGCCATCCTCAACGAGGGACTGCCCGACGAGTACGAGCTGGAGGTCGCCGGCATCGAGCCCGTGGGATCGCTGCACGCGCCGCTGGTGGCCGAGCTCGAGCTGTCCGGGTAACTCGGAGCGTCTACGGAACCCACGCGGTCGGATCGTCGCACTTGCCGCCGCCGTGGCGCTTGCCCTGCGCGGCCATCCGGCGGTCGTACTCGCCCCCGGCGCAGCTGCCGATGATGCGGCCGAACTTCTCGCCATCGGCGCGGTCGAGCCGGTCGGGGAGCTGGTCGAAGGTCTTCATCCCGCAGGCGTGGATCGTCTCGCTGGCCAGCTTGCGACAGCCAGCCTCGTCGATCTCGAAGCACTGGCGAAAATACTGGGTCGGCGCGCAGAAGCCGTCGACGGTCAGCTCCTCGAACTTCTCGAACCAGTCCTGCTTCGACGTGGAGCACCCGCCGAGCCCGAGCACGATCGTCAGAGAGCGGAGCCTGCGCATGGCTGCGCATGTATCACGCCTAGCGACGTTTCTGCTTGAGCGCAGGCTTGGGCTTCGGCGCGGGCTTCTTGGCAGGCCTTGGCCGCTGCTTGCTGACCGCCGGCGCAGGTGCGATCGGCGCGGCGACGCCCGAGATGGCGTCGATCGCGGCGTCGTTGGGGATCGGCGCGGCCGCCGCGTCGGGGGTCACGGTCAGCTCGACCGCCGCGTCGCGGGCCGCCGCGACGCCGACGACGGCTGCATCCGGTGTACTCGCGACGGGCACGACGGCTGGGGTCGCCCCACCGGGCGCGGGGACCGGCCGGTCGTCGCGCGTGACCCAGTACACCGCGAAGGCGCCCCCGGCGAGCCCGACGACGGCCAGCGCCACCAGCGGCCAGCGCCGGCGAGGCGCATGCGGCAGCTTGGGTGCCGGCGCGAACTCGTCGGCACCGACCACGAGCTGGCCCCAGGCGCTGCGATCGTCGACGGGCAGGTTCGTCGGTGGACCGGGTGGCTTGGGCACGACGAGCTGACTCACCGACAGCTCCATCGTCGGATCTGGGTGGTTGTCGCGTTTGGTCATGCCCCCGCAGTCTAGTCCGGCAAGGGCGGGGGTTACCACCACGCACCTACCCCTCACGCCCGACCTGGCGTGGCCAACCGCAGCTCGCAGGATTGGGGCCTCGCGCGCGCGCCGGCGCTGGCATAGTCTCGTCCGAGCTGTGAGCGCCGAACCCTCAGGGACGACGGACACTCCTCTCGAGCCGTCCCATGCAGCGCTGGAGATCGAGCGCGCAACGGACCGCGAACAGATCTTCGATCTGCTCCTGCAGGCGGCGCTCTCGCGGACCCGGTTCGCGGCGCTGATCTCGGTGCACACCGACGATCTGCGCGGCCGGCGCGCGATCGCCGACGACAGCTTCGATTGCGACCAGGTCCACATGCTTCGGCTGCCGCGGCAGACGATGGCCGCCTTCGAGACCGCGATCGCGACCGGCACACCCTCGATCGGACCGGTCTCGACGGGCGAAGGCTTCGTCGATGGCTTCCTCGACATGCTCGGCGGTGCCCCGCAGATGGCGGTGATCCTGCCGATCCTGCTCGGCGGGCGGACCGTCGCGTTCGTGTACGCGCACAGCGGCAACGCCACGCTGGCGGAGGAGGCCGTCGCGGACCTGTTCCCGCTCGTCGAGGCGAGCAGCCGCGCACTGTCACGCGTGCTGTCCGGCCGATCGACGGTCATGGCCCCGATCCGGCGCGCCACCACGCTCAGCTACGTGCTCGAGGTCTCGGCGGCGGATCTCGCAGGCAAGCGAGCCGCGCTCGCCGCGCACCGCCAGGCGCAAGCGTGGGAGGAGCTCGTCGACGGGATCCGCGAGCTGGTCAACGAGGGGATGGCGCATGGCGACCCCGACGAGGACGAGCAGCTCGACTTGCTGCTCGAGCTCGGGCGGGTCCTGGTCGAGCGGCTCGGTCGACCCGATCAGGCGATCGAGGCCTGGCGCACCGCCCAGACGATCGATGCCGGCGACCCGCGGGTGCTCGATGCGCTGGAGGGCTTGCTCGTCCAGCAGGGGCGCTGGCTCGAATGCGTCGAGCTGCTCGAGAAGCGCGTCGCGCTCACCGACGACAAGCGCGCCCGGATCGCGATCCTGCTCAACGTCGCCGCGATCTCGCGCGAGCGGCTCGACGAAGACGAGCGCGCGATCGAGGCCTACGAGCAGATCCTGCGCTGGGAGCCGCACGGGATCGCGACGCGCGAGCTCGCGACCCTCTACGAGACCCGCGGGCAGTGGCAGCCGCTGACCGCCCTGCTGCTCGACGATGCCGCGCGCGCGGATACCCAGGCGGGCCTCGATGGGCTCAAGTCGGTGGCGCACATCTACGAGGACAGGGTCGCCGATCCGCGGGCCGCGTTCCTCGTCTGGATCGCCGTGTTCCGCCGCGATCCCGAGGCGCCCCACGTGCTCGAGCAGCTCGATCGGCTCGGCGCGACCGCGAACCCGTGGGACGAGATCCTCGCCGAGACCCGCTCGCTCGCCCAGGATCTCGAGCCCGCGCATCCCGAGGCCGCCGCGCGGGTGTGGCACCTCATCGGCCAGTGGATGCGCGATCGCGCGGGCAACCACGACGACGCCGTGCAGACCCTCGAACGGTCGCTGCGGCTGAACCCCAGCGACCTCGACGCGCTCACCGAGTTGATCGAGCTGCTGCGAGCCGATGGTCGCTGGCAGGATCTGATCGCGGTGCTCTCGAAGCGCGCGCAGGCGGAACAGGATCCGGGACCGCGCAGCGATCTGTACGCCGAGATCGGCGAGATCCACGAGTCGCGGCTCGGTCAGCTGCCCGAGGCGATCGCGTGTTACATGCGCGCGCTCGCGGACGATCCCGATTCGACCTCGATCCTCGTCGCGCTCCACCGGCTGTACCTGGCCACCGAGGCGTGGGCCGCTCTCGGTGACCTGCTGCCCCAGCTGATCGACGCGCTCGCCGGCACGACCTCGAACGCGATGCTGGTCGAGCTGCACATCGAGCTCGGCAATATCCTCGCCGATCACCTCGCCCGGCCCGACGACGCGGTGGAAGCATTTCGCGACGCGCTCGCCCTCGATCGCAAGCACGTCGGTGCGTTCCACGGCATCCAGCGCGTCTACCAGGCCACCGGGCACATCGATGGCCTGCTCGACACGCGCGAGGCCGAGGCTGACTCCGGCAACCGGGCGGAGCAGCTGGAGGGCTACGGCGAGATCGCGGCGGCCTGGCACGCCAGCGGCCGGTTTCACCGCGCGGCGACATGCTGGCAGAAGCTGCTCGCCCTCGACCCACGCAACCTCGCCGCCCACGACGGGCTCGCGGCGGCGCTGCGCGAGGACGAACAATGGGCGGCGCTCGCCGGGGCCCGCGGAGCCCACCTCAAGCTGCTCCCCGAAGGGCCCGAGCGCGGCGCGCTGCTCGTCGAGCTGGCAAGCCTGCTCGAGCACCGGCAGGGCGATCTCGAGGGCGCGATCGCGGCGTACGAGCAGGTCGTGGCGGCGGAGCCGGCGCATCGCGCCGCGCTCGATGCGCTCGCCCGGCTGCACGATCGCGCGGGCCAGTGGCAGCCCGCGATCGAGATGTTGCAGCGGCTGCTCGAGGTCACCACCGATCCGCGTGCGCGAGGCGATTACCTCCAGCGGATGGGACAGGTCCAGCTGAGCGCGCGCGACGCTCGCGGCGCGCAGGTGAGCCTGGCGGCCGCGATCGGGGTGGACCCTGACAATCCGCAGGCGCACGAGGGCCTCGCGCGCGTCCACCTCCAGCAAGGCAAGCTGGTCGCCGCCGGAGAGGAGCTCCTGCGCGCCGCCCAGCTCTCGACGACCCAGCCGGAGATCCTGCGCCTGCTCGTCGACGCCGCGTGGGTGTATCGCCATCGGCTCGACGACACCGAGCGCGCACGCACGACCCTGCTCCGGATCCTCGAGATCGATCCCGAGCACGCCGACGCCAAGGTGGCACTCGCCGAGCTCCTCCACGACACCCGGCAGTGGGCGACCTTGTGGCCTCACCTCGAGCAGCAGCTCCAGCGTGCCGGTGAGCTGCCGACTGCCGAGCAGCTCGATCTCTACGCGCGGGCCGCCCGCTGCGCCGTCGAGCTCGGCCAGTTCGCGCAGGCGATCAGGCTCTACGACCTGGCGTGTGGCCTCGATCAGAGCGCGGCGATGCTGCTCGAGCGCGCGGTTGCGCTCCACCGGAGCAACGCGCTCGACGCCGCGGCCACCTCCTATCAGACGATCGCGACCCGCTACTCGACCGCGCTCGATCGCGAGCAGCTGCTCGGCGTCTACCGCCAGCTCGCCCGGATCTACACCGAGCTCGGCAAGCTGCCGCAGGCGCTGATGTTCCACCAGAAGGTCCTCGACACCGACCCGGGCCATCGCGAGACCCTCGACGATCTGGCCGAGCTCCACCTCGCCCGTGGCCATGTCGACGAAGCGATCGCGACCCTGCGCAGCCTCGCCGCCAAGGTCCCGGCGCCGGAGCGCGTCGGGCTGCTCGAGCGGATCGGCGATCTCTATCGCGACCAGCTGGCGAACGTGCCGCGCGCGATGTCGACGTACGTCGAGGCGCTCGAGCTAGACAGCTCGAACCGCCGCATCCTCCAGCGGATGCTCGATCTGCAGACCGAGACCGGGCAGTGGAAGGCCGCGGTCGACACGATCGGCCGGTTCCTCGAGCACGAGACCGATCGCGTGCGCCGAGGCGTCTACCTGATCGCATCGGCGGAGATCCGGCGCACCGAGCTCAAGGACCGGACCGGCGCGCTCGAATGCTACGAGGAGGCGCTCGACGAGCTGTTCGCCCAGGACCCGCTCGCCGAGGTCACGCGGTCGCGCGCCCTCCAGGCCTTCCACGCGATCCACGATCTGGTCGCCTCCGACGGCAACTGGAAGTACCTCGAGCAGTCGCATCGCCGGATGATCAAGCGCCTGCCCAAGGCGGATCCGCTGCTGATGCAGCTCTGGCACTCGCTGGGCGAGATCTACCGCACGCGCCTGCTCCACCCTCAGAGCGCGATCGAGGCGTTCGAGGTCGCCCATGCGCTCGACCCTGACAAGTCGCCGCAGCGTGCACGGGTGCTCGCGGAGCTCTATGGCCAGCTCGGTGGCCAGCTCGGTGGCCAGCCCGCTGCCCAGCTCGGTGGCCAGCCCGCTGCCCAGCTCGGCGCGACCCGGCCGGTGGTCTCCGGACGCGCCGCCAGGATCGTCGAGATCGACCCCACCAACCCCGATGCGTACCGCGCGCTCGGCCGCGCGAGCCTCGACGCCGGCCGGATCGACGAGGCCTGGTGCGTGTGCCGCGCGCTGGTGGTCCTCAAGCAGGCGACCAGCGAAGAGACCGCGCTGTACCGCCGGTACCAGGCCCACGAGGTCAGCAAGGCGCGCGGCATCCTCGACGATGACGCGTGGGAGCTCGTGCGTCACCCCGACGAGGACCGCACGATCAGCGCGATCTTCGGGTTGACGTGGGAGGCCGCCGTCGCCCACCGCGCGGGGCCAGCGAAGAGCTTCGAGCTCAAGGCGAAGGAACGCATGCCGGCCGAGCACGGCACCGGCGTGGTCGCGAAGATCTTCCGCCACGCGTCACGCGTCCTCAACGTCTCGCTCCCCGATGTCTACATCCAGCCCCGACGTTCGGGCCGGCTGCTGCTCGCGAACTGCATCGAGAAGGGTCGGCTCGCGCCCGCGGTGATCGTGGGACGCGACCTCATGACCGGCTATCGCGACACCGAGATCGCCGCGGCGGTGGGCTCGATGATCGCGCTGTTGCGGCCGGCCTACTACCTGAAGCTCACGCTCGCCACCGTCGATGAGCTCGAGGCGGCGCTCGCGGCTGCCGCCCAGCTCGTCGGCAACCCGACCTTCGCGCGCCCGCAGCTCGAGCCGCTCACCGGCGCGGTGCTCGCCGAGCTGCACAAGCGCGCGCCGCGGCAGACCAGGGACGCGCTGGCCACCCTGGTCACCCTGCTGCCCGAGCAACCCGATCTCGCGCGCTGGCGCGCCGCGGTCGATGCCACCGCCCAGCGTGCCGGCTTGCTGATCTCCGGCGAGCTCGCCGCCACCGCGCGCATGCTGTCGAGCGAGGCGCAGGCGATCGGCGGCCCACGCCCGAGCCAGCGGGTTCAGGATCTGGTCGCGTACTCGGTGTCCCCCGGCTACTTCGCTGCTCGTCGCCACCTCGGCGTCGCCGTGCAGTGACCATCCAGAGCTGCTACGCTGGTCGCGTGGACAACGACTCCTCGGAGGAGTTCGGGCCATACGTGGTCTACGAGCAGCTCGGGATCGGCGGCATGGCGACGGTGCACCGCGCCGAGCTGACGAGCCTCGCGGGCGTTCGCAAGGAGGTCGCGCTCAAGCGCCTGCTCCGCCACCTGTCGACGAATCGCCAGCTGGTCGACTCGTTCGTGAACGAGGCACGGCTCGCGTCGAAGCTCCAGCACGAGAACATCGCGCAGACCTACGACCTCGGCAAAGTGGGCGACACGTACTTCATCTCCATGGAGTACGTGCCCGGGCCGACGCTGGAGCAGGTGATGAAGCACTGCCGGGCCGCCGCCGGTGCCATCCCGCTGGCGGTCACGCTCGGCATCCTGGGCCAGATCTGCGAGGCGCTCGAATACGCGCATGCCCGCGTCGATGACGAGACCGGCCTGCCGCTCAACATCGTCCACCGCGACATCTCCCCGGCGAACGTCATCCTGTCCAACACCGGCTGCATGAAGCTCATCGACTTTGGCATCGCCAAGGTCGAGAACTCGAACGTCCGCACCGCGACCGGCGTCATCAAGGGCAAGCTCAACTACCTCGCGCCGGAGCACATCCTCGGCAAGCTCGATGCGCGTGCCGATCTGTTCACGCTCGGGATCATGGCGCACGAGCTGCTCACCGGTCGGCCACTGTTCGAGGGCAGGGATGACTTCGAGGGCTACGTGCAGATCCTCGAGATGCCGATCCAGCGGCCGTCGCGGTGGAGCCCGGAGTGCCCGCACGATCTCGATGACATCGTGCTGACCGCGCTGCAACGCAACCCCGATCTGCGCTGGCGGAGCGCCGGGGCCATGGGCACCGCACTCGCGAACGTGGCGCGCGAGCACGGCGCGATCGCGACGCGGCCGGAGATCGTGGCGTGGGTGCAGTGGGCGTTCTCGCAGAAGCCACGGACGTCGAGCCCGCACCTCGAGCACGTGATCGAGACCCTCGGCCAGCCGACCCGGATCGATCTCCCGCTCACCGCCCGACAGCGCGACGAGCTCGCGGATCCCGACCGGCCCATCCACACCATGGTGGGGGTCGGGAACGCGGGCACGCCCTCGCAACGCATGGCGGCCATGCGCGCCCCCACCATCGCACCCGCCGCCCTGTGGCAGCCGGGGAGCGTGAGCCACCTCGTGCACCCGCCGCCGATGAGTGCCCCGCCCGCCAAGCTCCCGCCCGCCCCGCCGCGCAGCCTCGCCGAGCTCGCAGGAGGCGTTGCGCCCACGGACCCGTCGCCGGGCGGGATCCCGCGGGCACTCGCGGATGACGAGAGCGGCGTGGTGATCGTGCCTCCCGCCGCGACCGGCGGCTCGCTGCGGTTCTTGCTGATCACCTTGCTGATCATCGTGATCGGGGGCGCGGCGGGCATCGGCGTGGCCGCCTACGTGTTCGAGCTCGAGCTGCCGTTCATCGGCCGGCTGGGGTGACCCTCGATGATCCTGGGGACCGACGTGTGC